>NZ_JBIRXG010000003.1:0-528791 GCF_044388685.1 Streptomyces sp. NPDC020192 | reverse complement strand
TTTGTGGCGGCGGGGGGCGCGGCGGTGGGGGGGGGGGGGGGGGGGGGGGGCCCGGGCGGCCCGGGCCCCGGCCCCCCCCCCCGGGGGGGCGCCCGCACCCCCCGCCCCGCCCCCACAGCCCGGGTGTCAGCCCTCGTCGGCGGCGGTGGCGGAGACCGTGGTGGTCTTCTTCGCCGTCGCCTTCGCGGCGGCCGTCTTGGCGGTCTTGGCCGCCTTCTTGGCCGTCGTCTTCTTCGCGGCCGTCTTCTTGGCCGCGGTCTTCTTGACGGCGGCCTTCTTCACCGCGGCCTTCTTGGCGGTCTTGCGGGCCGCCTTCTTGGCCGGAGCGGCCTCCTCGACCGGCTCCTCGGCGACCGGGGCCGGGGCCTCCTCCGCCGCGGCCGACGGGACGACCACGACGGCCGCCTCCTCGGACGCGGTCGGCGCGGTGGCCTTGCGCACGGCGCGCCGGCGCGGGCGGGCCGGGGCGGCGGCCTCGGCGGGCGCCTCCTCGACCGGCGCCGGCACCACGGCCTCCGGCTCGGGCCGGGCCACCGGCGCCTCTGCCGCGACCGCGGTCTCGGGCACCGTCACCACGGCCGTCTCGGCTCCCACCGGGGAACCGGCCGGCGCCGACACCTTCCGGGTCGCACGACGGCGTGTACGGCCCTTGGGCGCGGCCTCCTCGACGACCTCGGTCCCGGTCGGGGCCTCGACGACCGACGGCTCGGCGACGGGCACCTCGGCGACCGCCTCCTCAGCCGTGACCTCGGGGACGGCCGGCGCCACGACGGCCGGCTCTTCCACGGCCTCGACCTTCTCGGCCCTGGCAGCCGCCCTGGGGGCCTTCTCCGCCTTCGGCGCGCCCGCCGGAGCGGACGCCCGGCGGCTCGCCCGGCGCCGCGTACGGCCACGGGTGGCCGCCGCCTCCGCCTCGGCGACACTGCTGTACAGCTCCTCGTCGGGGGCGAAGTCGGGCGCGGCCAGCGCGACCGGCTCGGCGACCTCCGCGGCCACCTCGGCGACGGTCTCCGGCTCGACGGCCTCGCCGGTCTCCACGGCCACGGCAGCGGCCTCGTGCACGTGCTCAGCCGCGTGCTCGTGCACGTCAGCGGCCCGGCCGCGCTTCTTGCGCTTGCCGCCACCGCCGCCGGCGGCGACGCTCGGCTGCTCCATGTGCACGATGACACCGCGGCCGTTGCAGTGGACACAGGTCTCGGAGAAGGACTCCAGCAGGCCCTGGCCGACCCGCTTGCGGGTCATCTGGACCAGGCCCAGCGAGGTCACCTCGGCCACCTGGTGCTTCGTACGGTCGCGGCCCAGGCACTCCAGCAGGCGTCGCAGCACCAGGTCCCGGTTCGACTCGAGCACCATGTCGATGAAGTCGATGACGACGATGCCGCCCAGGTCGCGCAGCCGCAGCTGGCGCACGATCTCCTCGGCCGCCTCCAGGTTGTTCCTGGTGACGGTCTCCTCGAGGTTGCCGCCCTGGCCGGTGAACTTGCCGGTGTTGACGTCGACGACGACCATCGCCTCGGTCTTGTCGATCACCAGCGAACCGCCACTGGGCAGCCAGACCTTGCGGTCCAGCGCCTTGGCGAGCTGCTCGTCGATCCGGTACGTGGCGAAGACGTCGACCTCGGAGGTCCACCTCGACAGGCGTCCGGCGAGGTCCGGCGCGACGTGCGAGACGTACCCGTGGATCGTCTCCCAGGCGTCGTCACCGCTGACGATGACCTTGGAGAAGTCCTCGTTGAAGATGTCGCGCACGACCCGGACGGTCATGTCCGGCTCGCCGTACAGCAGCGTCGGCGCGTTGCCGTTCTTGGCCTTCTTCTGGATGTCCTCCCACTGCGCCTGCAGCCGCTCGACGTCCCGGCTCAGCTCCTCCTCGCTCGCGCCCTCGGCGGCGGTGCGCACGATGACGCCCGCATCCTCGGGGACGATCTTCTTGAGGATGGTCTTCAGCCGGGCCCGCTCGGTGTCGGGCAGCTTGCGGCTGATGCCGGTCATGGAGCCCTCGGGGACGTACACGAGGTAACGGCCCGGCAGCGAGACCTGGCTGGTCAGACGCGCGCCCTTGTGCCCGATCGGGTCCTTCGTCACCTGGACGAGCACGGACTGCCCGGACTTCAGGGCGGACTCGATGCGGCGCGGGCCGTTGGCCATGCCCAGCGCCTCGAAGTTGACCTCACCGGCGTACAGGACGGCGTTGCGGCCCTTGCCGATGTCGATGAACGCGGCCTCCATCGACGGCAGCACGTTCTGGACCTTGCCCAGGTAGACGTTGCCGACGTACGAGGTCGACTGCTCCTTGTTGACGTAGTGCTCGACGAGCACGCCGTCCTCGAGGACGCCGATCTGCGTGCGCTCGCCGTACTGGCGCACGACCATCACGCGCTCGACGGCCTCGCGGCGGGCCAGGAACTCGGCCTCGGTGATGATCGGGACGCGTCGGCGCCCCTGCTCACGGCCCTCCCGGCGGCGCTGCTTCTTGGCCTCCAGACGCGTCGAGCCCTTGATGGACTGCACCTCGTCGGACGGCTCGCTGGGCTTGCGCGGCTCGCGGACCTTGACGACCGTACGCTCCGGGTCGCCCTCGCCGGGCTCGGTGTCGACGGAGGTGTCACCGGCGCGACGGCGACGACGACGGCGTCGGCGGCTGCTGGTGCTGGAGCCGGCGGACTCGTCGCCGAAAGCCTCCTCGGCGTCCTCTTCCTCCTGCTCGGCGGTGTCCTCGGCGTCCTGCGCGGCCTGCTCGGCGGCCAGCTCCTCGGCCTCCACGCCCTCGCCCTCGGCGGCCTCACCGCGACGGCGGCGCCGACCGCCCCGACGGCGACGGCGACGGGAACCGGACTCCTCGAAGCCCTCGGCACCCTCGGCCTCTTCGAGATCCTCGACGGACTCGGCGGCCTCCTCGGCCTCCTCCTCCGGCTCCTCTTCCACGGCGGCGGTCTCGACGGCCTGCGGCTCCTCGGCAGCGCCCCGGCGGCGACGGCGGCGGCGCGCACCGGTCTCGGCGCGCTCCTCCGCGTACTCCTCGGTCGCCTCGGTCTCCTCGGCCCCGGCGGCCTCGGCAGCCGCCTCGGCGGCGGCGCGCTCCGGGGTCTGGAACTTCGGCTCGGCGAACACCGGCGCCTGGAACACGGCGACGGCGGGCCGGGCCGGGCGACGCGGCGCCTTGACCTCGGCCTCGGCCTCGGCGGCCTCGGGCTCCTCGGCCTGAGCGGGCCGCGCGGGCTCGGAGAACCCGGACGCGGCACGCACGACCCGACGCCGGGCACGACGCGGCGCGGCCTCCTCGGCGGGGGCCTGCGGCTCCTGGGCGGCGGTGGCGGGCGTGGTCGCGGGAACCTCGGGAGAGGCGCTCACAACAGCCTCCTCCGCCACGACGGCCGCCTCTTCCTGCGCGGCCGCACCGGCGGGCGCGGACACCCGGCGGGTGGCCCGGCGGCGGGTACGACGCGGAGCGGCCTCCTCGACGGCACCGCTCACCTCGGCGGCAGCGGCAGCCTCGGCGGCCGGAGCTTCGGCGGCGACTACGGGAGCCTCCGCGGGAGCGGACTCGGCGGCGGGCTCGATGGCGGCCTCGGTGGCCTGGGGCGCACCGGCGGGCGCGGACGCGCGGCGGGTCGCACGACGGCGCGGACGAGCAGCGGGCGCGGCTTCCTCCACGGCTTCCACGGCGGCGGGCGCCTCGACGACGGGCTGCTCCGGAGCCTTCTCGGCCTCGGCGGTGGCCGGGACCACGGGCTCGGCGACGACCTCGGCGGCCTCAGCGGTCGCGGGGGCACCGGCGGGCGCGGAGGCGCGGCGCGTGGCACGGCGACGCGGACGAGCGGCGGGCGCGGCCTCGGCGGGGACAGCTTCCTCGGCGGACGCGGTGGCCTCGGCCGCCTCCTCGGTCACCGGCACCTCAGCGGTACCGGAAGCAGCTGCGCTGGGCGCGGCGACGCTGCGCGTGGCCCGGCGGCGGGCGCGGCGCGGCGCGGCGTCCTCGCCGACGACGATCTCGCCACCCTCGGCGGCCACGGCGGCGGGCTGCTCGGTCTCGGCGACGGCGGCCGCGGCCGGTACGACGGCCTCGGCGGACGTCGGCGCCCCTGCGGGGGCGGACGCCCGGCGGGTGGCCCGGCGACGCGGACGACCGGCGGCCGGAGCCTCCTCGGCAGGCGGCTGAGCAGCGGCCTCTACGGCCTCAGCAGTCTCAATGGTCTCTTCGCCACCCACCGCGACAAGGGTCTCGTCGGCCTCGACGGCCTCGTCGGTCTCCTCGGCCGGTATGGCCGGAAGGGCCACCTCGGCGGGTGCCTCGCTCGCCGCGCCCGGCGGGCCCGCCGGGCGGGAGGCGGCACGGCGACGCCTGCGCGGCGGCAGGGTGTCGCTGGGAGTGTTCAGTTCGGAACCCTCTACGGGTTCGGTCGGCTCGAGCATGCGGGCGTTTCTCCCGTCAGGCTCCCGGGCGCCGCGCCTGGTCCGGCGACGGCCTCGAAGGGCCGTCCGCCGTTGACGTCCACGGCCCGCGCGATGCGCGATGGCCGCCGTCCGGGGCGCGGGCGCCGCACGGGAGCACTCTGTGTCTTGTCTCGCCGGTTCCGTACGCCTTGTCGGTACGGCCTGGCGAAAGTCTTCTGGTCGGTGCGCTGCCCGACCCAGGTGGCTCCCGAGTACGAGGGCGGCGCTACGACGTCCGTCCTTACGCGGAACCTTCCGGCGTCGGCGCCGTCGCGGCGGCAGCCGGTGCGGCCATCAGGGCCCCGGTTGCCTCGCGGTCGGGCGCGAGCGGGTCGGTCACCGTGCCGGTCTCTTCATCGAGCAGCCCCTGCGCCAGCCTGGTCACCGCTGCGGGGACCGGCGGCGCCAGGTCGGCCACGGCGCGGAGACCGGACAGGACGTCGTCGGGTCGTACGGCAGGCGTCACGTGCCGAACAACCAGCCGCAGTATCGCACAGGGCTGGTCGCTCGGCCTATCAGCCTGCGAACTGTGCGTTTCCAGGGATTCCTGGGATTCCAGGGATACCAGGGATACGACGGCCGGGCGGGCGTCGAAGGTGCGGACGCCGTTCTTGGTCATGCGCTGCACCTCGACGGTCTCGGCCTGGGTGAAGGCCTCGACCGCACGCCCGGCGTCGGCGGGGTCCACGCCGTCCAGCCGCAGCTCCCAGACGGAGGCCGTCAGCCGGTCGGCGAGACCCGAGATCCGCGCCTCGACCGCGTCGACGATGTCGAGCCCGACGGGCAGCGACTCGTCGAGCAGCGCTCTCAGCCGCTCCGGATCCCGCGCCTCGGTGAGCGCGATCTCCAGATACTCCGCCTCACTGCCCGTGCCGGTGGGTGCGGCATTGGCGTACGACACCTTCGGGTGCGGCGTGAATCCGGCCGAGTACGCCATGGGCACCTCGGCGCGGCGCAGCGCACGCTCGAAGGCGCGCTGGAAGTCTCGGTGGCTGGTGAACCTCAGGCGGCCGCGCTTGGTGTAGCGCAGTCGGATGCGCTGCACCGCGGGTGCGGGCGGCGGGCCTTCGGGCTGTCGCTTGCCCAGTGTCCTAGTCCTTCGTGAGAGCGGTCGTACTGCTACCAAGAGTACGTGCAGCGGGTCCCTCAGGTTCCCGCCGGTCCACCGCGGCCGGCTGCCGGGGCTCGCCGAACAGCATCCGCCGTACGTCGGCCCGGGCCTGCCGCACCACGTCCCGCGCGCTGGTCAACGCCCCGCCGACGACCCGCCCCACGGCACGCGCGGCCTGGGCGGCGGGCCGCAGGACGGCGTCCCGGACGACATGGCCGATCGGCGTGAGGACACTGCGGTACACCCAGCGCACGGGCTCCACGAAGATCCACCGGAAGAGGGTCCCGAGCACCCGCCCGACGGCCCGCGAGATCCGCCCGGCGACCCGCCACGCGTGCGTGAGGGCCTCCCCCACCTCCCGTGCCACGACGGCGAGCACCCGCCCGACGGGCACGAGCACCCAGCGCCACAGCGCGAGGGCGGGCAGCACGAACAGCACCCGCAGCACCCAGTACAGGGCGAGGCCGACGCCGGTGGCCAGCGGCGCGAGGACCCAGGTGTACAGCCACCGCGCGGGCACGACGAACAGATACCGCCCCAGCCAGGCGAGGGCGTGCCCGACGGGGGTGAGCACGTACCGGTAGAGCCACGCGGCCGGTACGGCGACGAGCACGCGCGCGAGCCAGCCGATCGCCCGGCCGACCGGCACGAGCACATACCGCCAGAGCCCCACCAGAGGCCAGACGAACAGGACCCGCCCCACCCACGCCAGCGCCCGCCCGAGCGGCCGCAGGAGGGTGTCCAGCAGAAACCGTCCGGCGACGACCAGCGCGTCCCACACCAACCGCACCGGTACGACCAGCACGAGGACGAAGATCCGCACCGGGATGCGGATCGCGACGACAAGACACCCTTCGGGCTGCCGGGGCTGAGGCGACGGCTTCTGCAGTTCCATACCTGTCATGACGCCCGGGCCCCTGCTGCGGATTCCGCTCCCGGGTTGCGATGACATCACGAGCGCCGAGTGCCTCCATGTCCCTTGTGAGCGACAAACCATGACGGAGAGTCAGGGGCGGCTGGGGGCCGAGTTCGGGGTGATCCCCGATGGCCGGGAAGCCGGGGTGCCGGATTCTCGTGGGCATGACCTTCGAGCCGATCACCACCCGCAGTACGACCCCGGCCCTGGAGCGCGGGCGGCGCCGACGGCGAGCATGGGCGGTGCTGTCGTGCGCCGCCGCCACGGCCGTGCTCGTCGGCGCGGCAGCACCGGCGCCGACCGCACCCACCACGCCCGCCAAGCATCCGGTTGCCGCACACCCGCATGCCGGCGCCTCCTCGCTGCCCGAGCTGAACCCGCAGGCGCTCCAGCAGGCGATCTCCAGCGCACCGAGCCGAGTAACGGGTGTCCTGGCCCGGGTGAGCGGACCGGCCGGGCACTGGACAGGGACGTACGGGGTCGCCGACACCACGACGCGACAGCCGGTTCCGGTCGACGGCCGTTTCCGTCTGGGCAGCGTCACCAAGACCTTCATCGCCACGGTGATGCTGCAACTGGCCGCCGAACACCGCGTCGACCTCGACCAGCCCGTCCAGCACTACCTCCCCGACACGCTCCCCGCCGACTACCCGCCGACCCCGGTGCGCACCCTGCTGAACTTCACCAGCGGCCTGCCCGAGCTGACGGCCGACGACCTGCCTTCGACGCCCGAGGCCATCGTCCGGCACCGCTTCGACGATCACCCCCTGTCCGAGCTGGTCGCCAAGGCCGTCCGGCACGACCGGCCTTTCACCGAACCGGGCAGCATGCAGGTCTACGGAGCCACCGGCTACTACGTGGCCGCGATGCTCGTCGAAAAGCTCACCGGACACAGCTACGAGCAGGAGATCACCCGACGCATCCTGCACCCGCTGCACCTGCGGGACACCACCGCTCCCGAAACCGACCCGACGATCCCCGGCCCCCACGCCCATGGCTACCTCGCGGTCCCGCGGCCCGACGGAGGCAGCGAACTGGCCGACGTCACCGAGCAGAATCCGGGCGCCGGCGGCATGATCTCCACCACCGCCGGCCTCGACCGCTTCCTGACCGCCCTGTTCCGGGGCCGGCTCCTGCCACCGGCCCAGATGAAGGAACTGCTCACCGTCCCCGACAAGCCCTACCTGGGCGGCTCCGACAACGACCCGGGCCATGGCCGGGCCTACTACGGCGCGGGCCTGATGCGCGTCACACTGCCCGGCCACGACGGCCGACCGGGCGTGACCGTGTGGGGCAAGACGGGCAGCACCTACGGCTACACAGACGGCCTGTTCACCACCCCTGACCTCCGCCGCCGCCTGACGTACTGCTTCAACCCCGTCACCGGCGGAGGCAACGACATAGCCCTGGTCAACCGGATCATCACGGCCGCCTACACCCCCTGACCGCAGTGGCGGACCAAGTCGATGAGCCGATCAGCCCGGCTCGGCTTGCGCCCCACCCGCACCCGCACGGCATCGGCTCCGCCTCTGAGGACGCTCGTCAGGTCTCGGCATGACTGAAGTCACATGGCGCTGAGTGTCGGCGGCCGCCTTCTCACCGGACCGGCGTTCTTGACCGTCAGAGGCCGCTGCTCTGCTGCAGTTCCTGCTCGGTCCAGATCGTCTTGCCGGCGCGGGTGTAGCGCGTGCCCCAGTGGTGGGTCATCTGGGCGATGATGAACAGGCCCCGTCCTCCCTCCTCATCGCTCGCGGCGTGCCGCAGATTGGGCGAGGTGTGGCCGGTGTCGGAGACCTCGCAGATCAGGGTCCGATCACGGATCAGGCGTACCTGGATCGGACCGCCGACATAGCGAATGGCGTTGGTGACCAGTTCACTGACGATCAGCTCAGTGGTGAACGCCAGGTCGTCCAGCCCCCAGTCGCCGAGCTGCTTGCCGACGGCGGCGCGGATGGTGGCCACCGCCGCCGGGTCCGAGACGACCGCCCACTCGGCGAACCGGTTCCGGTCGAGCAGGCGAGTGCGGACCAGGAGCAGCGTCGCGTCCACGTCCACCGCCCCGGGCAGCAAGGTGGTCACCGCCCCGTCGCACAGCGCCTCCAAGGACGCTCGGCCGTCGGCCAGGACGCGGGACAGCTGCGCGAGCCCGGCGTCACGGTCGTCGGCCGCCTGGAGAAGGCCGGCCGTGAAGAGCGCGAGGAGACTGCCCGGCGCGAGGTCCAGTTCCATGCTCTGGTAGGGCAGGCCATCGATTCCCAGCGGCGGCCCGATGGGCAGCTCCGGACGGTCGACGACGCCCGTGTGCGCCTGGACGACCAGCAACACCAACTCCCCTGCCCGCGCGAGGCTGCACTTCCCCGAGACAGGGTCGTACACCGCGTACAGGCAGCTCACGCCCAGGGCCGCGTCGGCGTGCGGCCTCAGGTGGGCCGGGCCTCGGCCGGCCCCGTCCTCGTGCACGGTCTGCTCGACCAGGTCGGCCAGGCGGGACAGGAGCTCGTCCGGGCTCAGGTCCAGCCGGGCCAGCACGCGCACCCCCGTACGCAGACGTCCCATGGTGGCCGCGGCACGCATTCCGTGACCGAGCACGTCCCCGACGACGAGGCCGACGCGGGTTCCCGACAGGGGAATGACGTCGTACCAGTCGCCGCCCACCCCGGACCCGCTGTCGGCAGGCAGGTAGCGGCTCGCCGAGTCGACGGCCGCGTGCCGCGGCAGGCGGCGCGGAAGCAGGCTCCGCTGGAGCCTGAGGGCCACGCCGTGGCCACGGGTGACCACCGGCATCAGCAGGAGACCGATCAGCAGGGCGCCCAGGCCCAGGACGGTGACCCCGCCCGTCCTGCCGATCAGCGGCAGGTCGACCGCGGTCGTGCCGTACTCGGGGTTCGCGTAGACGGCGAAGGCGGCGTAGAGGAACAGCGAGGCCATCATCAGCCCGCCCAGCCCTGGCAGTACGCCCTTGAAAACCAGGTCCCTGGTACTGCGGGTGAGGACCTTGCGGTGGTACCAGAGGCAGGCGAAGCCGGTCACTCCGTACTGGAACGCGATCGCGAGACCGACCGAGTCGATCGAGTCGGCCAGGATGTTGTGGCTGTACGACGCCAGCAGGACGAACAAGGCGATCGAGGCCGCTCCCATGCCGACCGTGCCCCAGGTCGGGGTAAGAAACCTGCGGTGAACCCGGGCCAACCGGGAGGGGAGCGCCTTGTGGACCGCCATGGAGAAGACGGTCCTGGCCAGAGGCAGGATGGTGGTCTCGGCGGAGGCCAGCGCGGAGCTCAGCACCATCAGGATCAGCAGTCTCGACAGGAACAGCCCGGTGTTCCCACTCCCGAACACGGCCTCGCCCAGTCCGGAGAACACATCGTCCGCGTTGCTGGTGTTGCCGAGTCCGATACCCGAGGTGCCGACTCCCGCGAACGCCTGCGCCGAGGTGGACACCAGGCCGTACATGACCAGGAGCAGCAGGGTGGAAGTGACCGCGGCGCGCCCGGGGATGCGCGTGCTGTCGATGGTTTCCTCATTGACCGAGAACGCGGTGTCCCAGCCCCAGTAGATGAAGACCCCCGCGAGGATGCCCGAGGTCAGGGCCCTCGCCGAGGGCACCTCGAACGGGTTGAACCAGGAGGCGGACACACGGATCGCCGTCGAGGGCGGGTCGGTGTAGACCCTGACCAGCGCCGCAACGGCAAAAAGGAGCAGCATCACCACTTCCAGGCACAGCAGCCAGCGCTGCACAGTCGCCGAGAACTCGATGCCGACGTAGCAGATCGCGGTCAGCACGGCGATCCAGACGATGCCCGCCACGGTGGTCCACAGCCGGTTCTCCGCGAGTCCGTCCAGGCCCACCAGCTGGAAGCCGTAGGCAGCGGCGATCGCGGCGAGGTTCGCCATGACGACGGTGTCGGCGACGATGAGGCCCCAGCCGCCCATCCAGCCCACGCGCGGTCCGAAGGCGCGGGTGGCCCACGTGAAGGTGGTCCCGCAGTCGGCGTTGCTCGCGTTGAGCTCCCGGAAGGCGTACGCGACCAGCAGCATCGGGATGAACGCCAGCATCGTGACGATCGGGGCCTGCAGTCCGACCCCGGCCACGATGACGCCCAGCGTGGCGGTCAGGCTGTACGCCGGGCCGGTGGAGGCAAGGCCCATGGCCACCGAGGAGAACATCCCCAGGGCGTCGGTCTTGAGCCCCTTCCGGCCGGCCCTCGTCCCGGGAGCGGGGCGGTCGGCGGACTCGGCGCCGCCAAAGTGCCTCACACTTGATTGCAACGCCGGGCCTGTGCCTCCGCAACAGCGCAGGGGCGGCCGGAGCGCCGCCGGTCACACCACCGGACAGCGAACCGCCTCGGACCCGGCCGGGAAGGTGCTCTCCCGGGGAGGCCGAAGCGCCTCGATCACCGGTCCACCCGTACCCGCGGTAAGAGCCGATCGGCCCATTGCACCAAGGACCTGCGGCACCCCACCGGGGGCCGACCGCCCCTGTCGACACCCCGCCGCGCGCATCAAGCTGCCCGTAAGGGGGTGAGTGGAGGTGCGCCATGGGCAGGGAAGGCCGGCAGGGGGATGGATATCCACAGGTGAGAGTGTCCGTGGTCCGCCTCGCCGGCTGGACGATCGCCAGCCTGGCGGGCCAGATCGACATCTTCACCGTCCCGACACTGCGTACGGACCTGGCAGCGCTCGTGGCCGACCATGGTGGGCGTCCCCAGGTGATCATCGACCTCGGCGACGTCACCTTCTGCGACGCGCACGGACTGGGCGCGCTCATCGGCGCCCACCAGACGGCCATCCGACGCGGAGGCACGGTGCGCATGGTGGTTCCCAAGGGGCGCGTGCGCAGGCTTCTGCGCATCGCGAGGCCGACCCACGCCCTCGAGGTGCACGAGACGCTGAGCGACGCGGTCGCAGTCGGCCCGCTGTGACGAAGCCATGCACGCTCGCTGGACAATGCCTTCGAAAGAGACGGCCTCAGCGGGTGAACAGGTCCTCGTTCTTACGGACGAAATCGGCCACCCCTGACGCGGACCGCCCGGTGACCTTGCGGTCGTACCGATTCTCCGCATGCAGGCGGGCCATGGCGGAGATGTGCTGGAAGACATGGTCCGGCAGCCCCACGGACCTGAGGTCGTTGTCGATCCATTCCTGCAGTGGGACGTCCGTGTGGCTGACCGGCCGGCCCAAGGCTGAGGAAACCTCCGCGGCCACAACGGTGACTGGGCCGACGAGGTCCGCGAGGTGGCCGACGGCCGTCCGGCGAGCGTGGCCCTCGACCCGATCGGCGGGAAGACTGCGGGGAGCCTCGTGGAACTCCCGGCGCCCGGCGGGAAGCTGGTCAGTTACGGAATGATCGCCGAGGAGCCGATCTCGGTGCATGCATCGACGCGAAGCAGATCGCGCTGGCGCTCACGGAGCAGTTCGACGTGGCCGCCACATACGGCCTCAGCGAGCTGGCTACGGCCGTGGAGCACGCGGTACGGCCCGGCAAGGTCGGCACCGTCCTCGTCCGCCCCTGGTAGCGGCCGCTACCGCGCGTGGTGTCCAGCTGGGACAGCCGGCCGCCCACACCGGCGGCGCTGTCACCACTCGTCGTGGTCGCCGATCACCCGGAAGCTGCCCACGACGCCATCGTCACCGAATACGCCCCCGTGGTCGGTACGGGTCACGACGCCAAAGGTGTCGCCGTGGGGACCCACGGTGGTGACCGGAGCACCGTCGTCGCAGCTAAAGCCCCTGAAGACCTCGACGGTCTTGCGGCTGTCATTGAAAACACTGAAGCTGCTGGAGCCGGTCGCAGCGATGCAGCCCTCGGCGGAGGCGGAGTACGTCCGTTCGTTGAAGTAGATCTTTCCGTCTCCACCATGGCCGTGGTCGCGTCCCTCGCCGTCGCGGCCCTCGTTCTTCTCTCCGCCTGCGCCCCTGCCGCCCACGGAAGCCGCGGGAGGAGCATGAGGAACGGGAGGAGCGGCTCGTTGCACAGGCCGGGCCGCCTGGTGGACAGCAGGGGACGCCGGGGTGGATCCGACGGCCGAGGCGTAGGTGATGCTGGCGGCCACAAGGGCGGTCACGCCCACTCCCGTGCCGACCACAGCAAAGGTACGCGGAGACATGTCACTTCTCTCTGTCGCACGGACGTCGGCCGGGCGACCGATCCTGCGACGAACGTACCGACAGCCCCGATAACCGGCATTTCAGGCAGGTCCCTGGTGTGACGGCATGAGCCCAAACGGGTATCCCGACGATGTGCCGGCCCGTGTGCTCCACGAAGTGGTAGATGGGCTCGTAGACAGGGCAGTTGATCACCCGTCCCAGTCCCACCGCTTCCGGGCGAACTCCGCCAACGCCTCGGCGTACGCGGTGCCGGCCGGGTAGCCGGTGTCGCCACGCGTGACCGCGTCCGTGATGGCCCGGGCCACCGGTTCGGCCAGCAGTACGTCCATCTCGGCCACGAACAGCGGCAGCACGTCGCGGGGATACACGTGCCATTTCTCGCTCGTGCGCAGCCGGAGCTGGTCCAGCGGGACGGCAGGCAGACAATCACGGAGCTGGCCGAACGCGTACGGGTCAGCGTGTCCCGCTGTCAGAGCCGGCTGCGGGATCTCGAACGCTCTGGTGTGATCAGCGGCTACCACGCCACCCTCAACGGCGCCGCCGTCGGGCTGGGCTTCGAGGTGCTGGTCTTCGCCCACCTGCGCCACGGTGACCGCGAGCAGCTCGCGGCTTTCGACGAAGGGCTCGCGGCCATCCCCGAGGTGATCCAGGCGGAGCGACTGTTCGGCACCCCCGACTACCTGCTGCGTGTGGTGACCGAAGACCTCGATGCCTACCAGCGCCTCTTCGAGGACAAGCCGGCCACGCTGCCCAACGTCAACCAGCTGTCCTCGACGATCGTCATGAAGCGGGTGATCGCCACCCGCCCCATGCCCATCTGACAACGCCGACCGAGAGCCAACGGGTCGCCAGGTGAAGCACCGGCCGCAGCCAGCACAGCAGCCGCCGCCTCCTCGCTCGCCCCCGCCAGCGCCTCAATCACCCGATCGAGTACCTAGCTCACCTCAGTGCGCGTGACCGCTCGAAGCCGGCGTCGGACCCGCGTTCTTGACCGTCAGAGGCAGCAACTTCTTGCCGGTCGGGCCGATTTGTATGGCCGTGTCCATCTGCGGGCACACGCCGCAGTCGAAGCACGGAGTCCAGCGGCAGTCCTCGACCTCTGTTTCGTCGAGGGCGTCCTGCCAGTCCTCCCAGAGCCAGTCCTTGTCCAGGCCGGAGTCGAGGTGGTCCCAGGGGAGGACCTCCTCGTAGCCGCGCTCGCGGGTGGTGTACCAGTCGACGTCCACGCCGAACGGGGCCAGGGCCTTGTCGGCGCAGGCCATCCAGCGGTCGTAGGAGAAGTGCTCACGCCAGCCGTCGAAGCGGCCGCCGTCGTCGTAGACCGCGCGGATCACGGCGCCGATGCGGCGGTCGCCCCGGGAGAGGAGGCCCTCGACGATGCCCGGCTTGCCGTCGTGGTAGCGGAAGCCGATCGAGCGGCCGTACTTCTTGTCGCCCCGGATCTTGTCCCTCAGCTTCGCCAGGCGGGTGTCCGTCTCCTCCGCCGAGAGCTGCGGGGCCCACTGGAAGGGGGTGTGGGGCTTGGGGACGAAGCCGCCGATCGAGACCGTGCAGCGGATGTCGTTCGAGCCCGAGACCTCGCGGCCCTTCTGGATCACGTGGGTCGCCATGTCGGCGATCTGGAGGACGTCGTCGTCCGTTTCCGTGGGCAGGCCGCACATGAAGTACAGCTTCACCTGGCGCCAGCCGTTGCCGTAGGCCGTGGCGACCGTCCGGATGAGGTCCTCTTCCGAGACCATCTTGTTGATGACCTTGCGCATGCGCTCCGAGCCGCCCTCGGGGGCGAAGGTCAGGCCGGAGCGGCGGCCGTTGCGGGTCAGCTCGTTCGCCAGGTCGACGTTGAAGGCGTCCACCCGGGTGGAGGGGAGGGACAGGCCGATCTTGTCGTCCTCGTACCTGTCCGCCAGGCCCTTCGCGATGTCGCCGATCTCCGAATGGTCCGCGGAGGACAGGGAGAGGAGGCCCACCTCCTCGAAGCCCGTCGCCTTCAGGCCCTTGTCGACCATCTCACCGATGCCCGTGATCGAGCGCTCGCGCACCGGGCGGGTGATCATGCCCGCCTGGCAGAAGCGGCAGCCGCGGGTGCAGCCGCGGAAGATCTCCACCGACATGCGCTCGTGGACCGTCTCGGCCAGGGGGACGAGGGGCTGCTTGGGGTACGGCCACTCGTCCAGGTCCATGACCGTGTGCTTCGACACGCGCCAGGGGACGCCGCTCTTGTTCGGGACCACACGGGCGATACGGCCGTCCGGGAGGTACTCGACGTCGTAGAACGCCGGGATGTAGACCCCGCCGGTCGTCGCCAGGCGGAAGAGGACCTCCTCGCGGCCGCCCGGGCGGCCCTCGGCCTTCCACTCGCGGATGATCCTCGTCATGTCGAGGACGGCCTGCTCGCCGTCGCCGATGATCGCCGCGTCGATGAAGTCCGCGATCGGCTCGGGGTTGAAGGCCGCGTGGCCGCCGGCCAGCACGATCGGGTCGTCCAGCCCACGGTCCTTCGACTCCAGCGGGATGCCCGCCAGGTCCAGCGCCGTCAGCATGTTCGTGTAGCCCAGCTCCGTGGAGAAGGACAGGCCGAACACATCGAAGGCCTTCACCGGGCGGTGGCTGTCGACCGTGAACTGCGGGACGCCGTGCTCACGCATCAGCGCCTCCAGGTCCGGCCACACGCTGTAGGTGCGCTCGGCGAGGACGCCCTCCTGCTCGTTGAGGACCTCGTAGAGGATCATGACGCCCTGGTTGGGCAGGCCGACCTCGTACGCGTCCGGGTACATGAGCGCCCAGCGGACGTCGCAGCTGTCCCACTCCTTGACGGTGGAGTTCAGCTCGCCGCCCACGTACTGGATCGGCTTCTGCACATGCGGGAGAAGGGCTTCGAGCTGCGGGAACACCGACTCGACAGACATCGGGGGAACCTTCGTGAGCTGACAGGGGTGACCATCAAGCCTAACCCGGCCACGGGCTTCCCCTGAACGCTCAGAAGGACACCCGGGAGCCGATCTCCTGCCACAGGTCCGGCAGCTCCGCCTCCGCCTGTGCCGCGCGCGCCTCCTCCCGCCCGTACAGCAGCCCGTACGTGAACGCGCTCTCCCCCGCCGCGTGCGCCACCGAGGACAGCTCGCGCAGGGTCCGGCGGGCCATCACGCTGTCCTGGTGGTCGCCGAGGAGTGTCGTCATGGACTTCATGTCCCTGGTGAGGCTGCGGGCCGGTTTCCCGAGGGCGTCGGTGGCCGCCTCGGCCGCGTACCGGGTGCGCTTGGCCTTCTTGCGGGCCTCGTGCACGGCGACGTCGCGCTCCTCGCCGGGCGGCCGCTCGAGCGCCTGCCCGACCAGGGCGGACAGGGTCGCCAGGTCCTTGCGTACGGCCTTGTCGAGCACCTTCTCCGGCCGCTTGCCGCCCGCTTTCCGCAGCGGCGGGTCGGCGAGGAGCCTGTCCAGTGTGTCCAGCAGGGTCAGATAGCGGCGGGAGTCCAGGACGCCGGTCACATGGGAGCGTGCGCCGCCCTGCCCGGCCTCGGCCCAGGACGCGAGGCGTTCGCGGACCGGGCCGGTGATCAGGTCGGGCAGGAGGGCGTCGAGGGCTTCCGTGAGGCGTTCGGCCAGCACCTCCCGGTCGCGGCTGACCCCCAGCTCGCCGGCGAGCCACTTCAGCTCCACGCCGATCGGGTCGGTGACGGCTCGGTCGAGGACCGAGCGGAAGCTGCGCAGCGTGCTGCGGGCGCGGCGGGTGGCGACCCGCATGCGGTGCACCGAGTCGGGCACGTCACGGCGGACGGCGGGGTCCAGCTCGATCAGCACGTCCCGCTGGGTGCGGAGGTAGGCGAGGACATGGTCTCCGGCCGTCACCGGTGCCTGCCCGGCCCTGCTCGTCTTACGGCGCTTGCGGCCGGCTGTCTGCTCCAGGGCTCTGGCCAGCTTCGACGGCGACTTCGAGGGGCGTACGCCCGCCTTGCGCAGCCGTTTCTCCACCAGGTCCAGGAAGGCGGGGTCGCCGCCGTCGGCCAGTTCCACCTCGATCTCGGTCCACTGGGCGGCACCGCCCTCGCCGCCGAGCCGCTCGGCGGTCACGGCGTCCACGCTCGCCTCGGCCAGCAGCACGCCGTCGGCGTCGACCAGGTGGCGGACGTCGCGGGCGGAGCGGAGGCGGACCAGCGGGATCAGCTCGGCGTCCCGGACGCGGGAGCGGACGAGGGCTGCGATCTCCTCGGGGACGGTGTCGGAGAGCGGGGCGCGGATCTCGTCGCGGACCCCGGGGGCGACCGGGAACTTCAGGTGCCAGCCGGCGTCCGAGCCTCCGGTGCGGCGGCGCAGGGTGAGCGCGTCGGCGGCCAGGCGTTCGTCGGCGGTGTCGTAGTAGGTGGCGTCGAGCTCGACCACGCCCTTGTCGAGGACGGTCATCACCCCGCCGACGCCGGTCAGGTCGGGCAACCCGCTCTCGTCGGATTCGTACTTGCGCTCGATCTCGCGTTTCTCATCCGCCATGAACCGAATCTAGTGCGACGCGGACCGGTGCGGCAGGGGCCGCTCCGGGTGAATGGCGAGAAAAACCCCGCCAGCCCCCCGGTGAACGACCTCACCATCCTCCCGGTGCACACCGTCACGCCCCACCACGGCCGAACCGTCGGAGGCCTACGCCGACAGGGGTCTCTGCACCTTGATCGACTGCAGCAGTCCCACAGCCACCCACACCACGAACATCGACGAGCCGCCGTACGACACGAACGGCAGGGGCAGGCCGGTGACCGGCATGATCCCGAGGGTCATGCCGATGTTCTCGAAGGCCTGGAAGACGAACCAGGCGACGATCCCGGCGGCCACCATCGTGCCGTACAGCTCGGTCGAGTCGCGGGCGATACGGCAGGCCCGCCACAGGATGATCCCGATCAGGGCGATGATCAGGCCCGCACCGAGGAAGCCCAGCTCCTCCCCCGCGACGGTGAAGACGAAGTCCGTCTGCTGCTCCGGCACGAACTGGCCGGTGGTCTGCGAGCCGTGGAAGAGTCCCGCTCCGGTCAGGCCACCGGAGCCGATGGCGATGCGGGCCTGGTTGGTGTTGTAGCCGACGCCCGACGGGTCCAGGGCCGGGTTGGCGAAGGCCGCGAAGCGGTTGATCTGGTACTGGTCCAGGATGTGCAGCTGCCAGATGGCCACGCAGCCGAGCACGCCGGCGGTGAGCAGGCCGAAGATCCAGCGGTTGGAGGCGCCGGAGGCGAGCAGGATGCCCAGGATGATGGCCACCATGGCCAGGACCGTGCCGAGGTCGGGCATCATCAGCACGATCAGGATCGGCACGGCCGCGAGGCCGAGCGACTGCAGGACCGTGCGGTGGTCGGGGTACGGCTTGTCGCCGGCGTCGACCCGGGCCGCCAGTATCATCGCCATGCCCAGGATGATCGTGATCTTCACGAACTCGGCGGGCTGGATCGAGAAGCCGCCGCCGAAGACGATCCAGTTGCGGCTGCCGTTGATGGTGGCGCCGAGTGGGGTGAGCACCAGCAGCACCCCGAACAGCGAGAGGCCGTACAGGATCGGCACGGCGTTGCGCAGGGCGCGGTGGCCGAGCCAGATCGTGCCGATCATCAGGGCGAACCCGATGCCGAGGTTCATCAGGTGCCGTTCCAGGAAGTAGTACGGGTCTCCCTGGTTGATCTCCGTGCGGTTGCGGGTGGCCGAGAACACCAGCAGCGAGCCCAGCAGGGACAGCGCGAGCGCGGCCAGCAGTATCGGCCAGTCGAGCCGGCGGGTCAGCGAGTCGCGGGCGAAGATCCTGGTCCAGCCCGCCCGCGCCGGGCCGTACCCGGAGACGGAGAAGCTGTTGCCGGTCATGAGGGCATCCTCCGGCTCCCCCGCCCGGGGATCCTGCGTGGCCTCCTGCGGGTGGTGCGGTTACGCGTGGTGGGCGAGGGCGAGGTGGCGGGCTGCTGGTCGGTGCCGTTGCTCGGGTTGTTCTGCTGCGAGGCCTCGGCGTCCTTGCCCGGGTCGCCGGTGACCTTCGGGGCGGCGATCGTGCCGTCCGTGCCGACCTTCGGCAGGGCCTTCTGCGGCTCGGGCAGCAGCGCCTTCTTGGCGTCGATGGAGCCGTCGCCCTGGACGCCGTAGAGCGCGCTGTAGATGTTGCGCACGGCCTCACCGGAGGAACCGGAACCGGTACCGGCCTGGGAGATCGTCATGATCACCGAGTAGTCCTTGGAGTACGTGGCCAGCCAGCCGGTGGTCTGCTTGCCGTAGACCTCGGCGGTACCGGTCTTGCCGTGCAGCGCGATCTTGTCCTGCGGCCAGCCGTTGAACTTCCAGGCCGCCGTACCGCGCGTGATGACGCCCGCGAAGGCGTCGTCCATGCCCTTGAGGGTGGCCTGGCTGACCGGGAGCCTGCGCGCCACCTTGGGCTTGATCTCCTGGACGCTCTTGCCGTCGGGGCTGATGATCGCCTTGCCGATGGTCGGGACGTACTCGGTGCCGCCGTTGGCGACGGCGCCGTAGATCATCGCCTCCTGGATCGGCGTGACGAGCGTGTCGCCCTGGCCGATGGAGTAGTTGATCTCGTCACCCTCGCGCATCTTGTTGCCCTCGAGGCAGTTCTCGTAGGCGATCCTCTCGACGTAACTTCCGTCCTTCTTGCCGGACTTGCACCAGGCGTCCTTGTTGGCCTTCCAGTAGTCCAGCTTCCACTGGCGGTCGGGGACGCGGCCGGTGACCTCGTTGGGCAGGTCGATGCCGGTCTCCTTGCCGAGGCCGAACTGGTGCGCGGTCTTGAAGAACCAGTCCTTCGGCTGGCCCTTCTTGGGGTTGATGCCGCCGTCCTTCTTCCATTCGTTGTCGCCGAGGCCGTAGAAGACGGTGTCGCAGGAGACCTCCAGGGCGCGGCCCAGGGAGATGTCGCCGAAGTTCTCGCCCTCGAAGTTCTTGAAGACCTGGCCGCCGACCGAGTAGGAGCTGGTGCAGGGGTAGCCGCCGTCCCAGGCGTAGCCGGCCTGGACCGCCGCCGCCGTGGAGACCACCTTGAACGTCGAACCGGGGGCCGCCTGACCCTGTATGGCCCTGTTGAGCAGCGGGTAGTCGGAGTCCTTGCCCGTGAGGGCCTTGTAGTCCTTGGCGGAGATGCCGCCCACCCAGACGTTGGGGTCGTAGGTCGGGGCCGAGGCCATCGCGACGATCCGGCCGGTCTTGGCCTCCATCACCACGACGGCGCCGGAGTCGGCCTTGTAGTTCTCGTTGGTGATCTTGTCGAACTGCTGGCGGGCGGCCTTCATGGCCTTGTCCAGCTCGTACTCGGCGACGCGCTGCACCCGGGAGTCGATGCTCGTGACCAGGTTGGAACCCGACTCGGAGGGGGTCGACTTGGCCTTGCCGATGACCCGGCCGAGGTTGTCCACCTCGTAGCGGGTCACGCCGGCCTTGCCGCGCAGCTCCTTGTCGTACTCCCGCTCCAGGCCTGAGCGGCCGACCATGTCGGAGCGCAGATAGGGCGAGTCGGTGTCCTTGGCCTTCTGGATCTCGGCATCGGTGACGGGCGAGAGATAGCCGAGCACCTGCGCGGTGTTGGACTTGCCCGGACCCGCGTAGCGGCGCACGGCCTCGGGCTCGGCGCTGATGCCGGGGAAGTCCTCGGAGGCCTCGCGGATCGTCAGGGCCTGCTTGGGCGTGGCCTTGTCGGTGATCGGGATCGGCTGGTACGGCGAGCCGTTCCAGCACGGCTGGGGCGTTTTCGCGTCGCACAGCCGGACCTTCTGCATGACCTCGTCGGGCTTCATGCCGAGGACACCGGCCAGCTTGGTGAGGACGGCCCTGCCGTCGTCCTTCTGCTTGAGCAGGTCGGTGCGGGAGGCGGAGACGACCAGGCGGGTCTCGTTGTCGGCGAGGGGCACGCCCCTGGCGTCCAGGATGTCGCCGCGCACGGCGGGGTCGACGACCTGCTGGACGTGGTTGCCGGACGCCTCCTTCTGGTACTGCGCGCCCTCGCGGATCTGCAGGTACCACAGGCGGCCGCCGAGCGTGCCGAGGAGGGAGAGGACGAGGATCTGGATCACGACGAGACGGATCTGGACCCGTGGGGTCCGACCGGTCTCGGGGATGTTGGTCACTGCGGCTGCCTCCCCCTCTCAGAGCGCGAATGTGGACGCGGATGCGCGTACGAATGATGAACGACCAGCCTGTGAACCCGCGTTCCTCGAAAGCTGACCCGTTCGGGTGAACTCTGCGCCCGTCACAGCCGCTTGACCCCCTTGATCCGGCCGACCCGGGCCGAGCGGGTGCGGGCCTTGGCCTTCAGGGCGCCGAGACCGCCGCGCTGGCTGCCGATGCGCAGGCCGGTGCCGGAGGAGAGCCAGCCGGACGAGATGTCCGCGGCCTTGGCGGCGGGGCCGGTCTCGGTCAGCGGGTCGTTGTCGGAGCGGCGGGCCAGCCACATGACCGCGGGGACCACGAACGGGGCGAGCAGCAGGTCGTACAGGGCGGCGGAGATGAGCAGGCCGGACAGGCCGACATGGCGGGCGGCGGTGTCGCCGACCAGGGCGCCCACGCCCGCGTACAGCAGCGTGGAGCCGATGGCGGCGGCGACCACGACGGCCATCGGGCCGGTCGCCGACTTCAGCCGGCCGTTCTCCGGTTTGATCAGCCCGGCGAAGTAGCCGGTGACGCACAGCACGAGGGCGTAGCGGCCGGCCGCGTGGTCGGCGGGCGGGGCGAGGTCGGCGAGCAGGCCGGCGCCGAAGCCGACGAGGGCGCCGCCGACATGGCCGTACACCATGGCGAGGCCGAGGACGGTGAGCAGCAGCAGGTCGGGGACGGCGCCCGGCAGATGCAGGCGGGCGAGGACGCTCACCTGGATCACCAGGGCCACGACGACCAGCGCGCTGGAGAGCAGGATCCGGTTGAAGCGCATGGGGAAGTCAGCTCCTAGTGCTGCTGGCCGGTCGAGTCGGTCGCGTTGGCCGAGGGGGTCACCGTGACGGTGACGGTCGGCGTCGGGGTCGGCTTGGACTGGGCCGGGAGCACGGTGTCCCGCGGGTCCTTCCTCGGGGCCTCGACGACCACTCCGACGATGTCGAGCTTGGTGAAGCTGACGTACGGGGTGACGTAGAGGGTGCGGGTCAGGCCGCCGCCGGAGGGGTCGACCCGGGAGACCACGCCGACCGGGACGCCCGGCACGAACGGGCGGTCGTTCTGCGAGCCGAAGGTGACGAGCCGGTCGCCCTTGTGCACCTCCGCCTTGCCGTTGAGCAGTTCCACGCGCAGCGGGCGGTCGCCCTGGCCGGAGGCGAAGCCGAGTTCGTCGCTGCCCTCCATGCGGGTGCCGACGGTGAAGTCGGGGTCGTTGGCCAGCAGCACGGTGGAGGTGTCCGGGCCGACGGTGGTGACACGGCCGACCAGTCCGTCGCCGTTGAGCACGGTCATGTCGCGCTTGATGCCATCGCTGGCGCCGACGTCGATGGTGACGGTCCAGGAGAAGCCCTGCGCCGACCCTATGGCGACGACCTGGGCGCCCTTGATGCCGTACTGGCCCTCGCCGGCCAGCTTCAGCATCGTGTCGAGCTGCTTCAGCCGGCTGCGGTTGCGGTCGTCGCTGCCGAGCTTCGCCTTGAGGGCCGCGTTCTCCTTCTCCAGCGCGGCCAGCCGGCTGTGCCGGCTGCCGGAGTCACGGATCGCGGAAACGGCGTTGCCGACGGGATCGACCGCCGAGGACAGCCCGTTCTCGACGGGGCCGAACACCGCGGCCGCGGCCTGCCGGGCACCGTCGACCGGGGAGTTCCGGCCCCCGCGGATATCCACCGTGATCAGCGCGAACGCGATGGCGACCAACAGGACCAGGAGCAGCCGGCTCTCTTTCGTGTCCCTCACGTGCGGCGGCCGTGCCCTTCCTCAGTAGGAATTCGGTGGCCCCTGTCCGGCGCGGCAGGCGAACTCGGCGCGGTCCGCGACACGCACACCGAAGGGACCCATTTGTGGGAGCTTATGCCTCTATATCAACGATCCGCCGCACGAGAGGAGAACGTCCCGTACGACGGAATCGAAGAGTTACGTCATCTGCGCGGCGCCGCGTCGAGGACCTGCTGGAGCGCCTCGAACTCCTCGACGCACTTTCCTGAGCCGAGCGCGACGCTGTCCAGCGGGTCCTCGGCGATGTGGATCGGCATACCGGTCTCCCGGCGCAGCCGCTCGTCGAGGCCACGCAGCAGGGCTCCACCGCCGGTCAGAACGATTCCTCGGTCCATGATGTCGCCGGACAGCTCCGGCGGGCACTTGTCGAGGGTCGTCTTGACCGCGTCCACGATCGCGTTGACCGGCTCCTCGATCGCCTTGCGGACCTCGGCGGCCGAGATGACGACGGTCTTGGGCAGCCCGGACACCAGGTCCCGGCCGCGCACTTCGGTGTGCTCGTCGGCGTCGAGTTCGTACGCCGAACCGATCGTGATCTTGATCTGCTCGGCCGTGCGCTCACCCAGCAGAAGGCTGTACTCCTTCTTGATGTACTGGATGATCGCGTTGTCCAGTTCGTCGCCCGCGACGCGGATGGACTGGGCGGTGACGATGCCGCCGAGCGAGATGACCGCGACCTCCGTGGTGCCACCGCCGATGTCCACCACCATGTTGCCCGTGGCCTCGTGGACCGGCAGGCCGGAGCCGATGGCGGCGGCCATGGGCTCCTCGATGATGTGCACCTGGCGGGCGCCGGCCTGGGTGGACGCCTCGATCACGGCGCGGCGCTCGACGCCCGTGATGCCCGAGGGCACACAGACGACGACCCGCGGCCGGGCGAGATACCGCCGCTTGTGGATCTTCAGGATGAAGTAGCGGAGCATCCGCTCGGTGATCTCGAAGTCGGCGATCACGCCGTCCTTCAGCGGACGGACGGCCACGATGTTGCCCGGCGTCCGGCCGATCATCTTCTTCGCTTCGGCACCGACCGCGAGGATCCCACCCGTGTTGGTGTTGATCGCGACGACGGACGGCTCGTTGAGTACGATCCCGCGACCCCTGACGTACACCAGCGTGTTGGCGGTCCCGAGGTCGACAGCCATGTCACGGCCGATGAACGACATTGAGTTCCCCATCCGGATTCATCGGGCCTTCCTGCGCTTTTGAGGGCATATCAGGTCGGCGAGGCGGGTGCTGTGACGTGAAGGCTTCCATCGTAAACGCGCCTGCACGGCCACAGCGCGAGGGTCTCCGCCATTGTCACCAGATGGCGGGCCGCCTCGCCCGTGGAGACGGTCCATCGGAGGCACGCGTTCCCCCGATCGGCAAGGCATATGCCAGGGGACGGCCGGAAATGTACGGCCGTCCCTGGTCAGGCGCCGCCGAACACAGCTGACGGCCCCTCAGAAAAATTGGCGAAACCTCCGCGCGCTGTTCAGCCGCGGCCGGGGAAGCAGGTCACGCCTGGCCCGGGAAGAAGATCTTCACCTCGCGCTCGGCGGACTCCTCCGAGTCGGAGGCGTGGATCAGGTTCTCCCGGACGATCACGCCGTAGTCGCCGCGGATGGAACCGGGCGCGGCGGCGATCGGGTCGGTCGGGCCGGCCAGCGCGCGCACGCCCTCGATGACCCGCTCGCCCTCCACGATCAGCGCGACGACGGGACCGGAGGACATGAACTCCACCAGCGGCTCGTAGAACGGCTTGCCGACGTGCTCGCCGTAGTGCTGCTCCAGCGTGGCGCGGTCCAGGGTGCGCAGCTCCAGCGCGGTGATCTGCCAGCCGGCCTTGCGCTCGATACGGCCGATGATCTCGCCGGTCAGGCCTCGACGGACGGCGTCGGGCTTGAGCAGGACGAGGGTGCGCTGGGTCACGAGGTGCTCCTTACGACTGACGTGTGCGGTGGCACGAGATTACAAGAGGCGTGCTCAGCCCTCTGCGGCGAATCTGGCCTTCGCCTCGTCCACCTTCCGGCCGAAGTGCACCGACGCCCACCACAGGCCCGCGAAGACCGCGCCCATGAAGTACATGGTCGGGACGAAGACACCGGAGGCGATCAGCGCGATCTGCAGCACCCAGCCGAGGGCCACCCCGCCCGGACGGGTCACCACCGCGCACATCAGCACGCACAGCAGCATGGCGACACCGCTGACCAGCCACACCGTCGACACCGACAGGCTCGGGTCCTTCATCGCGACCAGTCCGGCGAAGCCGATGATGAAGAACTCGCCGATCAAGGTCGAGGAGCACAGCGTACGCATCGTAGGAGCCTCTAGCCCTTCCCCAGCAGCAGCCGGGCCTCGCCGACAGTGATGACAGAACCGGTGACCAGCACGCCACCGCCCGCGAACTCGCCCTCCTCCTCGGCCAGTGTGATCGCGGCCTCCAGGGCATCCGGCAGCCGCGGCTCGACCTGCACCCGCTCCTCGCCGAACACCTCGACGGCGATCGCGGCCAGCTCGTCCGCGTCCATGGCCCGGTGGCTGGAGTTCTGGGTGACGACGACCTCCGCGAAGATCGGCTCGAAGGCCTCCAGCAGCCCCCGCACGTTCTTGTCGCTGCTCGCGCCCACCACGCCGATCAGCCGGGTGAAGTCGAACGCCTCCCCCACCGCCTCCGCGGTGGCCACGGCGCCCGCCGGGTTGTGCGCGGCGTCCAGCACGACGGTCGGGGAGCGCCGTACGACCTCCAGCCGGCCCGGGGAGGACACGGCCGCGAAGGCCTTGCGGACGGTGTCGATGTCCAGCGGCTCCGCGCGCACGGCGCCGACGCCGAAGAACGCCTCCACGGCGGCGAGCGCGACGGCCGCGTTGTGCGCCTGGTAGGCGCCGTGCAGCGGGAGATACACCTCGGGGTACTCACCGCCGAGGCCGCGCAGGGTGAGCAGCTGCCCGCCGACGGCGACCTGCCGCGCCACGACCCCGAACTCCAGCCCCTCGCGGGCCACGGTCGCGTCGACCTCCACGGCCCTCTTCAGCAGCACCTGCGCCGCCTCGACCGGCTGCTGGGACAGGATCACGGTCGCGCCCTGCTTGATGACCCCGCCCTTCTCGCCCGCGATCTCCGCCGGCGTCTCGCCCAGCCGGTCGGTGTGGTCCAAGGCGATGGGCGTGATCACGGCGACGTCGGCGTCGATGACGTTCGTGGCGTCCCAGGAGCCGCCCATGCCGACCTCGACGACGGCGACGTCGATCGGGGCGTCCGCGAAGGCGGCGTACGCCATGCCCGTGAGCACCTCGAAGAAGGACAGCCGGTACTCCTGAGCGGCGTCGACCATCTCCACGTACGGCTTGATGTCCTGGTACGTCTCGATGAACCGCTCGGCGGAGATCGGGGCGCCGTCCAGGCTGATGCGCTCGGTGATCGACTGCACATGAGGGCTGGTGTAGCGGCCGGTGCGCAGCTCGAAGGCGCCGAGGAGGGCCTCGATCATGCGGGCGGTGGAGGTCTTGCCGTTGGTCCCCGTGATGTGGAGGGACGGGTACGAGCGCTGCGGCTCGCCCAGGACGTCCATCAGCGCGGCGATCCGGCTGACCGACGGCTCCAGCTTGGTCTCGCCCCAGCGGGTGGCCAGCTCCGCCTCGACCTCGCGCAGGGCCTTGTCGACCTCCGGGTCCTCGGGCCGCCCGGGTACGTCGGCGTGCGGCTGCCCGCCCTGGGTGCGCAGGGTACGGCTGCCGGCCTCGATCACCGCGAGGTCGGGGTCGCGGGTGGTTTCCGCCTCGATGAGTTCGTCGAAGCTGTCGAGGGGGTCGGGCTGGTCGTTTTCGTGCGGGAGGTCGCTCACGGTGCCAGTCTACGGAGCCGCACCGACATGGGTGGGCGAAGGCCCCCGAAGCTGTGCAGTTCCGGGGGCCTTCGGCACGCCGTTCACGCCGACGGCAGCCTCTCCAGCTGGGACTGGATCCGCGCGATGTCCTCCTCGGCCTTGGCCAGGCGGGTGCGGATCTTGTCCACCACGTTCTCCGGGGCCTTGGCCAGGAAGGCCTCGTTGCCGAGCTTGGCCTCCGCCTGCTGGCGCTCCTTCTCCGCCGCCGCCAGGTCCTTCGCGAGGCGCTTGCGCTCGGCCGCCACGTCGATCGTGCCGGAGAGGTCCAGCGCCACCTCGGCGCCCGCGACCGGGAGGGTGGCCGTCGCCGTGAAGGTCTCGCCCTCCGGCTGGAGACGCAGGAGCTGACGGATGGCGGCCTCGTGCGGGGCGAGGGCCGTACCGTCCAGGGTCAGGCGGGCCGGGACGCGCTGGCCGGGCTGGAGGCCCTGGTCGGCGCGGAAGCGGCGGACCTCGGTGATGACCGACTGGAGGGACTCGATCTCCCGCTCGGCGGCCTGGTCGCGGAAGCGGCTGTCCTTCGGCCAGTCGGCGATGACGAGCGACTCGCCGCCCGTCAGCGTCGTCCACAGGGTCTCCGTGACGAACGGGACGACCGGGTGGAGGAGCTTCAGCGTGACGTCCAGGACCTCGCCCAGGACGCGCTTGCTGACCTCGGCCGGCTCGCCGCCCGCCTGGAACGTCGTCTTGGACAGCTCGACGTACCAGTCGAAGACCTCGTCCCACGCGAAGTGGAACAGGGCGTCGGACAGCTTGGCGAACTGGAAGTCCTCGTAGTACGCGTCGACTTCGGCGACGACCGAGTTCAGGCGCGAGAGGATCCAGCGGTCCGTCGCCGACATCCGCGACGCGTCCGGCAGTTCGCCCTCCACCGTCGCGCCGTTCATCAGCGCGAAGCGGGTGGCGTTCCAGATCTTGTTGGCGAAGTTGCGGGAGCCCTGGACCCAGTCCTCGCCGATCGGGACGTCGACACCGGGGTTCGCGCCACGGGCCAGAGTGAACCTGAGCGCGTCGCTGCCGTACTTGTCCATCCAGTCCAGCGGGTTGACCGCGTTGCCGAAGGACTTCGACATCTTCTTGCCGAACTGGTCGCGGACCATGCCGTGCAGGGCGATGGTGTGGAACGGCGGGGTGCCGTCCATCGCGTACAGGCCGAACATCATCATCCGGGCGACCCAGAAGAAGAGGATGTCGTAGCCGGTGACCAGGACGGAGTTCGGGTAGAACTTCGCGAGCGACTCGGTCTGTTCGGGCCAGCCGAGGGTGGAGAACGGCCACAGGCCGGAGGAGAACCAGGTGTCGAGGACGTCGGTGTCCTGGTGCCAGCCCTCGCCGCTCGGGGGCTCCTCGTTCGGGCCGACGCAGACGACCTCACCCTCCGGGCCGTACCAGACGGGGATCCGGTGGCCCCACCACAGCTGGCGCGAGATGCACCAGTCGTGGAGGTTGTCGACCCAGTCGAAGTACCGCTTCTCCATCTCCTGCGGGTGGATCTTGACCTTGCCCTCGCGGACGGCGTCACCGGCGGCCTTCGCGAGCGGGCCGACCTTGACCCACCACTGCATCGACAGGCGCGGCTCGATGGTGGTCTTGCAGCGCGAGCAGTGGCCGACGGAGTGGACGTACGGCCGCTTCTCCGCGACGATCCGGCCCTCGGCGCGCAGCGCGGCGACGATCGCCGAGCGGGCCTCGAGCCGGTCCAGGCCCTGGAAGGGGCCGTGGGCCGTGATGACCGCGTGCTCGTCCATGATCGTGATGGACGGCAGGTCGTGGCGCTGGCCGATCTCGAAGTCGTTCGGGTCGTGCGCCGGGGTGACCTTGACGGCGCCGGTGCCGAACTCGGGGTCGACGTGCTCGTCAGCGACGACCGGGATGGAGCGGTCGGTCAGCGGGAGCCGGATGAGCTTGCCGACCAGGTGCTTGTAGCGCTCGTCCTCGGGGTGGACGGCGACGGCGGTGTCACCGAGCATCGTCTCGGCGCGGGTGGTGGCGACGACGATGGTGTCGTCCCCCTCGCCGTACTTCATGGAGACGAGCTCGCCGTCGTCGTCCTGGTACTCGACCTCGATGTCCGAGATGGCCGTCAGACAGCGCGGGCACCAGTTGATGATGCGCTCGGCGCGGTAGATCAGCTCGTCGTCGTAGAGGCGCTTGAAGATGGTCTGGACGGCCTGGGAGAGGCCCTCGTCCATGGTGAAGCGCTCACGGGACCAGGCGACGCCGTCGCCGAGGCGGCGCATCTGGCCGCTGATCTGGCCGCCGGACTCGGCCTTCCACTGCCAGACGCGCTCGACGAACGCCTCACGGCCGAGGTCGTGCCGGGACTTGCCCTCCTTGCCCAGCTCGCGTTCGACGACGTTCTGCGTGGCGATACCGGCGTGGTCCATGCCGGGCTGCCACAGCGTCTCGTAGCCCTGCATGCGCTTACGGCGGGTCAGGGCGTCGATGAGCGTGTGCTCGAAGGCGTGGCCCAGGTGCAGGCTGCCCGTGACGTTCGGCGGCGGGATGACGATCGTGTACGGCGGCTTGTCGCTCTTGGCGTCCGCCTCGAAGTAACCGCGCTCTACCCAGCGCTCGTACAGCGGGCCCTCTACATCGGCCGGCGCGTACTGGGTCGGCAGTTCGGAGTCGGGCGCGGGTGGCTGCTGCTGAGCGTTCTCGGTCACGGGGGTCAGTTTAGAGGTGTTACGGCGCGGTCCCGAAACGCGTTTGTTGTGTAACGGTGCGGCCCCCGGTGCCGTGCGCTTCCCGTGCCTGGTCCAGGATGTCAGGAACACATAAGCGTCCTAGGGGGAACCCAGAAATGAGCAACAACCAGCCGGGCCCGTACGGCCAGCCGCCCCAGCAGCCGGGTCCCTACGGCCAGCCGGGGCAGCCGGGTCCGTACGGCCAGCCGGGAGGCTACGGCCAGCCTGGCCCGTACGGCCAGCAGCCGCAGGCTCCGCAGCCCGGCTACGGCTACCCCCAGCAGGCCCCGCCGGCGGCCCCGCCGCAGCCGGGTTACGGCTACCCGCAGCAGGGCGTGCCGCAGCAGCCGAACCCGTACGGGCAGCAGCCGCCCACCCCTTACGGCCAGCAGCCCTACGGCATGCCGCAGGCTCCGCAGGCGGGCGGCGGCAAGAAGAAGACGGGCCTAATCATCGGCGCGGTGGCCGTGGTGGCGGCCGTGGCGGTGGGCGCGTACTTCGTGATCGGCGGGGGCGGCGGCGGTGGCGTGGCGGACGACGGGCCGCACAAGCTGGTCGCGCCGCAGTCGGTGATCAACGGGACCTACACGAAGTCCGCCGACTCGGGCTCCTCAAGCGACATGACCGCCTCCGACCGCTCGGACTTCGAGAAGTGGGGGGTGAAGAACCCGACGCAGGTCCAGGCCGGCTACGAGAGTGGCACTGGGCTGACCAAGAAGGGGCTCTCCTTCAAGGGCGTCTACGGGACCATCAGCGATCCCGAGGCGGTGGTCGACGCCATGTTCGCCAAGGCCAAGGCGGGGTCCGAGAAGGACCAGAGCGACTCCGACTTCAAGGGCAAGCTGATCGGCAGCCCCCAGACCGTCAACCCGTCGGGCTTCTCCAACGGCATCATGAAGTGCCAGATTGCCCAACTCGACACCACCGGCTCCGGCGAATCCGGGGTGCCCAAGACCTTGAAGATGCCGGTGTGCATCTGGGGTGACCACAGCACCGTCGCCCTGGTCACGGCGTACAGCGTCGCCTCCCTCGCCTCGGGCGACGGCGGCACGGTCGACAACACGGCGGAGATCGCGGCCAAGCTGCGCAACGACGTGCGCGTGAAGATGTGACCTGTCTCCACCCGTAGCCGCCCGGCCGACTCCGCCGGGCGGCTGTGGCTGGGTGACGCTTCTAGGCGCGCTCACAAGCCGTAAATGCGTCTGACGTCTTGACGCCCGCCTTGACAAGCCCATTAACGCACAGGGGATTGGGCCCGGGAATCCACGGGACCCGCCGGTTTTCACACGCCGCAGTTACCTTGGGTCCAACGTAGTAACCCACCTCGGCCAAGTACGCCCGACAGTCCGGAGAGTCGGCTGAAGCTGGCGTGGCCGCCATCATCGGGACAGCTCCCGCTACTGCAATTACCCCGATCCCCGCCAGAGCTACCTTGATCTTGCGCAAATTCACGTTGGACACTCCCGTTTCACTTCCGGCAACGACTCGAACAAGTGGCCGATATGGTCAAACTCATTCGATCACGGGAGGGAGTGCGTCGACCAAGACTTGACGTGAACCTGGCGTGATTTGAGCGTTCTGCGACGCCCCGAGAAGACACTGACGTCTCAGGCATGCAACTCGTTCCACGAGTACAGCCGTCCGACCACAGCCGCCTCGGGCACCACCAACAGAGCCGTCGACGAGACCGGTTGGGGGCCCTCGCGCGCCGGCCAACGTACGCCAAACAGGCCCGGCACCACGTCTTGTCGCGCCGATAGCGGTCGGGCAATACACCCAACCCAACCGCCAGGGGGCCACTCATCACCATGCGCCGAGGCGGCGCAATTGAACAGATCTTGGGCCTCGTCGCCGTCATGGTCCATCGCGCACCCTCACGCCCGTATCTGCACTGCCATCCCCCGTACGCCAAGCGACTCGCCCGGTGCGGACCAACGAGCGGCTTCCGCAAGTCTTACGCGCCGGGCCCCCTGCCACCCGACCACGCCATGCGCGCCTTCATACTGAGCGTCGCCGCTGCCATATTGGCGTCCCACGCCGGACCGCAAGCAATCGTCTGGACGGCGACGGTCTCTCCTTCGTCGCCGAACTCACCTCGCCCTCCACTCGCGACGACGACCTCACCGACAAAGTCGAGCGTTATGGGAAGTCAGGTGTGCCGGTCTACCTCCTGCTCGACATGCAGGAGGAACTCGCCACTGTTTACTGGTCGCCGACCCCCAAGGGTTACGCGTTCCATCTCACCGTTCCGTTCGGCGAGAAGCTCCGCGTTCCGGCGCCGTTCGACTGCACTCTCGACACGACCGGATTCCGGGCGCCTGACGAGGATGACGAAGACCCCCGTACCTGATGGGAGCTGCAGGCGGCGGACACAGGAGAGGGGCTCCCGGCGTAGTTCTCGCCGGGAGCCCCTCGTACTCGTAGTACAGCCTACGCCGACTTCTGCTCGCCCGAGCCCCGCCCCCGCGAGTCCCTCGGGATCAGCGTCGGGTTGACGTTGGAGAGGACCACGTCGGCCGTGATGACCACGCGGGCCACGTCCTTGCGGGACGGGACCTCGTACATCACGCCCTGGAGGACTTCCTCCATGATGGCGCGCAGGCCGCGGGCGCCGGTCTGGCGGAGGATGGCCTGGTCGGCGATGGCCTCCAGGGCCTCGCGCTCGAAGTCGAGCTCCACACCGTCGAGTTCGAAGAGGCGCTGGTACTGCTTGACCAGGGCGTTGCGGGGCTCCACCAGGATCTTCAGGAGGGCCTCGCGGTCGAGGTTGTGGACCGAAGTGATCACCGGGAGGCGGCCGATGAACTCCGGGATCATGCCGAACTTGACCAGGTCCTCCGGCATGACGTCCTCGAAGACGTCCTTGGCCTCCAGCTCGCGCTTGGAGAGGATCGTGGCGCCGAAGCCGATGCCCTTGGCACCCGCGCGGGCCTCGATGATCTTCTCCAGGCCGGAGAAGGCACCGCCCACGATGAACAGGACGTTCGTCGTGTCGATCTGGATGAACTCCTGGTGCGGGTGCTTGCGGCCGCCCTGCGGCGGGACCGAGGCCGTGGTGCCTTCCAGGATCTTCAGCAGCGCCTGCTGGACACCTTCGCCCGAGACGTCTCGGGTGATCGACGGGTTCTCGCTCTTGCGGGCGACCTTGTCGATCTCGTCGATGTAGATGATGCCTGTTTCGGCTTTCTTGACGTCGTAGTCCGCCGCCTGGATCAGCTTCAGGAGGATGTTCTCGACGTCCTCGCCGACGTAGCCCGCCTCCGTGAGCGCCGTCGCGTCGGCGATCGCGAAGGGCACGTTCAGCATGCGTGCCAGGGTCTGCGCGAGGAGGGTCTTGCCGGAGCCCGTGGGGCCCAGCAGGAGGATGTTGGACTTCGCCAGCTCGATGGCGTCGTCACGGCCGCTCGCGCCGCCGTTCTCGCCCGCCTGGACCCGCTTGTAGTGGTTGTACACCGCGACGGAGAGGGCCTTCTTGGCGGCCTCCTGGCCGACCACGTAGCCCTCGAGGAACTCGTAGATCTCGCGGGGCTTGGGCAGCTCCTCCCAGCGCACCTCGCTGGTCTCCGCGAGCTCTTCCTCGATGATCTCGTTGCAGAGATCGATGCACTCGTCGCAGATGTACACACCGGGCCCTGCGATGAGCTTCTTGACCTGCTTCTGGCTCTTGCCGCAGAACGAGCACTTGAGCAGATCGCCGCCGTCACCGATGCGTGCCACGGTGTGCTTCCCCTTCGCCTGGGAGCCGCCTGGACGCTTTCGAATCCAGCGGCTCCTGGTGCTGCCTTATGTCCGACGGTACCTTGCCGGGCCCGGTGTTAGGGCCCCCCTTGGCAGGGTTCACTTTGACGTGCGCCCTGCCAAGGGGGGCCGGGAATCCTGCGCTCCGGGTCAGCGGACCGAGGAGTTGTTCAGCTTGCGGGTGGAGATGATCTGGTCGACGAGGCCGTACTCCAGCGCTTCCTCGGCCGTGAGGATCTTGTCGCGCTCGATGTCCTCGCGGACCTTCTCGATCGGCTGGTTCGAGTGCTTGGCCAGCATGTTCTCGAGCTGCTCACGCATCCGGGTGAACTCGTTGGCGATGATCTCCAGGTCGGAGAGCTGACCGCGGCCGGTGGAGCCGGCCGGCTGGTGGATCAGCACCCGGGAGTTGGGCAGCGCCATGCGCTTGCCCGGGGTGCCGGCGGCGAGCAGGATGGCCGCGGCGGAGGCCGCCTGGCCCATGCACACCGTCTGGATGTCGGGCTTCACGAACTGCATCGTGTCGTAGATCGCCGTCAGGGCGGTCATGTCGCCACCGGGGCTGTTGATGTAGATCGAGATGTCCCGGTCCGGGTCCATCGACTCCAGGCACAGCAGCTGCGCCATGACGTCGTTGGCGGAGGCGTCGTCGATCTGGACGCCCAGGAAGATCACGCGCTCCTCGAAGAGCTTGGCGTACGGGTCGTACTCGCGGATGCCCTGGGAGGTGCGCTCGACGAAGCGCGGGATGACGTAGCGGCTGTCGGGGCGAGGCCCTTCGTACATGCCGCTGGCGGCGCCGGGGAAGTTGCTCATGGGGTTCACCGTCCTGGTGGCGTTCGGGGGGCTGGGGTCTCGGCGGTGCGTGGCGTGGCCGGGCCGGTCAGGCACCGGTGCCGCCGCCTCCCGGAACACCCGAGGCGTGCGTGATGATCTCGTCAATGAGACCGTACTCCTTGGCCTCTTCCGGGGTGAACCAGCGGTCTCGGTCGGCGTCGCGGAGGATCGTCTCGACGCTCTGGCCGGAGTGCAGCGCGGTCAGCTCGGTCATGGTCTTCTTGGTGCGCAGCAGGTACTGGGCCTGGATCTTGATGTCCGAGACCGTACCGCCCAGGCCCGCGGAGCCCTGGTGCATCATGATGTCCGTGTGCGGCAGGGAGAACCGCTTGCCGGCGGTACCGCCGGTGAGCAGGAACTGGCCCATCGAGGCCGCCATGCCCATGCCGATCGTCACCACGTCGTTCGGGATGTACTGCATGGTGTCGTAGATCGCCATGCCGGCCGTCACCGAACCGCCGGGGCTGTTGATGTAGAGGTAGATGTCCTTGCCGGGGTCGGCCGCAAGGAGCAGCAGCTGCGCGGTGATCTTGTTGGCGATGTCGTCGTCAACCTGCTGGCCGAGGAAGATGATCCGCTCGCCGAGCAGCCGGTTGTAGACCTGGTCGCCGAGGCCACCACCGATGGAAGGCTCGCCGGCGGCGGAGGGCATCAGATTCGTCACGTATCCACCTGCTCGTCTACGACGGCGCCGGGCCGTCTCATTGTTCTGCCTTTCATGGACCCTAACGCGATGGTCCCTTCCGGGAATCCCGCAGATGACGGTGTTCGCCGGGGGCGTAGCGCCGTTCGACACCGGGTGCGTCGCCCCGCACCTCCAGGTTGGCCGATCCCCCTCGGTACTACAAACGGGCCCCGGGGAGAGTCCCCAGGGCCCGTCGTACGCGCTTCAGAGGCGCCGTAGGGCTGCTCAGCCCTCCGCGTTCTCCTCGGAGGTCTCCGACGCCTCAGCGGCCTCGGTCTCGTCCTCCTCCTCGTCGTCCAGGTCGACGATCTCGCCGTTGGTGTCCTTGACCGTGGCCTTCTCGACCACGACGGCCAGGGCCTTGCCGCGGGCGACCTCGCCGACCAGGAGCGGCACCTGGCCGCCCTCGACGACGGCCTGGGCGAACTGGTCAGGGGACATGCCGGAGGAGGCCGCGCGCCGCATGAGGTGCTCGGTGAGCTCCTCCTGGTTGACGTTGAGCTTCTCCTGCTTGACCAGCTCGTCGAGGACGAACTGGGTCTTGATGCCCTTGACCGCGGCCTCGCGGGTCTCGGTGTCGAACTCCTCGGCGGTCTTGCCCTGGATCTCCAGGTACTTCTCGAGGGTCAGGCCCATCTGGCCGAGCTGGTGGTGCTCCAGGTTGTGCTTGCGGGTGTTGATCTCGTCCTCGAGCAGCTTCTCGGGGACCGGGACCTCGACCAGCTCGAGGAGCTTCTCCAGGACGCGCTCCTGGGCCTGGGTGGCCTGGTCGAACTGCTTCATGTTGGCCAGGCGCTTGCGGCTGTCGGCCTTCAGCTCGTCCAGGGTGTCGAACTCGGAGGCGAGCTGCGCGAACTCGTCGTCCAGCGCGGGCAGTTCGCGGGCGGCGACCTGGGTGACCTTGACGGTGACCTCGGCCTCCTGGCCCGCGGCGGAGCCGCCCTTCAGCTCGGAGGTGAAGGTGGCCTCCTCGCCGGCGGACTTGCCCTTGACGGCGTCGTCGATGCCGTCGAGCAGCTCGCCGGAGCCGATGGTGTACGACACGCCGTTGGCGATGCCGTCCTCCAGCACCTCGCCGTCGACCTTGGCCTCCAGGTCGATGGTGACGACGTCGCCGTCCTCGGCGGCACGCTCGACCGGGGAGGTCGAGGCGAAGCGCTCGCGCAGCTGTTCGACCGACTTCTCGATGTCCTCGTCGGTGACCTCGACGGCGTCGACCTCGACCTCGATGCCGGAGTAGTCCGGGATCTCCAGGGCCGGGCGGACGTCGACCTCGGCGGTGAAGTTCAGCGTCTCGCCGTCCTTCAGCTCGGTGATGTCGACGTCGGGCTGGCCCAGCGGGTTGAGGTCGGCCTCGTTGACCGCCTCGGTGTAGAACTTCGGGAGCGCGTCGTTGACGGCCTCCTCCAGCACCGCACCGCGACCGAACCGCTGGTCGATGACGCGGGCCGGGATCTTGCCCTTACGGAAGCCCTTCACCGTGACCTGCTGGTTGATCTTCTTGTACGCCGCGTCGAGGCTGTCCTTGAGCTCCTCGAAGGGCACCTCGACAGTGAGCCGAACCCGGGTCGGGTTCAGGGTCTCCACGGCGCTCTTCACGGTTCGGTCTCCTTGTGGCTGACTTCTTGGTTTCTGCCGGAGCCAGACAGGTCCGGCGGATTCGCCGCCCGGAGGAGTACGTAGGCCGCGGGGGCCAGGACACACGGGCGCGCAGCTTGCATAGTAACCGCAGCCGCTCAGCGCCCCAAAAGGCGATCACCGAGGTGATCATCGCCGTGATCATCACAGTGACGTGAGCCGGTGGTCGGGGTGGCGGGATTTGAACCCACGGCCTTCCGCTCCCAAAGCGGACGCGCTACCAAGCTGCGCCACACCCCGTCTGGTGCGACACGTAGGGTACATGCCCGGGGCGTTCGCGGCGGCCGGATTCTTCCCGCGCCTTCCGCCTACGCCTTCTTTCCGGCGGCGCGTGCGGGCTCGCGCGCGACTCCCGGGACGAACTCGTTGGCCTCGGCGCGGGGCGACCCGCTACGATGCCTCCAGTGCCGCGGTCACCGACCTGCGGCGCGCTCCTGCGGGCGTAGCTCAATGGTAGAGCCCTAGTCTTCCAAACTAGCTACGCGGGTTCGATTCCCGTCGCCCGCTCTGATCGATCAGATCCCTCCAGAGGCCCGGCCTCCGCTTCGGCGGCGCCGGGCCTCCGGCGTGTCCGCAGGCCGCCGTCTTCGCCGGGTCAGAACTTGATCGAGTCGATGGAATGGGCTATCGAGTCCAGGAAGCGGGTGATCGAGGGGGCCATGCCGGTCGAGGCGAGGAAGAAGCCGAAGAGGACGGCGACGATGGCCGGGCCCGCCTTGATGTTGCCCCCCCGGATCAGGACCACCAGGATGATCGCCAACAGCAGCACCACAGACAGTGAAATGGCCACAACTGATCACACCCTAGGTCGGTCCGCTCTCCCGGCCCGGAGGTACGGTCCGCGCACCCCCCGCCAGAACCATCGTGCCACCAACCCGGCCGCCTCATGCGGCCCGTGACGCAACGTCGGGGATACGTCAGGGGTACGCCGTAGGGCACGGAACCGGCTCCGGCGGCGCTCCGTGCGGTAGTTCGGCCGGGCCGGTGGGTGATTTTCCATGGAATTGCGCCAGTTCGTTTCCGGTCCCAAACGCCTTACGTTCCTGGCTCACCTTGGCCGAGGCCGAGAAGTGCGCGCATTCCGGCGTACTTCTCGGTCAGTCGTTTCCGGGTCGGCTCGTTCAGGACCGCCAGCCGCCGCGGGTCGGCGTTGTGCGCGAGGTCGGCCTCCTTCACCAGCCGGGCGCCCGGGGTGGCGAGGATGCGCCGGGCGTACGCCGCCGGCTCCTCCCCCGTCCGCTTGGTGAGGGCGTCCACGATGGCCTTGGTGCGGGGGGTCAGGGCGGCGGCGGCCAGCCACTCCCGGGTGAGCGCGTCGTCCTCCACGGCGTCGTGCAGCCAGGCCGCCGCGATCTGCTCGGCGTCGCCGCCACGGGCACGCACGCCCGCGGCGACGGCGGCGAGGTGCTCGGCGTACGGCCGCCCCGCCTTGTCGGTCTGGCCCTCGTGGGCGGCGCGGGCGAGGGCCTCGACCTCGGCGAGCGTGAGCAGAGGCGTGGAGTCGGGCGTGGGCTGTGTCATCGCCCCAGTGTCTCCCGTGCCTGGCGACGCGGGGCCGCGTGGGCCGGGAGGCCGGGCACCAGCACCTCCAGGCCGATCTGCGTAATAATCACTCGCGGCATGCACTTATTACATTGACTGGGGGTTGCTGTGCCTTTCGAGAGCACCGAGGACGCCGTACGGGCCTGGGTCCACGGGTGGGTCGTATCCCGCGGGGCTGCCGAACCGTCGGACCGATCCTGGGGATTCACCGTTGACGTCGGGCATTCCAGGGAGGTCGCCCGGCATGTCCTGACCTCCGCCGACGAGGCGACCGTGCGGCGGCTGGCCGAGAGCAGCCCCGGCGGTGTCGCGCTGAAGGTGTTCGTACCGGCGCCGGTTCTGGAGGCGTGGCTGCCGCCCGGCTGGGGGCTGCTGGACGGTCACGACTCCCTCATGGCCGTCTCCCTCGGTCACGTCGGGGCCGCGCCCGTGCTTCCCGACGGTTACCGGCTGAGCAGCTGGCACCGGGGCGGGGTCACCCGGGTGCTGGTGCGGGCCGCCGACGGGGGCTTCGCGGCGCGTGGCCAGATCGCCGTCACCGGGACCACCGCGGCCGTCGACCAGGTGGAGACCGACCCCGCCCACCAGCGGCGGGGACTCGGACGCGTGGTGATGAGGACGCTCGCCAGGACCGGGGCCCAGCAGGGGGCAAGGGCCGCCGTACTGGGCGCCACCGCGGAAGGCCGGGCCCTGTACGAGAGCGTGGGCTGGCGGGTACTCGCTCCGCTGAGTGCCGCCGCCCTGCGGACACCGGAGGGGGGCACCGACTGAGGGCGGCTCGCGAGCAGGGGCACAGGCTGCGGGTGGCTCAGCGGGCCATGAACGCCGGCTGAGGCGGCCAGCGGGCCAAGGACGCCAGCCGTAGGCGGCCAACGGCCCAAGGCACCGGCCGCGGGCGGCCCAGCAAGCCCAGGGCCACCGGCCGAAGGCAGCCAGCGAGCCGGAGGCACCGGCCGAAGGCTGCTCAGCGCGCCGAGGCTGTCGACTGGCGGCAGATCAGGAGGAGGGCCCGGTCGTCGTTGACGTCCCTGGCCACCGCCTCGATCAGGTGCCAGGCGGCGCCGTGGAAGCCGCCGGCGACATAGCGGTCGGCCTCGCCGGTGAGGCGGTCCATGCCCTCGACGATGTCCCGGTCGGAGGTCTCCACCAGGCCGTCCGTGAAGAGCATCAGGACGTCACCCGGGCGCAGCGAACCCTTCACGGGGTCGAACTGGGCACCGTCGTACACCCCGAGCAGCGGGCCGTCGGCGGCCTTCTCCTCCCAGCGGCCGCTGCCGGCCGAGAGCTGGAGGCCTGGCGGGTGGCCGGCGGTGTACAGCTCGTAGTCCCCGGAGTCGAGGTCCAGGACGAGGTGGATGGAGGTCGCGAAGCCCTCGTCCCAGTCCTGGCGGATGAGGTAGCCGTTCGCGGCGGGGAGGAAGGCGTGCGGGGGCAGGGAGCCGAGCAGGCCGCCGAAGGCGCCCGACAGGAGCAGGGCGCGGGAGCCCGCGTCCATGCCCTTGCCGGAGACGTCCGTGAGGACCACCTCCAGCGTGCGTCCGCCGTTCGTCCTCGCGGCCACCACGAAGTCGCCGGAGAAGGACTGGCCGCCGGCCGGCCGCAGCGCCATCTCGTGGTGCCAGCCCTGCGGCAGCTTCGGCAGCTTGCTCTGCACCCGGATCCGCTCGCGCAGGTCGAACAGCATGGTGCCGCCGCGCCGCCAGGGCACGCCGACCCGGCTGCGGAACTGGGCCGTGAGCAGACCGAAGAAACCGCAGGCCGCCACGACCAGGACCACGCCGGGGGTCACGCGCGACGGCCCTTCCGTGTACGGGCCGAGCCGTACCGACTCCACGATCAGTGCCGTGGCCCCGGCCGCGTACAGCCCGAGCAGGCTCGACGGGCGCAGCAGCAGGCCGCCGGCGATGATCGGCAGCACCAGGGTGGCCGGTGAGCACCACACCGAGTCGGCCAGGGTCATGGCCATGAGGACCGGGATGGTCAGCAGCAGTCCGGCGAAGGCGATCCAGTCGGAGCCGTCGCCGCGGAAGTAGTCCACGGCGCTTTTGCGCAGGCCGGTGCGGACCCGGTGCCACTGCATCTTCCACCGGGCCGTGAACGTCTCGGCCTTCGCGCGCCGCTCTCGTCCTGCTGCCATTAGTTCGGGACCCTATCCATCGGACCGGCTGCTTGGCACGGGAGGTCCCACTTGTCCCCCCTGCGGGGCTCCACTTCTCAGGTGGTCCTCACAGTGAACGGCACGAGCGGCCGCCGCGTTGCCGCCCCGGACAAATTCACTGGCTCGTCCCGTACCGCCTTGATAGGCATGGCCCATGGGGACAGAGCAGACTGATCGCGTAACCGAGTTGACGGTGCTGCGGCCGGAGGACTTCGACCGCTGGTGGGACGGGCTGGTCCGGGCCTTCGGCGGGGTCGCCGCGGCCGATGAACGCGAACTGGACCGCTCCCTCACGGAGTTCGACCGCTCGCTGGCCGCCCGGGACGGGGACGAGATCGTCGGGACGGCCGGGGCGTTCAGCTTCCGGATGACCGTGCCGGGCGGGGCCGGGGTCCCGGCGGCCGGCGTGACCATGGTGAGCGTGGCGGCCACCCACCGCCGGCGCGGGGTGCTGACCTCGATGATGCGCCGGCAGCTGGACGACGTCCGCGCGCTGGGTGAGCCGCTGGCGGTGCTGTTCGCGTCCGAGCCGGCCATCTACGGCCGCTTCGGCTACGGTGCGGCGGCCTTCCAGCTGTCGGCCGAGATCGACACGAGCCGGGTCTCGCTCACGCTGCCGGCCGGCACGGAGGACGTGCGGGTGCGGTACGCGGAGCCCGCCGACGTCCTCGACGCGTGCGAGGCGGTGTACGCGGCCCTGGTGCCGGGCCGCCCCGGGATGCTGGCCCGGCAGCCCGGCTGGGAGCGGCAGGGTCTGCTGGACCCGGAGAGCGAGCGGGAGGGCGCGTCGGCGCTGCGGTGCGTGGTCGCGGAGCGGGACGGGCGGGTGACCGGGTACGCCCGCTACCGCACCAAGCTCGGCTGGGGGCCCAGCGGGCACGACGGCACGGTGACGCTGGAGGACCTGGCCGCGCTGGACCCCGCGACGGACGCGGCGCTGTGGCGCTTCCTGTTCGGCATCGACCTGATGTCGACGCTGAGCGTGCGCAGGCGCCCGGTGGACGACGCCTGGCAGTACCTGGTGAACGACATCCGCCGCTGCGGCACCCGCCTGCGGGACTCGGGTCACGTCCGCCTGGTCGACGTGGGTACGGCCCTGTCGGCCCGCACCTATCAGACGCCCGTGGACGTCGTGTTCGAGGTCGAGGACGCCTTCTGTCCCTGGAACACGGGCCGTTGGCGGCTCACGGGCGACACGAAGGGCGCGTCCTGCGAGCGGACGACGGACCCGGCCGATCTCGCGCTGTCGGTACGGGAGTTGGGGGCGGCCTATCTGGGCGGCGTGAGCCTGCTGTCGCTCGCGGCGGCCGGGCGGGTACGGGAGCTGCGGGCGGGGACGCTCACGGAGACGTCGGTGGCGTTCGGCTCACCGGTGCCGCCGTGGCTGCCGCACGGCTTCTGAAAGCGCTCAGCGCTTCTGGCAGGTGGGGCACCAGAAGAGGTTGCGGGCGGCGAGGTCGGCGGTGCGGATCTCGTCGCCGCAGATGTGGCAGGGCTGGGTGGCGCGGCGGTAGACGTACACCTCGCCGCCGTGGTCGTCCACGCGCGGCGGGCGCCCCATCGCCTCCGGAGTGTGCTCGGCCCGGACGGTGTCGATGCGGTTGTTCCGGACCCCTTCGCGCATCAGCGCGACGAGGTCGGCCCAGAGGGCGTCCCACTCGGCCGAGGTGATGTCCTTGCCCGCCCGGTATGGGTCGATGCCGTGCCGGAAGAGGACCTCGGCGCGGTAGACGTTGCCGACGCCGGCGACGATCTTCTGGTCCATCAGCAGGGCGGCGATCGTCGTACGGCTGCGGGAGACACGGCGGTACGCCGCGCTCGGCTCGGCGTCCTCGCGCAGCGGGTCGGGGCCGAGGCGGTCGTGTACGGCGCGCTTCTCGTCGTCCGTGATCAGTGCACAGGTGGTGGGGCCGCGCAGGTCGACGTGGGCGGCGTCGTTGACGAGCCGGAGCCGGACGGTGTCGGTCGGCGGGGGCGCGGGGGTGCCGCCGAAGCCGACCTTGCCGAAGAGGCCGAGGTGGATGTGGACCCAGTCGGTGTCCCGGAAGCGCAGGAAGAGGTGCTTGCCGTGGGCCTCGGTGGCCGTCAGCTCGGCACGGTCCAGCAGGGCGGCGGCGTCGGAGAACTTGCCCTGGGGGCTGGTCACCCGCGGGGCGGTGCCCCGGAAGCGCTCGGCGTAGTCCTGGGCCAGCCGATGAATGGTGTGCCCTTCCGGCAAGGCTGGGCTGTCCTTTCACTACGTCTGCCCACCCGCCCACCGGGTCCGGTGGAGGGGTGGGCGAAGGCGGGGGTCCGGGGCGGAGCCCCGGGCGGCTACTGCTGCGGGTGGTGGGCCGGGATCGGGGGGAGGTCGCCTGTCGTCTCGTAGGCCGACAGCATGTCGATGCGGCGGATGTGGCGCTCGTCACCCGAGAAGGGGGTGTTGAGGAAGGTCTCGATGAACTTCGTCGCCTCCTCCTGCGTGTGCATGCGCGCGCCCACCGCCACCACGTTGGCGTTGTTGTGCTGGCGGCCCAGCGACGCGGTCTCCTCGCTCCAGGCCAGCGCCGCCCGCACGCCCTTGACCTTGTTCGCGGCGATCTGCTCCCCGTTGCCGGAGCCGCCGATCACGATGCCGAGGGACTCGGGGTCCGCGGCCGTACGCTCCGCCGCGCGGAGGCAGAAGGGCGGGTAGTCGTCCTGGGCGTCGTAGATGTGCGGCCCGCAGTCGACGGGCTCGTGGCCCGCCTCCTTGAGCCACTCGACGAGGTGGTTCTTGAGTTCGTAGCCCGCATGGTCGGAGCCGAGATACACGCGCATGCCATGAGTGTGACACGGCCGATCCGGGGCAGCAGCCTCGGGTAGCGACGCCGGACCGACGGACCGCCAGGCCTCGGAAAATGTGAGTGAAACCATAGAACCTCAAGGAAACCTCAAGTAACGATCCCGTTTCGGAGGTTCCGCAATCCGTTCGCCTCCGTTTCACTGGACCGACTCGTACACCGCTCGTGCGAGCCGCTCCACCTGGCGTAAAGGAAACCGTCCATGACCCCTGGTTCGGGCCTCCAAGCAGGACTCAAGAACCGCCATCTGTCGATGATCGCGATCGGTGGTGTGATCGGCGCCGGTCTGTTCGTCGGCTCCAGTTCCGGTATCGCCACCGCGGGACCGGGCATCCTCCTGTCGTACGCGCTCGTCGGCACCCTCGTCGTCCTCGTGATGCGGATGCTGGGCGAGATGTCGGCCGCCAACCCCGCCTCCGGCTCCTTCTCCGCGCACGCCGACCGCGCGCTCGGCCGCTGGGCCGGGTTCTCCATCGGCTGGCTCTACTGGTTCTTCTGGGTCGTCGTGCTGGCCGTCGAGGCCACCGCCGGCGCCGGGATCCTCCACGGCTGGGTGCCGTCCGTGCCCCAGTGGGCCTGGGCGCTCATCGTGATGAGCGTGCTGACCGCGACCAACCTGGTCTCCGTCGGCTCCTACGGCGAGTTCGAGTTCTGGTTCGCCGGCATCAAGGTCGTGGCGATCGGCGCGTTCATCGTCATCGGTCTGCTCGCGGTGTTCGGCGTCCTGCCGGGCGTGCACGCCGACAAGGCGTCCTTCGGCAACCTGACCGACCACGGCGGCTTCCTGCCGCACGGACCCGGCACCATCCTCACCGGTGTGCTGCTCGTCGTCTTCTCCTTCATGGGCAGCGAGATCGCGACCCTGGCGGCCGGCGAGTCGGAGGACCCGCAGCGCGCGGTCACCAAGTCCACCAACAGCATCATCTGGCGGATCGGCGTCTTCTACCTCGGCTCGATCCTCGTCGTGGTCTCGCTGCTGCCGTGGAACGACCCCTCCATCAAGAAGGAGGGCTCGTACGTCGCCGCCCTGGACTCCCTCGGCATCGCGCACGCCGGCGAGATCATGAACGTGATCGTGCTGACGTCGGTGCTGTCCTGTCTCAACTCCGGTCTCTACACGGCCTCCCGTATGGCCTTCTCGCTCGGCCAGCGCGGTGACGCCCCGAAGGTGTTCGCCCGTACCACCTCCCGGGGTGTGCCGATGGCGGCGATCCTGGCGTCGGTCGTCTTCGGCTTCGTGGCGGTCTTCTTCAACTACGCCTACCCGAACACCGTCTTCCTCTTCCTCGTCAACTCCTCCGGCGCGGTTGCCCTGTTCGTGTGGCTGGTCATCTGCTTCTCACAGCTGCGGATGCGCAAGATCATCCAGCGGGAGGCGCCGGAGAAGCTCGTCGTGAAGATGTGGCTGTACCCGTACCTGACCTGGATCACGGCCGCCTTCATCGTCTTCGTCCTCGGCTACATGCTGACCGACACGAAGGGCGAGAGCAGCGGCCGTACGACCGTGCTGCTGTCGGTCGGGGTGGCGGCGGTCGTGGTCGTGATCGCCCTGGTGAAGCAGAAGGTCGAGTCGGGCCGTGCGGCGACCGTGCCCGCCGTCGAGGCGGCCGAGAAGGTCACCACCGGCTGACGCGACGCAGCGGACACCGGTACCGAACATCGGTATATGGCCGCACAATCCGACCGTACGTGTCGGGTTGTGCGGCCATACTGCGTCCCATGACCAACGTCACCGATGCCTTCCTCCGCCCTGGCGACCGGGGCTACGACGACGAACTCGCCGGCTTCCAGCTCGGTTTCACCCAGCGGCCCGCGCTGGTCGCGCCCGTCCGCTCGACGGCCGAGGTGGTGACCGCCGTACGCCACGCGGCCACCGAAGGGCTGCCGGTCGGGGTGCAGGCGAGCGGGCACGGGCTGCCCGGCGGCTACGAGGGCGGGCTGCTCATCAGCACCCGGCGGATGGACGGCGTCGGCGTCGACCCCGGGGCCCGTACCGTCCGGGTGCGGGCCGGGGCGCGCTGGGGGCAGGTGGCCGCGGCCGCCGAGCCGTACGGGCTGGCGCCGCTGAACGGCTCGGCGCCGGGTGTGGGCGCGGTGTCGTACACCCTGGGCGGCGGACTCGGCATCCTGGCACGGGAGTTCGGGTACGCGGCCGACCATGTGCGGTGGCTGGAGGTCGTCACGGCCGACGGCGAACCGCGCCGGGTCGGCCCGGACTCCGACCCCGAGCTGTACTGGGCGCTGCTCGGCGCGGGACACACCCTCGGTGTCGTCACCGAGCTGGAGATCGGACTCGTCCCGGTGCGCACGCTGTACGGCGGCTCGCTCGCCTTCGACGGGCGCGCGGTGGACCCGGCGGCCGTACTGCGGGCGTACGAGGCCTGGACGCGGACCGTGCCGGACGGGCTGACCTCGTCCTTCGCCGCCGTACCGTACCCGGACCAGCCCGCGCTGCCCCCGCCGCTGCGCGGTACGTACGTCGTCTCCATCCGGGTCGCCCACACGGGCGCCGACGGCGACGCGCTGGTCGCCCCGCTGCGGGAGATCGGGCCGGTGCTGTCGGACTCGCTGCGCGAGATGCCGTACGCCGAGAGCCACACCATCCACAGCGACCCGGACTTCCCGCACGCCTACTACGGCGACAGCGCGGTGCTGCGGGAGCTGGACCTCGAGCGGGCCGGGCAGCTGCTGCGGGCGACCGGGCCGGAGGCGCCCGCGATGTGCGTGCTCCAGATCAATCACCTGGGCGGGGCGCTCGCCCGGCCGGCACCGAACGCGGTGCCGTGGCGTGACGGGCGGTTCCTGGTACGGCTGTTGACCGTCGGGGAGCGGGAGCGGGCGCGGGCCGTACTGGACCCGGCGTTCGCGCTGCTGGCCGAGGACGCCCTCGGGCGGTCGCTCAACTTCGCGTTCGGGGCGGGCGACCGGAGTGCGGGGCTGTACGACCCCGATACGGCGAAGAGGCTCGCCCGGGTCAAGGAGGCGTACGACCCGGCGAACCTCTTCCGCAGGAACTACGGCGTCAGCGCTGCCGGTTGACCAGCTTCCAGGCGGTGGGCAGCGCGCCCATCGCCAGGGCGGCCTTGAGGGCGTCGCCGATCAGGTACGGGGTGAGGCCGGCGGCGACGGCCTGGGAGAGGGAGAGGTGGGCCGCCAGGGCCAGGTAGGGCACGCCGACCGCGTAGATGATCGCCTCGCCGAGGATCATCGCGCCCGCCGTGCGCCACGGGGAGCGGTCGGCGCCGCGCCGGGCCAGGGCACCGACGGCCGCCGAGGCGAGCAGCATGCCGATGATGTAACCGAAGGAGACCATGCCGGCACCGGAGGCGCCGTCGGCGAACCACGGCACACCGGCCACGCCGGCGAGCGCGTACAGGGCGAGGGAGAGGAAGCCGCGGCGCGCACCGAGGGTGGTGCCGACGAGCAGCGCGGCGAAGGTCTGGCCGGTCACCGGCACCGGGGAGTGGGGCACCGGGATCGCCACCTGGGCCGCGATGCCGGTGAGCACGGCGCCGCCGAGGACGAGGGCCGCGTCGCGGACGCGGGACGCGGGGAGCAGGTCGGCGAGGACTGCGCCGGGGCGAGCGGTGGCGGTGGCGGTGCTCATGGGGACTCCGCGGGGTGGTGTGGACACGTCGGGACACCGTGACGCTATACCGCGCCGCTCGCGTCGATCACCGTCACCGGTCGACAAAGGCTCGAGCCAGGGTTTGGTGGGCTCCGCACAAAGGGTGTGGGTTACACCCGGTACGACGTGATACCGGTCACTGAGGTGGAGTGGCCTGCGGTACCTCGTCGCCTGACGGCGCGTCTGTAGGTTCCCGCCAATGCCCGCCGGGTCCGTCTCGCCCGTCGGTCGCCTTCTGGGCAGCGCGGAGGCCTTTTGCTAGCTTCGAACGCATGGTTGCCCAGGCCCGGTACTTCACGTCGCGTCGCTATGTCGACCTGCGACGCCAGGGCACGGCCACCTGTCGCCGCCCCGGGTAGGGGCGCACCGCTCGGCACGCCTCTTCGATCGAGCCCATCGAACTCCGAGACGTGTCGGCCCCGTTCCCGAGGACGGTTCTCCATGCCCCGTACCGCGGCATCCATCCTTGCCTCGCCCGTTCCGCGTGCCACCGACAGCGACCGGCGGCGCACCAGCGCCAGTGCCGTGCTGCGGTCCGTGCTGGAGCACGGACCGGTGGCGCGCAGCACCATCGCCCGGCTGACCGGGCTGTCACCCGCGTCGGTGACCGAGCACTGCGCCCGGCTCACCGGTCTCGGCCTGATCCGGGAATCCACCGCGCCGCGCCGCTCGAACGGGGTCGGGCGGCCGCATGTCCCCGTCGATCTGGACGACACGGGGTTCCTGGTCGGCGGGGTGCATGTGGCCGTGCCGTACACCACGGTCGCGCTGCTGGATCTGCGCGGCCGGGTGGTGGCCCGGCGCGAGCTGAAGCACGAACGGACCGATCCCGGCTGGGTGCTGGCGCGCGCCGCCGAGGGGCTCGCGGGGTTGCTCGCCGCAACACCGGGCCGCCGGCCGCTGGGGGTCGGGGTGGCGGTCGGCGGCTGGGTGGACCGGGAGACGGGCAGCGTGGTCGAGCACGAGCTGCTGGGCTGGCGCGAGGTGCCGGTGCGGGAGCTGCTCGGCGCCCGCACCGGTCTGCCGGTCCATGTGGACGGACACGCGCGGGCGCTGGTGAACGGGGAGCGGCTGTTCGGGCGGGCCCGGGGCAGCCGGAGCGTGCTGCATCTGTTCGTGGGCAACGTGGTCGACGCGGCCTTCGCCACCCACGACGAGGTGCACCACGGACCGCGTTCGGCGGCCGGGGCGATCGCCCATCTGCCCGTGCCGGGCGGCACCGAACCCTGCCCGTGCGGCCGCACCGGCTGCCTGCAGGTGGAGCTGAGCGAGCGGACGCTGTGCCGGCGGGCCCGCGCGGCCGGGGTGACCGGCTCGGCCAATCCGATGCGCGTGGTGGCCGCGGCGACGGCCGGGGACGCGGCGGCCCGACGGCTGCTGGTGGAGCGGGCCCGCACGACCGGGCGGGCGGCCGGGCTGCTGCTGGACGTGCTCAATCCTGAGACCGTCGTGGTGACGGAGGTGGGCGTGATCCATGTCGAGGACTGCCTGAGCGCGCTGCGGGAAGCGGTCGGGATACGCCGTGCGGCAGCCGTACTGCCGACCAGTTTCCCGGATTCCGTGCTGGCGGTCGCGGGCGGATCGGTGGTTCTCGACGTGCTGTTCCGGGACCCGCTGAGTGCCTCACCTGAGGGTATTTAATTCAGAAACTCGGAATGTTGACATGGCTCGATGGATGGCCGGAACATGCTGGTCATGAGCCCGCTTATGAGCTGTCGCACCCTTTGTTGCTGACACGTTGCCGCGCGTGAAGCGCGCGTTTCCGGCTCCGTCTTCTCTTTTTCTTCCGGCTTCCCGCTCCGGAATTCCTCCTGCCTTCCCGCCTGTCTTTCCTCCTTCCTTCCGGGGAGTACTCGTATGCACCGTCGTGTCTTTCTCACCTCTCTGCTGGGCGCGTCCGCCGCCGTGGCGGGCCTCAGCGGCTGCGCCAAGGGGGACGCCTCCGCCGACGCGGCCGGCGCCGCCACCAAGCCGCTCGCCGACAAGGTCCCGGCGAACACCAGCCTGAAGATCGCCTCCTACCTGGGCCAGCAACAGCTGCAGTTCAGGCTGGCGAAGCTGCCCAGGCTGCCGTTCACCGTGTCGAGTTGGCTGAACATCGGGGCGGGCCCGGACGTCATCAACGCCTTCCGCGCCAAGTCCCTGGACCTCTCCAACAACGCGGGCATCCCGCCGATCCAGGCGCACTACCAGGGGTTCGCCGCGAAGATCGTGGCGATCGACCTCACCCGCAAGCCCAACTACCTCTTCGCCACCAAGCCCGGCAGCGACATCCGCACGACCGCCGATTTCAAGGGCAGGAGACTCGCCTTCTCGCAGGGCCAGGCGCAGGGTGTCGTTCTGCTGCGGGCGCTGAAGCGGGCGGGTCTGTCGTACGACGAGGTGAAGCTGGTGCCGCTGACCAGCAACCAGTTCTTCACGGCGCTTCAGTCCGGGCAGGTCGACGTGGCCCCGCTCGCCATCAGTCAGGCCCCCGCGTATCTGAAGCAGTACCAGGCGAAGGGCGCCCGCACCATCCCCACGGACGTCGTCGACCTGCTCAACCTGCTGTGGGCGCCGCAGTCCGTGCTGAACGACCCCGCGAAGGCCGCCGCGATCGCCGCCTACATCCCGCAGTGGGCCCAGGGCCTGGTGTGGCAGTACGAGCACCCGGACGCCTGGAACGAGGAGTTCTACGTCAAGACCCAGAACCTGACGCTGGAACAGGCCCAGGGCATCACGAAGCTCGCCAACAAGCCGCTGTTCCCGCCGAGCTGGGACGAGGCGATCACGTGGGAGCAGGAGACCGCCGATCTGCTCGCCGAGGGCGGCTTCGTGAAGAAGTTCGACGTCTCCTCGCTCTTCGACCACCGCTTCGAGGCGATCGCCGCCCGGGCCGTACCCGAGGAGTACCGGAAATGACCGCCATGACCACGACGACGGCCACCGCGGCGACGACCGGCGCGGAACGTCCCCAGGTCCGCCGGCGCCGCCGGCTCTCCCCCGGCCGCAGGCTGCCCGCCGCCCGGCTGATCGGCCCCCTCGTCGTCCTCGCCCTGTGGGCCGCCGCCTCGGCCGCGGGCACCCTCGACACAGGTGCCGTACCGGCGCCCTGGACGGTGCTGCGCACGGCCGGTCATCTGTGGACCGACGGCACCCTGTCCACCGACATCCTGACCTCCCTGAAGCGGGCCGGATACGGCTTCGCGATCGGCCTCGCCGGCGGCGTCCTGCTCGCGCTCGCCGCCGGGCTCAGCCGGACCGGGGAAGCGCTGATCGACGGGACCGTGCAGCTCAACCGGGCGATCCCGACCCTCGGCCTGATCCCGCTGTTCATCCTCTGGCTGGGCATCGGGGAGACGTTCAAGGTCGCGATCATCGCGATCGTCGTCTACGTCCCGGTGTATCTGAACACCCATGCGGCGCTGTCCGGCATCGACAGCCGCTACGTCGAACTCGCCGAGGTACAGGGCCTCACGCGGCTCGCCTTCGTCCGGCAGGTGGTGATCCCCGGCGCGCTGCCCGGATTCTTCGTGGGACTCCGGCTCGGGGTGACCGGCTCCTGGCTGGGTCTGGTGGTGCTGGAGCAGATCAACGCCACCAGCGGCCTCGGCTACCTGATGTTCCAGGCGCAGAACTACGGCCAGACCGACGTGATCCTGGTCGGCCTGCTGATCTACGGCGTCTTCGGCCTGGTCTCCGACAGCGCGGTCCGTCTGATCGAACGGAGGGTGCTGTCATGGCGCCGCACACTGAGCAGCTGACGTGGCCGGCCGTACGGCTGCGGGGCCTGACCCGGTCGTTCGACGGCCGTACGGTCCTCGACGGCATCGACCTCGATCTGCCCGCCGGCCAGTTCACGGCCCTGCTCGGGCACAGCGGCTCGGGCAAGAGCACCTTGCTGCGGGCGATCGCCGGGCTCGACCACGGGGTGGCGGGCGGCGGTCGGATCACCGCACCGGAGCGGGTGTCGGTGGTCTTCCAGGACTCCCGGCTGCTGCCCTGGCGCCGGGTGCTGGACAACGTCCTGCTGGGCACGGACGGCAAGGGCGCCGTCGAGCGCGGCCGGGCCGCTCTCGCGGAGGTCGGCCTGGAGGGCAGGGAGCGGGCCTGGCCGGGCGAGCTGTCCGGCGGCGAGGCCCAGCGGGCCGCGCTCGCCCGCTCCCTGGTCCGGCAGCCCGAACTCCTGCTGGCGGACGAGCCGTTCGGGGCGCTGGACGCGCTCACCCGGATCAGGATGCACCACCTGCTGCGCGACCTGTGGACACGCCACCGGCCGTCCGTGCTGCTGGTCACCCACGACGTGGACGAGGCGATCGTGCTCGCCGACCGGGTCCTCGTCCTGGACCAGGGCCGGATCGGCCTCGACCTGACCATCGACCGCCCCCACCCGCGCTCCTACCGGGAGCCGGTCCTGGGCGAGTACCGCGAGCGGCTGCTGGCCGCCCTGGGCGTCACGGAGGATCACCGGTGACACAGAGAAGACTCCATCTGAACGCGTTCCTGATGAACACCGGCCACCACGAGGCGTCGTGGCGGCTCCCGGAGAGTGATCCGTACGCCCATGTCGACCTGAGGCATTACGTGCGGCTCGCCCGGATCGCCGAGCGCGGCACCTTCGACTCCCTCTTCCTCGCCGACGGCCCCCAGCTGTGGGGCAACCTGGCCCAGCGGCCGGCCGGCGCCCTGGAACCGCTCACCCTGCTGACCGCGCTGGCGACGGCGACGGAGCGCATCGGGCTGATCGCCACCGCCTCCACCTCCTACAACTCCCCCTACAACCTGGCCCGCACGTTCGCCTCCCTGGACATCATCAGCGGCGGCCGGGCCGGCTGGAACATCGTCACCACGGCGGGAGCCGAGGCCGCCCGGAACTTCGGGCTCAGCGAAGAGCCCCCGCACGCCGAGCGCTACGCCCGCGCGGCCGACTTCCTCGACGTGGCGCTGAAGCTGTGGGACAGCTGGGAGGACGACGCGATCGTCGCCGACAAGGCGGCCGGCGTCTGGGGCGACGACAGCAAGATCCACCCGCCCCGGCACCGGGGCCCGTACTTCAGCGTCGCGGGCGCCCTCAACGTCCCCCGTACCCCCCAGGGCTACCCGCTTCTCGTACAGGCGGGCTCGAGCGAGGACGGCAGGGCCTTCGCCGCCCGTTACGCGGAGGCGGTCTTCACCGCCCAGCAGACCCTCGCCGACGCGCAGGCCTTCTACGCCGACCTCAAGTCGCGCACCGCGCAGGCGGGACGGAACCCCGAGCACATCAAGGTGCTGCCCGGGATCGTGCCCGTACTGGGCTCCACGGAGGCGGAGGCACGGGCGGCGGAGCGGCTGCTGGAGAACCACATCGTGTACGACCACGGGGTGGTCCGCCTGGAGAGCCTGTTGCAACTCCCGCCCGGAACACTGGAGTTGGGCTCGGAACTTCCCGCCGACCTGCCGCCCGAGTCCGCCGTCGAGGGCGCCAAGAGCCGCTACACGCTCGTGGTCGAGCTGGCCCGGCGCGAGCGGCTCACCGTGCGGCAGCTGATCGGCCGGCTCGGCGGCGGGCGCGGCCACCTCACCTTCGCCGGGACGCCCGAGCAGGTCGCCGACCAGATCGAGACCTGGTTCACCCGGGGCGCCGCCGACGGCTTCAACATCATGCCCGCCGTGCTGCCCTCCGGCCTGGACGCCTTCGTCGAGCACGTCGTCCCGCTGCTGCGCGCCCGCGGCCTGTTCCGCGAGGAGTACGGCCCCCACCAGACCCTCCGGGAGCGCTACGGCCTGCCCCGCCCCGCCAACCAGCACACCGCAGCCCTCGTCTGACCGCGTCCGAAAGGAACCGCCATGTCCATCGAGATCACCAAGGTCACCGCCCGCATCGGCGCCCGCGTCACCGGCGTCGACATCACCCGGCCGCTCGCCCCGGAGGAGGTCGCCGCGATCCGCGAGGCCCTCAACGTGCACAAGGCGCTCGTCTTCGCCGCCGACGGCCTGGACGACGCCGGCCAGCAGGCCTTCGCCCGGCACCTCGGCGACCTGACCACCGCCCACCCGACGGTCGGCGCGGTCGACGGCGCCCCGAACGTGCTGCCCGTCGACAGCGAGCGGGGCCGGGCCAACCACTGGCACACCGACGTCACCTTCGTCCTCAACCCGCCGCAGGCCAGCACCCTGCGCTCGCTCACGATCCCGCCGTACGGCGGCGAGACCCTGATCGCCAACGCGGCGGCCGCCTACCGTGATCTGCCCGAGCCGCTGCGCCGCTTCGCCGACACCCTGTGGGCCGAGCACACCAACGACTACGACTACGCCGTGCCGGACGAGGAGATCGACACGGAACGGGCCGCCCAGCGGGCCCAGTTCACCTCCATCACGTACCGCACCGCCCACCCGGTGGTCCGCGTCCACCCGCTGACCGGCGAACGCGGCCTGTTCATCGGCGGGTTCGCGCAGCGGATCGTGGGCCTGTCCGCCAACGAGTCCCGCAAGCTCCTGGACCTGCTCCAGGCGTACGTCACCCGCCCGGAGAACGTTCTGCGCCACCGCTGGGCGGAGAACGAGCTGGTGCTCTTCGACAACCGGATCACCCAGCACTACGCCATCGACAACTACGACGGCCTGCCGCGCCGGCTGCACCGGGTGACCGTCGCGGGTGACGTACCGGTCGGCATCGAGGACAAGGAGAGCTACTCGATCGAGGGCGACGCCTCGCACTACACACCGGTGCTCACCACCGCGCAACCGGCCGCGTAACCGACGGTTCACCCTGCGTAGGACCAGTGTCCGGATAGTGGGCGGCCCGTTCGCTGAGCGGACGGGCCGCCCAGACTGGCGGAGTTTTTGCCCGCCCATTGCAGGGGAGAGCCGCGCCCATGCCCAGCAGCACGACGACCGAGACGCCGCCACAGCGACAGAGCGGCGCCTCCCTCTCCCACGGCCTCAAGCAGCGCCATCTGTCGATGATCGCCCTCGGCGGTGTGATCGGCGCGGGCCTGTTCGTCGGCTCCGGTGCGGGCATCGCGGCCGCCGGCCCGTCCATCGTGATCGCCTACACGATCTCCGGCCTGCTGGTGATGCTGGTGATGCGGATGCTGGGCGAGATGTCGGCCGCGTACCCGTCCTCGGGCTCCTTCTCCGCGCACGCCGAGCGGGCGATCGGCCCCTGGGCGGGCTTCGCCGCCGGCTGGTCCTTCTGGATCCTGCTGTGCACGGCCGTCGGCCTGGAGGGCATCGGCGCCGCGCACATCGTCTCCGGCTGGCTGCCCGGCACGCCCGAGTGGATGTGGGTCGCGCTGTTCATGGTGGTCTTCTGCGGGACGAACCTGGCCGCCGTGAAGAACTTCGGCGAGTTCGAGTTCTGGTTCGCCGCGCTGAAGGTCGGCGCGATCTCCCTCTTCCTCATCCTCGGTGGGCTGGCCATCGCGGGCGTCCTGCCCGGCACGGAGGCCCCCGGCACCTCGAACCTGACCGACTTCCTGCCGCACGGCAGCAACGGCCTGATCATCGGCCTGCTCGCCTCCGTCTTCGCCTACGGCGGCCTGGAGACGGTCACCATCGCGGCGGCCGAGTCGGAGGACCCGGTGCGCGGGGTGGCCTCCGCCGTGCGCACCGCGATGTGGCGTATCGCCCTGTTCTACATCGGCTCCATGGCGGTCGTGGTCACCCTCGTCCCGTGGAACTCCGAGGACGTCGTGACGAAGGGCCCGTACGTCGCCACGCTCGACCACCTGGGCATCCCGGGCGCGGGCCGGGTCATGAGCGTGGTCGTCCTGGTCGCCCTGCTCTCCGCGATGAACGCCAACATCTACGGCTCCTCGCGCATCGCCTACTCCCTGGTCGAGCGCGGCCAGGGCCCGAAAGCGCTGTCCCGCCTGTCCGGCGGGGTGCCGCGCATCGCGGTGCTCACCTCCTGCGTGCTGGGCTTCGTCTGCGTCATGCTCAGCTACTGGCGGCCGGACGACGTCTTCAAGTGGCTGCTGAACATGATCGGCGCGGTCATCCTGGTCGTCTGGATCTTCATCGCCGTCTCCCAGCTCCTGCTCCGCCGCCGCATCGAACGCGAGACCCCCGAGAAGCTGGTCGTCCGCATGTGGGCCTTCCCGGTCCTCACCTGGGTCGCCCTGGCGGGCATGGCCGCGATCTTCGTCCTGATGGCCCGGGAGGCGGACACCCGGGTGCAGCTGTACTCGACGGGCGGCATGACCCTGGCCCTGGCGGCCATCGGCTACGCCTGGCAGCGGGCCCGCGCCAAGAGCTGACGCCCCCTTCGTTCCGGGCCCCGGCAGCAACGTCCCGGCATGCGAGGGACGGGCGTGAGGCGCACGATGAAGTCATGTCCGCCAACGACCTCGCGCCCGGCGGCAAGCGGCGACTCGCCCGGGCTGTGGCCACGATGGCGCTGGCCGCGTCCGCGCTCCTGACGAGCGCCGGTTCCGCACCGGCCGCGCCGCAGGACGACACGATCGCCCTGCGGACGCTCAACGACATCGTCAAGGGCGACTACGCCGCCGCCACCGTCCACTTCGACGCGACCGTGCGTGGTCAGCTGACGCCGGACGCGCTGAAGCAGGCGTGGACGAACTACCAGGAACAGTTCGGGCGTTACACGTCCCACCAGCAGCCCAGGGACGCCAAGGCCGGCGGGTTCACCGTGGTCAGCGTGCCCCTGCGCCTGGAGCGCGGGCCCGGTGAGTTCCGCGTGAGCTTCGACAACGGCGGTGCCATCTCCGGCCTGTTCTTCCTCAGGCCCGGCGTACCGCTCTCGTAGTCACCGGTCTCGAGTCCGGGCCCACCCACCACGGGCCCTACAGGTTGCTGAAGTCCGGCCCCTTGGTGCGGGTCCGCTTGATCTCGTAGAAGCCCGGTACCGAGGCCACGGCGATCGTGCCGTCCCACAGGCGGGCCGCTTCCTCGCCCTTCGGGGCGGGGGTGACGACCGGGCCGAAGAAGGCGATCTGCTCGCCGTCGGAGCCGGGGACCGCGATGACCGGGGTACCGACGTCCTGGCCGACCTTGTCGATGCCCTCCTTGTGGGAGGCGCGCAGCTCGGCGTCGTACTCGAAGTCCTGCTGGTCGGCGTAGTCGATCAGGTCGGCGGGCAGGCCGACGTCCGCGAGGGCGCCGGCGACGGCCTCCAGGGTCGGGCCCTCGCCGTTGTTGTGGATGCGGGTGCCGAGCGCGGTGTAGAGCGGGCCGAGGACGTCCTCGCCGTGCTTCTGCCAGGCCGCGGTGACCACGCGGACCGGCTGCCAGGCCTTGGTCGCGAGCATGTCCCGGTACTCCTCGGGCAGCTCGTCGAGCCTGTTCTCGTTGAGGACCGCGAGGCTCATGATGTGCCAGCGGACCTCGATGTCGCGGACCTTCTCGACCTCCAGCACCCAGCGGGAGGTCATCCAGGCCCAGGGGCACAGCGGGTCGAACCAGAAGTCGACGGGGGTCTTGCCGGAGGACGGCGCGGTCTCGGACATGGTTCTCCTCAGCGAAACGGTCTTTTGAAGCCTCAACAAGCGCCAACGACGTCGGTGCGACCAGGATTCCCCGCTGAACCCCTGATTCCCTGCTGACCCGTGTCAGGGGCACATGGCAGGATCGGCCCTGTCCACATACCGAACAGCAGCCAAGGAGTGCCGCCCGTGCCCGGTGAGAATCTGTCCCGCGACGAGGCCCGGGAGCGGGCCGCCCTGCTGTCGGTCGACGGGTACGACGTGTCCCTGGACCTGAGGTCCGCCGTCGGCGACGGGAACGGCGAGGTGCGCACGTTCCGCTCGGTGACCACGATCCGCTTCCGCTGCAACGAGCCGGGCGCCGCGAGCTTCGCGGATCTGATCGCACCGAGCGTGACGGCCGTCTCGCTCAACGGCCGGGATCTGGACCCGGGCGAGGTCTTCGACGGCGCGCGGATCGCGCTGGAGGACCTGGCCGCGGAGAACGAGCTGGTGGTGGACGCCCAGTGCGCCTACTCCCGCACCGGCGAGGGCATGCACCGCTTCGTCGACCCCGAGGACGGCGAGGTCTACCTCTACACCCAGTACGAGCCGGCCGACGCCCGCCGGGTGTTCGCGAACTTCGAGCAGCCGGACCTGAAAGCGCCGTACCGCTTCGAGGTCCAGGCTCCCGAGGGCTGGACGGTGTGGAGCAACGGCGCAGGCGAACTGGCCGACGGCGTCTGGAAGTTCGCGGAGACGAAGCCGATCTCGACGTACATCACGTGTGTGGTGGCCGGGCCGTACCACTACGTCACCGACTCCTACACCCGTACCTTCGAGGACGGCACGAAGCTGGAGATCCCGCTCGGCGCGATGTGCCGCAAGGGGCTCGCCCCGCACTTCGACGCCGACGACGTCTTCCTGATCACCAAGCAGGGCCTGGACTTCTTCCACGACCACTTCGACTACCCGTACCCGTTCGGGAAGTACGACCAGGCGTTCGTGCCGGAGTACAACCTGGGCGCGATGGAGAACCCTGGTCTGGTGACCTTCCGCGAGGAGTACATCTTCCGCGGGAAGGTGACGCAGGCGTCGTACGAGGCGCGGGCGAACGTCATCCTGCACGAGATGGCGCACATGTGGTTCGGCGACCTGGTCACCATGGAGTGGTGGGACGACCTGTGGCTGAAGGAGTCCTTCGCGGACTTCATGGGCTCGTTCGCCAACGTGGGCGCGACGCGCTTCACCGGCGCCTGGATCACCTTCGCCAACCGCCGCAAGGCGTGGGCGTACCGCGCGGACCAGCTGCCGTCCACGCATCCGATCACGGCGGACATCCGTGACCTGCAGGACGCCAAGCTGAACTTCGACGGCATCACCTACGCCAAGGGCGCCTCCGTGCTGAAACAGCTGGGGGCGTACGTCGGCCAGGAGGCGTTCCTGGAGGGCGCCCGCCGCTACTTCAAGCGGCACGCGTACGGCAACACGCGCCTCGGCGACCTGCTGTCGGTGCTGGGCGAGACCAGCGGCCGGGACATGTCGGCGTGGGCGCGCTCCTGGCTGCAGACGGCCGGGGTGAACTCGCTGACCCCGCAGGTGCTGCTGGACACCGACAGCGGCCGGATCGAGGAGCTGGCGGTCGTCCAGGAGGCCCCGGAGTCACACCCGGAGGAGCGTCCGCACCGGATCGCCGTCGGGCTGTACCGGCGTACGGACGAGGGCGCCCTCGAGCGGTACGCGCGCGTGGAGACGGACGTGGAGGGCCCGCGTACGGTCGTCGCGGAGCTGGCGGGCGCCGAGGCGCCGGAGCTGGTGCTGGTCAACGACGACGACCTGACGTACTGCAAGATCCGCTTCGACGCGACCTCGCTGGACACCCTGCGCGCGCACCTGGGCGAGCTGACGGATCCCCTCGCCCGGGCCCTGTGCTGGTCGGCGCTGTGGAACATGACGCGGGACGCGCTGCTGCCGGCCCGGGACTTCATCGCCCTGGTGCTGACGTTCGCGGGCCGGGAGTCGGACATCGGTGTGCTGCAGATGCTGCACGCGTGGGCGGAGTCGGCGCTGACGCACTATGCGGCGCCCGAGTGGCGGACGGCCGGCGGTGAGCTGCTGGCCGAGGGCGCGCTGCGGGAGCTGCGGGCGGCCGAGCCGGGCAGTGAGCACCAGCTGGCCTGGGCGCGGTTCTTCGCGCGCGTGGCCTGTGCCGAGCCGGACCTGAAGCTGCTGACGGACCTGCTGGACGGCACGTCGGCGATCGACGGGCTGGCGGTGGACCAGGAGCTGCGCTGGGCGTTCCTGGAGCCGCTGACGGCGCACGGCGCGGCGGACGAGTCGGTGCTGGCGGCCGAACTGGCCCGCGACGACACGGCGTCCGGCAAGCGCCACCAGGTCCGCTGCCTGGCCGCGCGCCCCTCGGCGGCGGTCAAGGCGCAGGCGTGGGCCCAGGTCGTGGAGTCCGACACGCTGTCGAACGCCCTCGTCGAGGCGACGATCTCCGGCTTCGACCAGGCCTCGCAGCGGGAGCTGACCGCGCCGTACGCCGAGAAGTACTTCGCGGTGATCGAGCGGGTGTGGGCGGAGCGGTCGATCCAGATCGGCATGGACGTCGTACGGGGGCTCTTCCCGGCGTACCAGGACCGGCCGGAGACGCTGGCGGCGACGGACGCGTGGCTGGCGGAGCACGAGGACGCGGCGCCGGCGCTGCGCCGGCTGGTGCTGGAGGCCCGGGACGACCTGGCGCGGGCGCTGCGCGCACAGGAGTGCGACGCGGCGGCGGGCGTGACGGCTGACGCCGGCTGAGCTTTGGCCTGAGCTTGCCCGGTAGGTGACCGTTACGAAATTCGGTCAAACATAGCCGTAACCCCTGGTCCACCCCGTTCGGACCAGGGGTTTTCGCTGCCTACTCGGCATCCGAACACCTGACCTTTAGTCCCGCCTTGTCCGCATTCCTCAACGGCCGTGTAACAGCGGTTAAAGGTGGGACGGGGCGCGGGAATCCCGACGCCATGACGCACAACACCCCGCTCTCCCCCCGCCCCCTCCGCGACCTCTCCGAGGTCCACCGCCGCGTCCTGACGACGGCTCAGCTGCGCGCCCATGGCGTGACGACGGCCGAGCTGAACGAGCAGTGCCGCCCTCGCGGCCCCTGGCAGACCCTGCTGCCGAACGTGGTCCTGCTGCACCCCGGCCCTCCGACGAGCGAGGAGCGTCTGCACGGGGCCCTGCTGTACGCGGCCCGCGAGTCGTCGGCGCCGGGCGTCCCGGCCCAGCCGACGGCGGAGGAACCGCACGGCCCGGTCTACGCGGAGGCGATGATCACCGGCCTCGCGGCCCTGACCCTCTACGGCTTCTCGGCCACCCCGCCGCTGCTCTCCCTGGACCACATCGACGTCCTGGTCCCCCGCCAGCGCCGCCTGCGCCCCGCGGGCTACGTCCGCGTCCTGCGCACCCCCGTCCTGCCCACGCCCCGGATGGTCACCGGCCTGCCCGTCGCCCCCGTACCCCGGGCACTGGCGGACGCGGTCGCGGAACTGACCGACGCGGAGGCGGTACGACGCCTGCTCACCGAGGCGGTGCGCGCAGGCCACTGCGAACCGGCCGCCGTGGTACGGGAGTTGACCCAGGCCAAGCTGCTGAACCGGCCGCACGTGGTGGACGCCGTGGACTCACTGCTGGCCGAGGGCCGCTCGATCGCCGAGGACCGGCTGTACCGGATGGTCCGCGAGTACGGCCTGCCCGACCCGGTCTGGAACGTGGACCTGCGCCTGCCCGGCGGCCCGCACCTCGGCGGCCTGGACGCCTACTGGCCCGAGCAGGCGGTGGCGGTCGAGCTGGACACCCGGGCCCCGCGCCAGGACGAGGACGCGCTGTGGTCCGAGTACGCCCGCAAGCGCGAACACCTGGAACGCCTCGGCATCACGGTCGTGTACATCACGCCGAAGAAGCTCCGGAAATCGCTCGAACAGCAGGCGGCGGTGGTCCGTACGGCCCTGATGGCGTCCGGCGACCGCGACCCGGCCGCCTATGTCGTGGTGCTCCCCAGGTAGTGACGGACCGGGAGGCATCAGGAGGGCAGCGGGGAGCCCTCAGGAGGGGAGAGGAGGGACCACCGGACCGATTCCGGTGGCCCCTCCTCGTGTCTCTTCGTCTCTCCGCGTCTTCGTGACGCCGCGCTTTCACCCGGGTGGAGGAAGCCGGTGGGCGGTGCCGATCGGGCCGCGATAGACCAAGACGTATGCGACACACCAGGACAGCCGCGTGCTCGTCCGCCCTCCTGCTCGCCACGGCCGGCCTCGTCGCCGCGCCCGAGACGGCACAAGCGGCGCCCCGGACGCCGGCCGTGGGCTATGTGGCCCTCGGCGACTCCTACTCCTCCGGTGTCGGCGCCGGCGACTACCTCCCCGGCCGGACGGACTGCAAGCGCAGCAGCAGGGCCTACCCCTCCCTGTGGGCGGCGGCGCACCAGACGGCGGCCTTCGCCTTCCCCGCGTGCAACGGCGCCCGGACGAACGACGTCCTGACCGACCAGCTCGCCCCGCTCGGCCCCCGTACCGAAATGGTCACCCTCACCGTCGGCGGCAGCGACGCGGGTTTCGGCACCGTCATGACGACCTGCGCGCTGGGCGGCACCACCCGCTGTCTGTCGGCCGTCTCCCGCGCCCGCTCCGTCATGGACGGAACCCTTCCCCGCGACCTGGACCGTCTCTACACGGCCATCGGGAACCGGGCTCCCGCCGCCCACGTCGTGGTGCTCGGCTATCCGCACCTGTACCAGCTCAAGGGCACCTGCCGAGCCGGCCTGGAGGACGCCGCCCGCGCCGCGATCAACAACGCCGTGGACCACCTCGACACGGTGATCGCCAAACGCGCGGCCGACCACGGGTTCACCTTCGCCGACGTCAGGTCCGCCTTCACGGGCCACGAGATCTGCTCCCGAATCCCCTGGCTGCACAGCGTCGACCTGCTCTCGCTGACCGAGTCGTACCACCCCACGGCCCCGGGACAGTCGCTCGGCTACCTTCCGGCCCTCAACCGGGCGTCCTGATCCGCCCGGTTCCCACACCGACCACAACAGAGCCGATAGGGTTCCTGGCCCATGACCGCTGAACCCGTGACCCTCCGCCCCATCGGCGAGGCAGACCTCCCCCTGCTGGAGCGTTTCGTCTCCGACTCCGACGCCGCCGGCCCCTTCCAGTGGTACGGCTTCGCCGACCCGCGGCGGTTCCGGCGGCGCTGGGAGGAGGACCGGCTGCTCGGCGCGGACGGCGGCCAGCTGGTCGTCACCGACGGCGGCGAGCCGCTCGGGTTCGTCGGCTGGCGCAAGGTCGTCGTGTCGCCGTCGACGTACTGCTGGAACGTCGGCGCCCAGCTGCTGCCCGAGGGCCGTGGGCGGGGCGTCGGCAGCCGGGCCCAGCTACAGCTCGTCCGCTACCTCTTCGCCCACACCCCCGTGATGCGGATCGAGGCCGACACCGAGGCCGAGAACATCGCCGAGCAGCGGGCCCTGGAGAAGGCCGGCTTCACTCGCGAGGGCGTACTGCGCGGCATCGTCTTCCGGGACGGGCAGTGGCGCGACGGCGTCGCCTACAGCGTGCTGCGCGACGACCCGCTGCCCGCCGACGTGTGAGGCGTACACCTCGTCGAGCAGCGTCGCGTACGCCGCGATCATCCTCGTACGGCTGAACCGCTCGCGGCTGAGCTCCAGCGCCGGGCCCAGGTCGGTGCGGGACGCGAGGGCGGCGGTCCAGCCGAGGGCGATCGCGGCCGGGTCCGGCGGGGTGACGAAGCCGAGGCCCTCGACGATGGACGCGCTGTCGCCGACGTCGGTGGTCACCGGGACCGCGCCGCACATCATGCCCTCGATCAGGCACAGCGGGGCCGCCTCGCCGGAGACGGAGGTCAGGGCGACGACGTCGGAGCCGGCGTACACGGCCTCCATGTCGTGCCGTACGCCGAGGAGCCTGATCCGCTCCGCCAGGTGCAGGTCCTCGCCGAACGCGACCTCGATGTCGGCCCACAGGGCCGGGTTCTCGTCGGTCATGCCGGCGCCGCACATCAGGACCTGGCCCTCGGGCTCGCGGGACAGCCAGGCGCGGGCCGCCCGGAGGAACAGCGGGACGTTCTTCATCTGGGCGTAGCGGGCCGCGAAGACGACCACGGGGGCCGTGGCGGCGATGCCGAGGGAGGCGCGGAAGGCGAGCCGTACGGCGGCGTCGGGGCGGAAGCGGAGGAGGTCCACCCCGTTGGGGATGACGTGCAGCACCTCGCCGGGGATGCCCGCCGCCTCGTACGCCGCCCGGGTCGACTCGGCGCAGCACACGCACGCCACCACCGTGCCGTCGGCGATGGCGGCCTTCAGCTCGTCCAGCGCGGGGCCCTGGTTCTCCGGGTCGGAGCGGTGCAGGCAGACCACGACCGGGCGGCGGGGCAGGCCGCCCTGGTTGAGCAGGGCGAGCGGCTGCTCCTTCAGGGAGAGGATCACATCCGCGCCGGCCATGGCCCGGGCCGTTTCGGCCAGCTCGGGGCCGCTGAAAACGTCCGCCGCGACCGTTCCGTCGACCAGCCCGGCGCTGCGGCCGAGCGAGGTGACACCGACCCTGGCGGCCGTCAGCGCCCGGTAGCAGGCGTCGTCCTCCATGCGCTGCGAGGTGGCCTCGCGGCGGACCTCGCCATGGATGCTGAGCACCCGGTGGGACTGGCCGCCCTCGGCCAGTCCCAGTACGACGTCGCTGTGCACGATCCGGGCCCCTCCGGAGAAGAAGCCCTCGTAGACCGACAGCACACGCAGTTCGTGCGAAGCGCGCACGCGACCACCCGCCTTGCATAAATGATCGAGAAGATCGAGCCATCCCCGTACACAGCGGGTTAGCCGATATGAGGCGGTACGGACATTGCGTGCGCGTTAACAGCGAATGACGCGGGTGAAACGGTGACTAACAGAATTCCCCTTCCACGATCGCCTGCGCGTCCCCGGTCCAGTCGCCGTTGAAATTGAAGGCCAGGGAATGCCGGCCGTCGGCCGTCGTCACCGCCGTCGACGCGGAACCGTGGATTCCGCCGTCATGCCCCCAGACCACAACCCCGCAGGTCAGCGGGGTCTCAAAGAGGCCGAGGCCATAGCGTTCCCCGTGCGGCGCATCCTTGACCGCCACCGTGGTCTTCATTTCCTTCAGCTGGTGCGGCGGAAGGAGCTTTCCGCCCAGCAGCGAGCCGTAGAAGCGGTCCAGGTCGGCGGAGTCCGAGATCATTTCACCGGCGGAGGAGGCGATGGAGGGGTTGAGGTTCGTGACGTCGTACGTCGGACCCTTCGGGTCGGTGAATTTCGAGTAAGAATTGCTGCTCGGCTGTGGCATGGTGACCGTCGTACCGGGCAGGGACGTGCCCGTCAGACGCAGCGGGCGGATGACGCGCCGCCTGATCTCGGCGGCGTACGAGTGTCCCGTCACCTTCTCGATCACCATGCCGGCGAGAACGTAGTTGGTGTTGGAGTAGTGCCAGGACGTGCCCGGCGCGAAGTCCGGCTCGTGCCGCATCGCGATCGCCACCAGTGCGCGCGGGGTGACGGTGTCGTAGCGATGCCGGTCGAAGCCGTCCTTGGTGAAGTAGTCGCGGTCGAAGTCCTCGTCCTCGGTGTAGTTGTGGATGCCGCTGGTGTGGTTGAGCAGCTGGCGGACGGTGATACGGCGGCCGTCGTGGCCGTGGCCGCTGACGACGCCCGGCAGCCACCGGTCCACGGTGTCGTCCAGCGACAGCCGGCCCTCTGCCTCCAGCTGGAGCAGGACGGTGGCGACGAAGGTCTTGGTGATGCTGCCGACCCGGTACCGGTCGGCGGTGGAGCGCGGCCTGCCCGTGCCGGTGTCGCCCACGCCGGCGGTCGTGGACCAGGTGCCGTGGCCGTCCTTCGCGGTGACGGTCACACCGGGCACCCCGGCCGCGACCGCCGCCTCGACCGCTTTGCGGGTCGCGGAGTGGGTGCCGGTGCCGGCCACGGCGGGTGCCGCCAGGGCCGCCGGGACGAGCAGGGCGGTGGCGCCCACCAGAGCCGTCCCCAGGGTCGTGCGTACGCGCATGTCTTCCCCCAACCTGTGATGGCACCTCTGATGCGGGTGCGGTCGGGGGAAGAAACCCGTGCCGGATGCGCGAAGGTTGCTTTCCTGTGGGCCAGTTGGGTGAGTTTCAGCCCTTCTTGAGCACCAGTTCCGTGTTCCGGTGGACCGCGGTGTTCGCCAGGGTCCTGCTCGCGCCGGGGGCGTTGAAGGCCAGCTCGCGGTAGAGGGCGGCGAGGCCGGTCTGGGAGAGGTCGGCGAAGTCGGTGCGATGCGGGGCGGCGGACTCGATCAGCGTGGTGAACAGGGAGATCGTGCCGTCCTTGTTGTCCACCAGCTCGATGATCCGGGCGAGGTGGGGGAAGTCGACGTGCGAGGCGGTGGAGATCTCCCAGAAGGAGCGACCGCCGGAGACCTTGTGCGGGGTGATGACGTTCTCGTGGACGTGGCCGTTCACCCAGGCCAGCACGTTCGCGTGGGCGGACAGGACCGAGAGCACCTCGGCGCCGGTGTGGCGCTTCTCGCCGGGGCGGGCCGGGTCGGGCCAGGTGTTGTTCATCGTCGTGCTGGTGTGGTGGCTGAAGACGACGGCGTGGGAGTCCTTGTTGTCCTTCAGCGTCTTGTCGAGCCACTTCAGCTGCGCGGTGCCGATGGAGCCGTTGGGCATGCCGCAGGCGTCGGTGGTGTCGAGGCTGATGCCGATGACGTCGGCGGAGATGCGGAAGGCGTAGTACTGGGTGCCCGCGTCGAGGTTCGCCGAGGAGTAGCCGTGCCCGGTCGGACCGTGGCCCCGGTAGGCGGGGTCCAGGTGGGCCTTGAGGTAGTCGGCCGGGGTGTAGGGGGCCCGCTTCTCGTCCGGGGTGACGGAGCGCATCTCGCGGGCGTGCGCCTTGAGCAGGTCCCGGTAGCCGACGCCGTGGGGGTCCTTGTTGTCCCTGATGGCGTCCTGGAGCTTCTTGCCCTCGGCGGCGGAGAGGCTCATCAGCTTCTTGCCGCCGATCGCGAACTCGGCGAGGTAGGGGTCGCCGTGGATGCCGAAGCAGCCGAGGGCGAGGGCGTCGTGGTTGCCGACGGTGGAGTACCAGGGCAGGTTCAGACCGGGGCTGTTCACCTCGCGGATCGCGGCGGCCAGGAAGCCGTTCAGGTGCGGAAGGCCCAGTGCCTTGTCGTTGTCGCGGGCGGTGGAGTCCGGCTGCCAGTACAGCTTCAGGCCGCTGTTCTGCACGCCCTCGTAGTGTCTCGGGTCCCCGGTGTTGGGGGTGATGCGGCCGCCGCTCATCACCTGCATGAACCATTCCAGTTCGGAGCCGGCGTTGTTGTCGGTGTTGTCGCCGGTGGTCATGACGAAGCCGAGCGGGGCGCCGGTGACGGGGGCGCCCTTCAGGGCGTTGACCCGCTCGACGAGCGAGATGGCGCCCTGCACGGTCAGCGCCTCGTGCGGGCGCCAGGCGTGGATGGAGTTGGAGCGCAGGAACTCCGCGCGCAGCGGGTTCTGGACGTCCTGCAGATGCAGGTCGGTGAACTGGACGAACGCGGCGAGCGTCCTACGACGGCTCGCGCGGCCGGACTTGGGGGTGGCCAGCTCGCTCCGCACGACCCGCTGCCAGCCGGGCCCGTCGCCGAGGCGCTGGTAGCCGGAGCTGTTCCGGGGCGTCGCGACGGAGGCGAGGGTGGTGCCCTTGGTGTAGGGGGCGAGGGCGGTGCCGGCGGCCTGCCGGGAGTGCGCGACGGGCGCCTCGGCGGGGGTGGCGGCCTCGCTGTCGGTGGGGCGGAGGACGTAGCCGATGCCCGCGGAGAGCGAGACTGCTCCGGCGGCGGCGAGGACGGAACGGCGGTTGACCTCCGGAGCGGAGGTGGCGACAGAGCGTGTGCGCGACATGGCGCGATCTCCCCGAGTGCGAACGCGTCGGCAGTGGTCGCGGGTCGATCGCAGGAGCGAACGCCCCGCTCGCTCTGGATGCTTGGCACCGGGAATGACCTGCGCGTGAACGCGGCCGCAACGCGCGGCGCCGATCACCGTACGTGGATCACGAGGGGGCACAGCCGCCGTGGAGTGGACCGGGAGTGGATCGCGGGCGGCCGGGGGCCGGTCACTCCTTGTTCATCTCGTTGGGTAGGGGAGGCTCCTCCAGCCGTCCGTGGAGCGGGCGTTCGCGCCAGAGCCGCAGCGCGGTGTCGACCAGGGGGATGCGGTTCAGTCCGGGGACGGCCTCCAGCGGCTGCCAGGCGGCGAAGTCGGTGGAGCCGTCGATCTCGTACCGGAGCTCGCCGCCGGTGATCTCGCCTTCGTAGACGAACCGCACGGCGTGGTGGTCGGTGCGCCCCACGGTCACCCGGTGCGAGTCCACGCCGAGGAGACCGGTCACCTCGATGTGGTAGCCGGTCTCCTCGGTGACCTCGCGGCGGACGGTGTCGTACGGATCCTCGCCGTGCTCCATGCCGCCGCCCGGCAGCACCCACTCGGGCGTGCCGTCGGGCCCCGGGGAGCGGGCGAGAAGGAGCTGTCCGTCGCGGACGCACACGGCGTAGGCCGCCACCCTCAAGTTCCGTCGCATGCGCGGACGTTAGCGCGCGATGTCCGGGTTCGCCGGTGAATATTCGGGCGCGGACCAGCGCAGGGGCAGGGCGGCCGGGGCCCACAGGGCCTCGGCGAGCGTGAAGCGGACCGTGCGGATGCCTCCGCCGGTGAACTCGGTGTGCGCCTCGCCGGTGAGCTGAAGGGTGGTGCCGGTGGTCCAGTCGAGGAGGAGCAGTCCGGCACGCGGATCGGTGCGGAGGTTGCCGAGGGTGAGGAACATGGCGTTGCCGGGGTAGTCGGGCCAGGTCAGTTCGCGCGGTGAAGTGACCTGCACGAAGCCGGGGTTGCCGCCGCGGTGACTGACGTCGGCTCCGCCGGGGTGCACGGTGGCCAGGAAGAAGGTGTCGGCCGCCTGGATGAACTCCCGTTGTACCGGGCCGAGTTCGGTGAGTCGGCGCGGGCTGTCCGGTGTGCGGTCGGGGACCGTCTCGTACGACTCCCTGCGCTGGATGTACTTGGGGCAGTTGGAGAAGACCTGGTCGGCCTCCACGGCGAAGCCTCCTGCCGTGGGCCGTAGCCGGCCGTTGAGGCGCATGCGCCGGCGGGTTCGGGGGTCCAGGGCGATGGTGCCCAGGTGGGTGCCGGGGGTCGTAAGGGCCGTGGTGAGCGGGTCAGCCGGAGAGGGTCCACTCACCACGGACATCTGCCTGGGGCCCGTCGCCCGGACGAACCCCGGTGTGCCCGTCAGCGCCGACGCCCACACCCGCCCCGTCGCCGGGTCCGCCGCGCCCGCGATCAGCAGGGGCTGCAGCTCCAGGAAGGCCGCCGCGACCGGCTTGATGTCCTGGCCCAGGGAGCGGCCCACGTGGTCAGCGCGGTCGCGGACGCCCATCAGTTCCTGTACGGCGAGCGAGCCCGCGTGATAGGCGCCCATGGTTAGAAGAAACCGCAGGTCGGAGCGGAGTCGTGCGGGGCGGGGGCGCCGTCCGGGCCGAGGGGGGCGTTGATCTCCAGGCGGATGCCGTCCGGGTCGTGGAAGAAGATCCCGCCCGAGGTGCCGCCCTCCCGGTGGGCGACCACGCCGTCGTAGGCGAAGTCGACACCGGCGGCCCGCAGCGCGGTCTCGTACGCGCGGACCTCATCGACCGAGTCCACGGTCAGGGCGAGGTGGTGCAGTCCGGGACGCCCGCTGTCGTACGACCCCCGCGCCTGCTGCCAGAGGGTGACGAGCGGGGCGCCGCCGGGCTCCCCCAGCATCGCCCAGCGCTGGTCGTCCTCCTTGCCCTCGGCGAGCACGGCGAAGCCGAGGAGGTCGCGGTAGAGGGCGAGGGAGCGGTCGAGGTCGGTGACGTTCAGGCCGGTGTGCGCGAGGCGCGGAGCCATGGCTGTTCTCCTTCGAAGTCTTCGGGGTGTCGTGCCTAACCTTCGTCAATCACATTAGGAGGTTAGATGCGCGAGAGTCAACCGGTCACGTACCCTTGAGTGGTTAGAGGAGAAGGAGAGCCCATGTCCGCCGCCCGCGACCCCCGCCCGCTCACCGGCGAGCCCCTCGCCCTCGACCTGCTCAACACCCGCTGGAACCGGGAGGGCGAGACCCAGGACCTGCTCGACGGCACCGAGGGGCTGGCGGCGTGGCTCGTCAGTAACGGGCTGGCCGGCGCGTACCCCGCCGACGCGGTCGTACTGCGTCATCTGCGCCAGGCCCGCGAGGCGCTCCGGGCCGCCGTGCACGGCTCACCGGACGAGGCGGCGCCGCTCGTGGACGCCGTACTGGCACACGGGCGGATCCGCGCCCGGCTGACCCCCGACGGCCCCGGCGAGGAGCCCGAGTTCGCCGACCCGGCGTGGGGCCCGGCCTGGCTCGCCGCCCGGAACTATCTGGAGCTGCTCACCCGCGCCCCGGAGCGGATCCGCACCTGTGCCGGCGGCGGCTGCATCCTGCACTTCTTCGACACGTCCCGGAACGGCACCCGTCGCTGGTGCTCGATGGCCGCGTGCGGCAACCGCGCGAAGGCGTCCCGGCATTACGCGCGCTCGAAGGAGGGCTGACCGGCCCCCTCACCGTGCGTCGCACGTGAGGTGCCCGGACGCGGGCAGCGCCTCGGTGATCCAGGCCCGGTTGACGGCGACGCGGGTGTCTCCGACGGCCCACAGCCTCGCGTTGCGCTGCTCCAGGCCGACCGTGACGAGCACGTGCTGTCCCGTGCGCGGGGCCGGTTTCGCGCCGCCGTCCAGCAGGAAGCTCACCTCGGCCGGGCCGTGCGCGGGCTTGTACGACCGGATGACGGTGAGGGTGATCCGGCTCCAGTGGGACGGCTTCTGCGGCTGCACCCCGGCCACGGTGCCCTCCACGACCAGCCGGGAGCAGGCGAGTGTGAGGGCCGGGCCGTCCGGGCGTCCGCTGTCGCCGGAGACCTTGGCCGGAGCCCGGCCCGCTGCCTTGCCGGCGGAGGCCGCGGTGGCACTGTTGTCCTCCGAGCCGGTCGTGTGCGTCACCATCCAGCCGAACCCGACGACCAGCGCGAACGCGGCGGCACCGGCGAGCGAACCGAGTGCGATGCGCAGGGCGCGGCGGCGGCGGGAGGGGCGGCCGGGGCGGAGCGGCCGAGCGGTATGTGCGCTGCCCTCCTCCTGCGCCTCGCTCGCCGCCTCCCCCGTCAACACCTCGGCCAGCAGAGCGAGTTGCTCCCTCAGCACCGCCACATCGGCCTCGGCCGCCCGGTGCTCGGCGCGGAATGCGGGGTCCCGGCGGGCCTCCTCCGGGACCGGTTCCCCGGTGATGGCGGCCATCAGGGCGTCCATACCGTCGTCGTCCGGAATGCTCTCGTGCCCGGCGGTCACGTCACACCACCTCGTCCTCGTGCAGCCGGTCGCGCAGTGCGCGGACCGCCGTGTGCAGCCTGCTCTTGACCGTGCCCTCGGGGATGCCCAGTTCCTCGGCGATGCCCCGCACGGGCAGATCGGCGAAGAAGCGCAGTACGAGCACCTGCCGCTGGGCGGCGGGCAGTTCGTCCAGGCCCCGGGCCACGGCGAGGGAGAGCAGGCTGGCCTCCTCGCCGGAGGGGAGCGCGGGTTCGCGCAGCGCGGCCAGCCGCTCCCCCAGCCGTTCCTGGCGGCGCTTGGCCCGGTGCCAGTCCATGGCGAGACGGGAGGCGACGACCGCCGCCCACGCCGACACGTCCCGCGGGGCCTCCCTGCCGCTCGCGGTCCGCTCCAGCAGCCGCAGCCGGACCTGCTGCACCCCGTCCGGCAGGTCCGACTGCGGCACCCCGCCGAGCGCGAGCACCGCCCGCACCCGGCGTTCCTGGGCCGCGTCCAGCGGGTCGTCGGCGGTACGGTCGTCCGTACCCGCCGCATACGACACCTGGTCGCGGCGCACCCCTCCGCGCAGCACAAGCCACCCCCTCACGCGTTTCCCCTATGACGCGGGAGCCGGTGAGAACGTTCGCTGCACGTGGGCGAGGCTGAACCGGCGCGCACGGTTCGAGGCGTACGTCACACCGGCGCACGGAGCTGCACGGCTTGCGGCGAAGGGCGATCGTGGAACGAATTTCTCCAGCTCAGAAGGGGTGCGGCGGGAGTTCCGGAACCGCCCGTCGCGCTCGGGTGTCCCAGTACTCGGGCATGACGCGCAAAGAATTGGACAGGCGGACCGGGGTCGGCCGCATGATGGAAAAGCCGCGGACACGCAGAGAGCACCTAGAGGGAGTCGCCGTGAAGGTCGGAATCGTCGGAGCCACCGGTCAGGTCGGCACGGTCATGCGCAGGATCCTCGCGGAGCGGAACTTCCCGGTCACGCAGCTGCGCCTGTTCGCCTCGTCGCGCTCGGCGGGCACCGTGCTGGACGGCGTGACGGTGGAGGACGCGGCGACCGCCGACTACACCGGCCTCGACATCGTGCTCTTCTCGGCGGGCGGCGCGACCTCCAGGGCGCTGGCCGAGAAGGTCGCCTCCCAGGGCGCCGTCGTGATCGACAACTCCTCCGCCTGGCGCAAGGACCCCGAGGTCCCGCTGGTGGTCTCCGAGGTGAACCCGCACGCGATCGCCGACCGCCCCAAGGGCATCATCGCCAACCCGAACTGCACCACCATGGCCGCGATGCCGGTCCTGAAGCCGCTGCACGAGGAGGCCGGGCTCGAGGCGCTGGTCGTCGCCACCTACCAGGCGGTGTCCGGCTCCGGTCTCGCGGGCGTGGCGGAGCTGCACGGCCAGGCCCAGAAGGTCGTCGCCGAGGCCGACAAGCTGACCCACGACGGTGCGGCGGTCGACTTCCCCGAGCCGCAGGTCTACAAGCGTCCGATCGCCTTCAACGTGCTCCCGCTGGCCGGCTCGATCGTCGACGACGGTCTGAACGAGACCGACGAGGAGCAGAAGCTGCGCAACGAGTCCCGCAAGATCCTGGAGATCCCGGGCCTGAAGGTCTCCGGCACCTGCGTACGCGTCCCGGTCTTCTCCGGCCACTCCCTCCAGGTCAACGCCCGCTTCGCCCGCCCGATCTCCCCGGAGCGCGCGACCGAGCTGCTGGCCGGGGCGCCGGGCGTCGCCCTCTCCGACATCCCGACCCCGCTGCAGGCGGCCGGTCAGGACCCGTCGTACGTCGGCCGCATCCGCCGCGACGAGACGGTGGACAACGGCCTCGCGCTGTTCGTCTCCAACGACAACCTCCGCAAGGGCGCCGCGCTGAACGCGGTCCAGATCGCGGAGCTGGTGGCGGCGGAGCTGTCCGCGAAGTAGGACACCTTTCCGGCGGGGGCGGTCACGAGCGCGTGGCCGCCCCTCGCATGTCCGCGACCGCCGCCGGCAGGGCGAGGACCGCGCCCGTGCCCAGGACGGCGGTCAGCCCCGGCCCGTCCGCGAGCCGCCCGCCGACGAGGGCGCCGAGTGCGACGGCGGTGTCGAACACCCCGGCGCAGAGCGCGCCGGCCACCTCTCGGACGCCGGACACGGCCACCGTGAGCCTGCTCTCCCGGCGGGGACCAGCAGCAGGACGACGGCGCCGGTGGGGGAGGCGGCCGAGCCCCGGCCTTGCGAGCCCTGAAAAGATCAGGGCATGACTCAGTCACCCATGCGGATCAATGCCCTCATCGTCGATGCCACCGACCCCGAGCGGCTTGCCGCGTTCTGGTCGGAGCTGCTCGGCCGGCCGGTCGTGGGCCGCACGGGACCGTACGTCTGGCTGCGCCGCGAGAACGGCCTGGGCCTGGGCTTCCAGCGGACTGCCGAGCCCACGTCGGGCAAGAACCGCCTGCACGTCGACATCTCCTCACCCGACCCGGCCGCGGAGCAGCGACGGGTCGAGACGCTCGGCGGGCGCAGGCTGGAGGAGTATGCCGAGGGCGGGTTTCTGGTGATGGCCGATCCCGAGGGCAACGAGTTCTGCATCATCCCCGAGGGCCCCTTCGAGCTCGACGACGAGGGACGCGCGAACTACCTCGGCTGACCGGCATTCCCGCACCCACGGCCCTTCGGGACCGCGCGCTGCAGAACCTGCGGGCCGTCCGTGTCGACCGGCACAAGGTGGTCAGGGACGGGAACGGCTCTCACGTGGACGTGCTGACGGGCGGCTCGTACTTCGTCGCGAGCCTCGCGCTGATCCTCGACGAGGTCGTACGCCGTCACACCAAGGACGCATCGGCGCCGGACGGCATCCTGGTCGCGCTGCCGCACCGGCACCAACTCGCCTTCCACGTCGTCCGCGGTGGGGACGTGACTCCCTCGCTGCACGCCATGGCCCGGTTCGCCGCCGCGGGCTTCGCGCAGTCACCGGGCGCCGGCCTGTCCTGATCACCGGCCCCGCCGCACCTCGTACAGAAAGCACCCGTACTCCACCGCCCGCACCTGCACCACCGCCACCTCCGGGTCGGTGAAGGCCTCCGTGAGGGCGGACGGGAAGTCGGCGTCCACCAGCCGGCCGCCCAGGATGTGGCCCTCGGCGGAGTAGCGGCGCAGGACGCGGTGGGCGTTGGTGAACGGCAGGGTGGCGGGGTCGGCCGGGCCGGGGCACTCCTCGGCGTGGACGAAGACCGGGCCCTGCTCGTCGTACGCCCCCGGATCGGCGCCCGTCTCGGCCGCCCAGCGGCGCAGGGGCGCGTACGCGACCAGGGCGATCCGCTCGCCGGGCGTGCTGGGGCGCAGGCAGCAGCGCAGCGGGGCGCCGCCCTCCTCGTCGGTGAAGGGGGCCAGGGGGCGGCCCGCGTCGTCGGTGGTCCGCAGCTCCTTCAGAACCCGGGCCGGGATCGGGCGTGCCGTGTATGTCGTCATGCGTTCAGCGTCCGCTTCCGGCGGCGCGCTCACCGGCGGGAACCGGACATCGCGTTCCCCACGGATCCCGTGGAAGGATGGCGCAACCGACACATAACGAGGAGATGACCGCGTGCCTGGCACAAACCTGACTCGCGATGAGGCGCAGCAGCGGGCCGACCTGCTCACCGTTGACTCGTACGAGATCGATCTCGACCTCTCCGGCGCGCAGGAGGGCGGTACCTACCGGTCCGTGACCACGGTGCGCTTCGACGCCGCCCGCGGCGGCGCCGAGTCCTTCATCGACCTGGTGGCGCCCACCGTCCACGAGGTCACCCTGAACGGTGACGCGCTCGACCCGGCCGAGGTCGTCGCGGACTCGCGGATCGCGCTGCCGGGCCTGCTGGAGGGCCGGAACGAGCTGCGCGTGGTCGCGGACTGCGCGTACACCAACACCGGCGAGGGCCTGCACCGCTTCGTCGACCCCGTGGACGAGCAGGCGTACCTCTACACCCAGTTCGAGGTGCCGGACGCCCGCCGGGTCTTCGCCTCGTTCGAGCAGCCCGACCTGAAGGCGACCTTCCGGTTCACCGTGAAGGCGCCCGAGGGCTGGACGGTGATCTCGAACTCGCCGACGCCCGAGCCGAAGGACAACATCTGGTCCTTCGAGCCGACCCCGCGCATCTCGACGTACATCACCGCGCTGATCGCCGGCCCGTACCACTCCGTGCACAGCGTGTACGAGAAGGACGGGCAGAGCGTGCCGCTGGGCATCTACTGCCGCCCCTCGCTCGCCGAGTTCCTCGACTCGGACGCGATCTTCGAGGTGACCCGGCAGGGCTTCGACTGGTTCCAGGAGAAGTTCGACTACGCGTACCCCTTCGCGAAGTACGACCAGCTCTTCGTGCCGGAGTTCAACGCGGGCGCGATGGAGAACGCGGGTGCCGTGACCATCCGCGACCAGTACGTCTTCCGGTCCAAGGTGACCGACGCGGCGTACGAGGTGCGGGCGGAGACGATCCTGCACGAGCTGGCCCACATGTGGTTCGGCGACCTCGTCACCATGGAGTGGTGGAACGACCTGTGGCTGAACGAGTCGTTCGCCACCTACACCTCCATCGCCTGCCAGGCAGTCGCCCCGGGCTCGCGCTGGCCGCACTCGTGGACCACGTTCGCCAACTCGATGAAGACCTGGGCGTACCGGCAGGACCAGCTGCCGTCCACGCACCCGATCATGGCCGACATCCGCGACCTGGACGACGTCCTCGTCAACTTCGACGGCATCACGTACGCCAAGGGGGCCTCCGTCCTCAAGCAGCTCGTCGCGTACGTCGGCGAGGATGAGTTCTTCAAGGGCGTGCAGGCGTACTTCAAGGCGCACGCGTACGGCAACACGCGCCTGTCCGACCTGCTCGGCGCGCTGGAGGAGACCTCCGGGCGTGACCTGAAGACCTGGTCGAAGAAATGGCTGGAGACGGCGGGCATCAACATTCTCCGCCCGGAGATCGCCACCGACGCCGACGGGGTCATCACCTCCTTCGCCGTCCGCCAGGAGGCCCCGGCGCTGCCCGCCGGCGCCAAGGGCGAGCCGGTCCTGCGCCCGCACCGCGTCGCGATCGGCCTGTACGACCTCGACGCCGACTCGGGCAAGCTGGTGCGCACCGAGCGGGTCGAGCTGGACGTCGACGGCGAACTGACGGCCGTACCGCAGCTGAGCGGCAAGCGCCGCCCGGCGGTGATCCTGCTCAACGACGACGACCTGTCGTACGCCAAGGTCCGCCTGGACGAGGAGTCGCTGGCGTTCGTCACCGAGCACCTCGGTGACTTCGACGCTTCCCTCCCGCGCGCCCTGTGCTGGGCGTCGGCCTGGGACATGACACGGGACGCCGAGCTGGCCACCCGTGACTACCTCTCTCTGGTCCTGTCGGGCATCGGCAAGGAGTCGGACATCGGTGTCGTGCAGTCGCTGCACCGCCAGGTGAAGTTGGCGATCGACCTGTACGCCGACCCCACCGCCCGCGAGTCCCTGCTGACCCGCTGGACCGACGCCACGCTGGCCCACCTGCGCGCCGCCGAGCCGGCGAGCGACCACCAGCTGGCCTGGGCCCGTGCCTTCGCGGCGACGGCCCGTACCCCGGAGCAGCTGGACCTGCTGGAGGCGCTGCTGGAGGGCACGCAGACCGTCGAGGGCCTGGCCGTGGACACCGAGCTGCGCTGGGCGTTCGTGGAGCGGCTGGCGGCGGTCGGCCGCTTCGACGAGGCGGAGATCGCGGCCGAGTACGAGCGGGACAAGACGGCTGCCGGTGAGCGCCACGCGGCGACGGCTCGCGCGGCCCGCCCGACGGAGGAGGCCAAGGCGGAGGCCTGGTCCTCGGTGATCGACTCCGACAAGCTGCCGAACGCCGTGCAGGAGGCCGTGATCGGCGGCTTCGTCCAGACCGACCAGCGCGAGCTGCTGGCGCCGTACGCGGACCGGTACTTCGACGTCCTCAAGGGCGTCTGGGACTCCCGTTCGCACGAGATCGCCCAGCAGATCGCCATCGGCCTCTACCCGACGGTCCAGATCTCCGAGGCGACCCTCGCCAAGACCGACACCTGGCTCTCCGCAGCCGACCCGAACGCGGCCCTGCGCCGCCTCGTCTCCGAGTCCCGCGCGGGCGTGGAACGAGCACTGCGGGCGCAGGCCGCGGACGCGGAGGCTGCCAAGTAGTACGGCTTGGCCGAGCAGTACGGCGGTGAGGGCGCCCGGACTTTGTGCCGGGCGCCCTTTCGCTGTGCTCGGCTACCGGTGACCTCGTATGCGTGCCGCGGCTTGACCCCCCGAGTGGCCACCGGTGCCCGCCGCACCCCTGAGCGCCTCCAGCACCCGGCTCACCGCCCGCCCCGCCTCCCCGCCCCTGCGGACCGCCGCCGTCACATGCCGTACCGGGCCGTCCGCTCCCAGGTCGCGCATCACCACCCCGGCCCGGCGGGCCGCCGCCATCCCTGGTACCAGGGCCACGCCCATGCCCGCCTCCACCATGGCGAGGATGGCGGTCCAGCCGGAGGCCGAGTGGCCCTGGTGGGGAGTGAAGCCGGCGGACTCGCAGGCGCGGCGGGTGATGTCCGACCAGGGGCCGCTGCCGCCGAAGATCCAGGGTTCGGCGGCCAGGTCGGTCAGGGTCAGGCTCTCCGCGCGGGCGAGGGGGTGGTCGGGGGGCAGAGCCAGGGCCAAGGGGTCGGCCAGCAGCGGGACTTGGGTGAAGCGGGGGTCGGTCGCGCTGGGGGCCGATGCCGCCAGGGACAGGGCCACGTCGACGTCGCCGGTGGCCAGGAGGTCGTAGGCCTCGGCCGCCTCCGCCTCCCGTACGTGGACGGTCACCCCGGGGTGCATCGCGCGCAGGGTGCGTACGGCCGGTACGACCAGGGCGGGGATCGATGTGGCGAAGGCGCCTATCCGGACCTCCCCTGCCTCCCCCTCGGTGTACGCCGCCAACGCCGCCTCCGCACGCTCCAGTTGCTCGAAGACCGGCTCCGTCTGCGCCAGCACCAGCCGGGCCGCGTCGGTGAGCCGCACCCGGCGCCCCCGCGCCTCCAGCAGGGGCACGCCGAGCTGCCGGGAGAGGTTGGTGAGCTGCTGGGAGACCGCGGACGGGGTCATGTGCAGGGCCTCGGCCGTCGCGGTGACCGTCTCCCGCTCGCGCAGGGTGCGCAGGATCTGCAGCTTGCGGATGTCCCAGTCGGCCATGCCGGAAAGCTACACGGCAGCCCGAAGGAGGCCACACGTCAACGCCGGGCACCTGCTCCCAGCACCACCCCGCCCAGGATCAGCGCCATGGACAGGAACTGGGGCAAGGTCGTCCGCTCGTTCAGGACGAGCCAGGACAGTACGGCCACGCAGACCGGCTGGAGGTAGTAGACGATGCCCGCGCGGGTGGCGCCGATCAGGGATATGGCCTTGTTCCAGGCGAAGAAGGCGACCGCGGAGGAGGCCACGCCCACGTAGAGGAGCGGGAGGACCGTGCCGGGGGTCGGGGTGAAGCCGCCCTGGACGGCGACGCTCGCGGCCTGGACGGGCAGGAGGAGGACCGTGCCGATCAGGAACGTGGTGAACAGGAAGGGAGCGCCCGTCAGTTCGGCCGGCTTGCGGCGCAGCAGCGCGCTGTAGCCCGCGAAGCAGCAGGCGGCGGCGATCATCCACAGGTCGCCGGCCGAGAAGCGGGCGGTTCCGCCGACCAGCAGTGCCACGCCCGCGCAGGCGGTCAGCAGTCCGGTGGTGCGCCGCGCGCCGAGCCGTACGCCGCCCAGCCGTTCGAAGACCGCCATGAGGACCGGCGAGGCGGCCATGATCATGCCCATGGTGGCGGCCGGGGTGGTCAGTCCGGCCTGGTTGACGAGGGTGTTGTAGACGGCGACGCCGAGGAACGAAGCGAGGAGGACGTAGCGGGCGTGGTGGCGGATCAGCGCGCGCCGGCGCCAGGCCTGCCGGGCGCCGAAGGGGGCCACGGCGATCAACGCGATCACCCAGCGCCAGAAGGCGTGCTGGACGGGCGGGACGCTGTCGTGCAGGCCGCGGGAGGTGACGAAGCTGCCGGACCAGACGACCGTCGCGAGCGCGGCGCAGGCCAGTCCGAGGAGAGGCGTAGGGGTGGTGGTGGCGGTCCGGGGCAGGACGGCTGACAAAGGGGTCCTTTCACGGTGCGGTCGGGGTGGTGTGCCCTACCGTCGCAGCGGCCGACCTGTCAGGTCTATCGAAACTTGACGACCGTTCTTTTCAGGAGAACTGAATGATTGGCCGCCGCGGCCACCGAGCTGTCCCGCCAGCGTCGCCCCGAACGCCAGCGCCATGCCCGCCACCTGGACCGGAGTCAGGGACTGCCCGAGCGCCGCCCAGCCGACGACGGCCGCGGTCAGCGGGGACAGCGGGCCGAGGAAGGCGACCTGGGTGGCCTGGAGCCGGCCGATGCCGCGGAACCAGAGCCAGTAGGCCACCGCCGTGTTGGCCAGCGCCAGGTAGAGGTAGCCGCCCACGGCTCGGGCGTCCAGGGCCGGCGGGGCGCCCTCCGCCAGGAGGGCGACCGGCGCGATGAGCAGGCCGCCCGCGGTGAGCTGCCAGCCGGTGAGGGCCAGCGGGCCGACGCCGTCCGGGCGGCCCCACCGCTTGGTCAGCACCGTCCCGGCGGCCATCGAGGCGGTGGAGGCCACGGCCGCGAGCACACCCGTCGCGTCGAGGGCGCCGGTTCCCTGGAGGACGACCAGGCTGACACCGAGTGCGGCCACGGCACCGGTGACCAGCGTGCGCGCGGCCGGGCGCCGGCTCAGCAGCAGAGCCGAGAGGCCTACGACGAACAGCGGCTGGACCGAGCCGACGACCGCGGCCATCCCGCCGGGCAGCCGGTACGCCGAGACGAACAGCAGCGGGAAGAAGGCGCCGATGTTCAGTGCGCCGAGCACCAGCGCCTTCCACCACCAGGCGCCCTTCGGCAGCACCCGGGTCAGGGCGAGCAGCAGCAGGCCGGCGGGCAGGGCGCGGGTCAGGGCCGTGAACAGCGGGCGGTCCGGCGGCAGGAACTCGGTGGTCACCGCGTAGGTGGTGCCCCAGGAGACGGGGGCGAGGGCGGTGAGCGCGATGGTGGCTGCGGAGCGTTTCACGGCCGGGATCCTTCGGGGACGGGGGTGAGTTCGACGGGGGTGAGTTCGACGGGGGTGACGTCGGGGGTTGTCGCGGGGGTGAGAGGAGCGCTGCCGCCGGTCACCGTCACCGGCAGTGGCCGTACCGCCTCCGCCGGGAGCCGGCGCTCCACCCGGACCAGGAGCATGGCGGCGAGCGCCGACGTCACGACGAGGACCGCCCACGGTGCCCGGCCGTCCAGCGCGAGCAGGGTCGTGAACAGGGACGGCGCCACCGCCTTCGCCAGCGACCAGGACATCTGGTACGCCGCCAGATACCGGCCGCGCACCGCCTCGGGCGCCGCCGAGACGGCCAGCACCTCGGCGGCGGGGCTGTGGATCAGCTCGCCGAGGGTGTAGACGACGACCACGGCGGCCATGGCGGTGCCGAGGACCGTGACCGAGCCCGGCCGCAGCGTGCCGAGCACGATCTGCGCGGCGAACGCGGCCGCGAACAGGGAGCCGCCCAGCGCCGCCGCCCGGGTGCGCCGGGCACCCGTACGCCGGACCCGCGCGCCGACGGCGACACCGGCCACCGCGCACAGCACGGTGTTGAGGGTGAACGCGGCGCCGGTGAGCACCGTGGGCCCGCGCAGCCACTCCACCATGAACAGCGGGAAGAGCACCGAGAGGGCCGAATAGTTCAGCGCGTTCAGGAAGTTGGCGCCGGTGACGACCAGGAAGGGCCGGTCGGCGAGGACGAGCCGGTAGCCCGCGCCCGACCGGCGCACAGCACCCGCCCGGTCCGCCGTGCGCACCGGCTTCAGCGGGCGCAGCAGCAGTGCCGCGAGGGCGAAGGTGAGGGCGTTGCCCCAGGCCGCGTAGGCGTAACCGGCGCTGCCCACAAGGGAGATGACTAGCGTGGCCAGCAGCGCGCCGGCGCCGTTGCCGGCGTTCTGCAGCGCGCGTGTCGCCGCCTGGAGCCGGTCCCGGTCGGACCCGCGCGCCACCTCGCCGATCAGGGACTGCTGGGCGGCGGGGAAGGCCCGGTCGGCGGCCGCGGTGACCAGGGCCACGGCGGCGAAGGCGGGGAGGGACTGGGCGAAGGGGTACAGGGCGAAGCCGGCGACCCGGACGCCGTAGATGACGTGGAGCACGCGCTTCGCGCCGTACCGGTCGACCGCCGTCCCGGCGAGCGGCAGTACGCCGATGCCCGCGAGGCCGGTGGCGGTGAGGACGGCGCCCACGACCGGGAAGGACAGCCCGGTCACGGTGTGGAAGAAGACCAGCGTGAACGGCACGTACATGCCGGTGCCGACGCCGTTGACGGCGGCGGTGACGGGCAGCACCCAGTCCGCCGGAAGCCTTCGTCTCATCGTGCCGACCCCCCGTGAGTAGCTCATGTAGCTTGATGGAAAGTAGCTTAGCACTAAGCTACTTTTCCGCAAGATACTTTTGGCTCAGCTACTTTCTGGCGAGCTACTTTCTTGCGGGTGATCAGCGGGCACGCGATACTCGGCCCATGACCGAAGACCGCCCGCAGCACCGGGATCCCGTCGACGCGATCATCGACCAGTGGGCGGCCGTCCGGCCCGACCTCGACACCAGGGCGATGGAGGTCTTCGGGCGGATCTACCGCCTCTCCCGCGCCATGGGCGACCGCATGGAGAAGGCGTACCAGCCGTACGGCATCTCGCGCGGCGAGTTCGACGTGCTGGCGACCCTGCGCCGCTCCGGCGAGCCGTACACCCTCGCGCCGCGCCGGCTCGCGGCCACCCTGATGCTCACCACCGGCGGCATGACCGGGCGCCTCGACAAACTGGAGAAGGCCGGCCTGCTCCGCCGCTCCCCCGACCCCCACGACCGCCGCGGCCTCCAGGTGACCCTCACCGACAAGGGCATGGACATCATCGACCAGGCGGTCGGCGCCGGCCTCGCGGTCCAGACGGAGGCCCTGACCTCCCTCGACGACCAGCAGGCCGACCAACTGGCCGACCTGCTACGGGAGTTGCTGGCGGGGACGCGGGAGGCGGAGCACTAGGCCCAGGGGAGCGGCAGATCCCTGGTGCCCTGCGTACGGACACGTACAGAAAAAACACCGGGGGCGCGCGCCTCACCCCGGTACGGCGGATGCGCGTACCGACGGGAGGGCGGGCGCCCCCGGTGGGAGAACCGGGGTGCGGTCAGGCCTTGGCGCCGGACTTCGCCTTGGCGGCGGCGGGCTTGACGGTCCTGATCTTGGACTTGTCCAGCGCCATGACCAGGCCGGCGATGACGGCGAACAGGGCGAGCGGGATCAGCACGTAGAGGCCCAGCGTCTGGGCGACGCTCAGGGGCTTGCCGGGGTCGTCACCGTCGTCGCGGGTCAGCGCGAGCGCGGGAGACGACATGAGCAGCATCATCAGCGTCGTACCGGCGGCCAGGGCGCCGGCGCGCAGGGCGTTCTTCTTGTCCACGTTCTCAAGTTAGCGAATCGCCCGGAAGGCCGCGCGGCCGGGGTCCCGTACCCGCGACTCACCCGTCCCTGACCTGCGCGAACACGGAGAGCAATGCCCACAGCCGGGGTGACGCCGTCAGTTCCTCCAGCGGCACCGGGCGGCCCTCGCGGTCGGCGATCGGCAGCCGCCAGTTGGGGTACTGGTCCCAGGTGCCCGGCAGGTTCTGCGGGCGCCGGTCGCCCACGCCGTCCGGGAGCCAGACGCCGATCAGCCGGGCCGGGGTGCGCAGCAGGAAGCGGTGCACGGCACGGATCTCCTCCTCCTCGTCGGAGCCGGGCGGTCCGGCCGCCGGCCGGTCCAGCAGGCCCAGGCTGCCGAGCAGGGCGAGCCACTCGGCGGTGTCGGCGTCGGCCTCCGCCCGCTCCTCGGCGGCCGGGCGGGCGAGGAGGCCCAGACGGTCGCGCAGGCCGACGTGGTCGCCGGTGAGACGGGCGGCGGTGGGCGGGAGGTCGTGGGTGGTGGCGGTGGCCAGGCAGTCGGCGCGCCAGCGCTCGGGCGGCAGCGGGCGGCCGTCGCCCTCCCAGTCCCGTTCGAACCACAGCACCGAGGTGCCGAGCACCCCGCGCCGCTGCAGGGTCTCGCGCACGCCCGGCTCGACGGTGCCCAGGTCCTCGCCGATGACGACGGCCCCGGCGCGAGCGGCCTCCAGGGCGAGGATCGCGAGCATGGCGTCGGCGTCGTAACGGACGTACGTGCCCTCCGTGGGCGCGCTGCCCCGTGGCACCCACCACAGCCGGAACAGGCCCATGACGTGGTCGATGCGCAGGGCGCCGGCGTAGCGGAAGAGGGCGCGCAGCAGGTCGCGGTAGGGGGCGAAGCCGCAGGCGGCGAGCCGGTCGGGGCGCCAGGGCGGCAGGCCCCAGTCCTGGCCGCGGGCGTTGAAGGCGTCGGGCGGGGCGCCGACGGACATGCCGGCGGCGAACACGTCCTGCTGCGCCCAGGCGTCGGCGCCCTGCGGATGCACGCCGACGGCGAGGTCGTGCACGATCCCGACCGCCATCCCGGCCTCCGCCGCGACCCGCTGGGCGGTGCGCAGCTGGCCGTCGGTGAGCCAGGCGAGGCGGGTGTGGAACTCGACGCGGTCGGCGAGGTCCGCCCGCGCCCCGGCGGTGGCGGGCGAGCGGGGGTCGCGCAACCCGTCCGGCCAGGTGTGCCAGTCGGAGCCGTGGATCTCGGCGAGGGCGTACCAGGTGGCGTGGTCGGCGAGTGCCTGGCCGTGGGCGGCGCGGAAGGCGTCGTAGGCGGCCCGGCGGCCGGGCCCGAGCGGGACGGCCGCCACGAGTTCCAGGGCCTCGCGCTTCAGCTCCCAGACGGCGTCCCGGTCGATGAGGGCGCCCTTGTCGAGGACGGCGGCACGCAGCCGCCCGGCCCGCTCCAGCACCCCGCCGAGCCGCTCACGGTCCTCGACGTACGCGTACTCGGGAATGTCCTCGATCCGCAGATGCACCGGGTCCGGGAAGCGGCGGGAGGACGGGCGGTACGGGGAGGGGTCGGTGGGGGCGCCCGGTACGGCCGCGTGCAACGGGTTGACCTGTACGAATCCGGCACCCGCCGTACGCCCGGCCCAGCCGGCCAGCTCGGCGAGGTCACCGAGGTCGCCCATGCCCCAGGAGCGGTGCGAGAGCAGGGAGTACAGCTGGACGAGGAGGCCGTGGGCGCGGCCGGCCGGGGTGGGCAGCCGGTCGGGGGCGACGACGAGGTGGGCGCGGCCGGTACGTCCGTCGGGGGCGACGGCGGTCAACCGATGCATGCCGAGCGGGAGTTCACCGATGCCGTACTGCTCCTCCCCCTGCTCGGTCTCGACGGTCAGCCGGGTGCCGGCGGGCAGTGCGGCGAGGGCGGCCGGGGGCGGGGCGCCGGTCCAGTGGACCAGGGTCGGCGGCAGCAGGCGCTCGCGCAGCTCGCGTTCCCGGGCGGCGAGCGCGGCCCGTACCGCGTCCGGTGCGCCCGCGCCGATGTCGACACCGAGGGCGGCCAGCGCGGCGGCCACGGCGGAGGCGGGGACCGGGACGGTACGGCCGGGGGCGGGGCTGTAGGAGGTCGCGACCCCGTACAGCTCGGCGAGCCGGGCCAGCGCGGCCATCTACACCCCCGCGCCGAAGGAGTCCGGGACCGGGTCGGACTCGCTGGTCAGCGGGGCGGCCTCGGCGAGCGGGGGCTCGCTGGTCAGGGGCTCGGCGTCGGGCAGCGGCGGTTCGCTGGTGAGCGGTGCCTGGGTGCAGGCGCTCTCCGCACTGAAGGCGCACACCGGCGCCTCGGGTTTCCACTGAGCCGGGATCGGGAGTCGGGCCGGTGCGGTCACGGGGGTCTCCTTCGTGTTCTGCAGGCCGGTCGCATGGTGCGGCTTTGAACGGGTTACGGCAGGCCTACCCCGCGACGGCGCCCGCACTCTCGACAGCCGCTCGAACGCCGGAGCACGTGAAGGGGCGGCCCGTGATCCGGCGCGGGACCGGTGCTCGACAGAGACGGCGTGAGACTGTTCCGGGTCTGGGCGCAGTGGAGCCTTGCCCTCACCCGCTGCGGTACGGATCCGCTCGCGCGGACAGAGGAGTGACGGGAATGGCGCCGTCGTGGGCCCGTGCCGGAATGGCGCTCGACGAAGGTCTTTCTGGAAGGGGCCGCCCACACGGGGCCCGGACCGTTCGGCTGAGCACGTCATGCCGTCCGGGCCGCATGTCCACGACATGCGGCCCGGCGAGGCGCGGGCATACGCAGAGGCCCGGATCTAGGCAGAGATGCCGTCGATCCGGGCCAGAGCATCGTCCGCGCCGTACGGCTGCAAGTAGGGCAGCCAGCGCGGGTCCCTATGGCCGGTGCCGATGATGCGCCAGGCCAGGCCGGTCGGCGGAGCCGGTTTGTGGCGCAGGCGCCAGCCCAGCTCCACGAGGTGGCGGTCGGCCTTGACGTGGTTGCAGCGACGGCAGGACGCCACCACGTTGTCCCAGACGTGCTTGCCCCCGCGGCTGCGCGGGATGACGTGGTCGACGCTGGTTGCGACGCCACCGCAGTACATGCACCGGCCCCCGTCGCGGGCGAAGAGCGCACGGCGGGTGAGAGGAACGGGCCCCCGGTAGGGAACCCGTACGAATCGCTTGAGCCGGACCACGCTGGGTGCGGGGACTGTGACGGTCGCGCTGTGCATATAGGCGCCGGATTCCTCGAGGGAGACTGCCTTGTTCTCCAGGACGAGGATGAGCGCGCGGCGGAGCGGTACGACGCCGAGCGGCTCGTACGACGCGTTGAGGACCAGGACATGCGGCACGGGTGCCTCCTTGGGCGTCGGCGGCGCGTGGCTCGCGCCGGGACGATCTGCAGTCAGTCTCCCCTCATGCCTGGTGAACGCGCCACCATGTCCCGGTAACGGGCTGGGAGTGTTTTCGACCACATCCCATACATCCCCCGGAACACGGCCTGTTCAAGCCAGGGTGAGTCCCGTCTCTCCTTCGCCGCTCCTCGGCGGATCCGCCCGGGGCACACGCGATGCCCCGTTAGTGTGGTGGTCATGTCCGTCCGGTGATCTTTTCGTGACCCCCGCCGGTACGGGACCCGCAGCACAGGAGGTACCTGCCGTGTCGTCCTTGCCCGTCGTCCTGCTGGCCGCCGGTGCGTCGCCGACCCCGAATCCGTCGCCCTCGGGCTCCACGGAGCCGGCCGTGCCGTCGCTCCAGGACGCCCAGCAGAGCGCGACGAACGCGGCGAGCTGGGTCGAGCAGAACTGGTCGACCTGGCTCGCGATGGGTCTGCAGATCCTGCTGATCATCGTGATCGCGGTCGCCCTCAGAGCGATGGTGCGGCGGGCGATCACCAAGCTGATCGAGCGGATGGGCCGCACCGCGGAGGCCGTGGACGGCACCGCGCTGGGCGGGCTGCTGGTCAACGCCGAGCGGCGGCGGCAGCGGTCGGCGGCGATAGGTTCCGTACTGCGCTCGGTGGCGAGCTTCCTGATCATGGGTACGGCGGCGCTGATGGTGCTGTCCACCTTCAAGATCAACCTGGCGCCGCTGCTGGCGTCGGCCGGGGTGGCCGGTGTGGCGATCGGTTTCGGCGCGCGGAACCTGGTCACGGACTTCCTGTCCGGCGTGTTCATGATCCTGGAGGACCAGTACGGCGTCGGTGACGTGATCGACGCGGGTGTGGCGACCGGCGAGGTCATCGAGGTCGGGCTGCGCGTGACCAAGCTGCGCGGTGCGGACGGTGAGATCTGGTACGTCCGCAACGGCGAGGTCAAGCGGATCGGCAACCTCTCGCAGGGCTGGGCGACGGCCGGGGTCGATGTGACCGTGCGCTCCGGTGAGGACCTGGACAAGGTCAAGGAGACCCTGGACGTGGTCGCCGAGCACATGAGCAAGCAAGAGCCCTGGAACGAGCTGCTGTGGGGCCCGATCGAGGTCCTCGGCCTGGACTCGATGCTGATCGACTCCATGGTGGTGCGGGTCTCGGCGAAGACGATGCCGGGCAAGTCGGTGTCGGTCGAGCGGGAGCTGCGCTGGCGGATCAAGCGGGCCTTCGACGCGGCGCACATCCGCATCGTGGGCGGCGACCCGACGGCCACGGAGGACCCGGACACCCCGGACCCGACCTCCGCGGTGGCGGCCCCGTCGGCCTTCTCCAACGCGGACTCCGCGCAGGCGAAGGCCACGACGCCGATTCCGCCGCAGTCGCCCACGGATACGGGCAAGTAGCCGAGCAGCGAGCGGAACGGTTCAGCACGCTCGTTCGAGTGAACAGATGGGGCATTCCGGCGCGAGGGCGCGTGGGGTGCCCCATCGTTCTGCGCGTGAGCATCGACCGTCCTGTCGAACTGGACCTCATGGCACGCATGGAACCCGTCCGGCTCCTGGCAGCGTACGAGGAGGTCTCGCCCATGCCCGTGTGGCCCGAGTTCCTCGAGGGTCAGGCCTGCATTCCGCAGTCACCGCCCGATCACGGGCACAGCGAGGCGGTCATGAGCCTGTTCCTCCAGTTCCGCTCTGCAGCGGTCCCGCACGTCGGCACGGGCAACGGCTACCGGTGCACCGACAGGACCGGAGCCACCACAGCGCTGCTCATCCCCGACCTGTACGTAAAGCGCCGCAAGCCGACCCGTGCGGATGAGGCGCACTACACCGCGCATCCGGGCTGGTACCCCATCGCCATGCTCGCCCTCGTCGGCGAAGTCACCTCCACCAACCACGAGACCGACACCGGCCCCAAGTTCCGCACCTACGCCGCCGGCATCCCCCTCTACGTCCTCATCGACCGCCACTCCAAAACGGCCCACTGCTACACCGACCCCGTCCTCCCCGGCGACGACCCCACCGAGGCCTACTACGCCACCGACACCAAAGTCACCCTCGGCGACCCCCTCCTGCTCCCGTCCCCCTACCCCACCCTCGACACCGCCCCCTTCGTCACCGGCTGACCGCTCACGCCACCCTCTGCCGCCGCGCCGCGAGGAGGGCGATGTCGTCGTCGCAGATGCCGCTGGTCAGCTGGGCCAGGACGGTGTCGAGCAGGTTCTCCAGCGAGTCGTCCGCCGACAGGCCCAGCTCGGTGAGGGCGCGCACGGAGTCGTCGATGTCCACGCCGCGTTGTTCCACCAGACCGTCGGTGTAGAGCAGCAGCACGGAGCCGGGCTCGAATGCGAACGTTGTCATCTCGTAGTCGCCGAGTTCCGTGCCGATGGGAGGCCCGGCCGGGAGGTGCATCAGGCCGGTGCTGCCGTTCGGGCGGATGACGAGGGGCGGCAGATGTCCGGCCGTGGCCGCGGTGCAGGTACCGGCCCCGGTGTCCAGGAGGACGAGCAGGCAGGTGGCGACACGGTCGAGGCCGATGCGTGCCGCCGTGCGGTCCGCCTCGGCGAGCATGGCGTCCACGGGCAGTCCGGCGGCGGCGACGGTGCGCAGGACGGAGCGGTAGTGGCTCATGGCCACCGCGGCCTGGAAGCCGTGCCCCATCACGTCGCCCATGACCAGCAGGGTGCGGCAGTCCGGGAGCGCGATGGAGTCGTACCAGTCGCCGCCGACGAGGACGCTGCGGCCGGACGGCAGATAGCGGGTGGCCACCTCGACGGTGGGGTGCGGACGGTCGGGTTCGGACAGCAGGGCCCGCTGGAGTTCCAGCGTCATCGCGTGCTCCTGGCTGTACCGGTGGGCGCTGTCGATGGAGACGGCGGCCCGTGCGGCCACTCCCTGGGCGGTCAGGACGTCGTCCTCGCTGAAGGGCGGTGACGCCCCGACGCGCATCAGCCAGACGATGCCGACGCAGCGTCCCGCCGTGGGCAGGGGAACGAGCAGCACCGAATGGACGCCGGCCGTGTGGAAGAGCCGTACCCGCTCGGGATGGACGATGATCTTCTGGAGGGTCTCGTCGGAGGCCAGGTTGCCCAGCCACGGCCGGCCGCTGTCGATGCAGCGCCGGGGCACCGAGTCGCGCGGGAAGTCCGCGTACGACTCCGCGCCGCCGAGTTCGCGCAGGGGCCGGAGGGTCTCGGGCGGTCCCGAGAGCTTCATCTTGCGCAGCCGAAGGATGCCGGGAGGCGGCGGGGGCACGCCGAAGAACTCCTCCTCCACGATCGCCACCCCGGCCACGTCCGCCAGGGCGGGCGCGAGGAAGTCGCCCAGCTCGGTGCAGGTGGCCTGCACGTCGAGGGTGGTGCCGACCCGGGTGGCGGCGGCATCCAGCAGGGCGAGCCGCTGGTGGGCGTTCTCCAGGTCGTCCAGGTACTGGCGCAGATTGCTGACCTCGACGGATATCCCGCACACCCCGACGACGCGGCCCTGCGCCTCGAGCCGGTGGAAGACCGCGCGCCAGAGTCTGCTGCCTACGGGCGAGGGGACGCGTGTGGTGCCGTTCAGGGTCACTTCCCTGGGCTGCCCGTCGGCGAGCACCTCGATCAGCACGTCGTCGGGCGCCTGTACGTCCGGCAGCACCTCTCCGATTGTCCTGCCGAGGAACATGTCGGCGGGGACCCCGGTGACCTGGGCCCAGGCCGGGTTGACGTAGAGGTAGCGCAGGCGACGGTCCAGGATGACCACGGGTGCGGAGGTGCCTTCGATGATCCCCCGCAGAAACCCGCACTCACAGGGCGCCGGACCGCCGTCGGCCGCCAGTGCCAGCGTGGCGGCCTCCCCGCTGTGCGGCGCCTGGGCCCGGGCCTGGGGAAAGAGCCACGACGGCGGGAGTTGTTCAGCGTTCACCGGCTTCTCCTGCTGTAGCGGCGAGGTCGGCCTCCTTCCCATCGTGGCGGGGCGGCAGATTCGACGCATCTTGGCCGACCAGCCGCACGATCTGGCACAGCGCGACGAACGCGCTCGCCCCGCGCAGGCCCGGGCGGCCCATCAGAGCCTTGTCGGCCTCCAGGCGGAGGCAGCCCTCTCCCGAGGTCTCGTCGAAGGTCACGGAGCCCATGACGGACCGCCGCCCCCGGAACGGGCGCCAGCGGAAGTGGAGTTGGTCGCCGCTCACCACGTCCCACGCCCGGTCGGACGTGGACAGGCCGGACCTCAGGCGCACGGCCCGGTCGGACGGGACGGTGTGTTCCTGGGTGGGCGCGAGGGCCTGTGCCGTGACCGGGATGCCGGTGCCGCGCGCCCGGCGGAGCAGGGTGCCATGGACATAGAGGGCGAGGAGGAGGCTGACGAAGGCCGTGACGAAGGGCTGCAGGGCGACCTCGCCGGCCGTCGCCCAGGACAGTCCGTCGTTCACCACGATCTTCAGGGGCATCAGCACCATCAGCGGCAGGAAGCCGGCCATCGTCGCCAGCCACAGCTTCCCCAGCAGTCTTCGGTCGAACACGGTGTGAATCTACGGCCCCGGCGCCCCGTACCGGCACGCGCCCAGGTAACGACTCCGTCTCCTCGGGTGCGTTGTCTATTGACGCCCCCTTCGTCCTGGGCTTACGTTCCTCCCACCCCAATAGGAAAGTTTCCTAACAGTGGTCTCCCGGCCGCCCAGCGATCAAGGCTGGACGTCCGGCCAGGTCGCTGAGAAGCTGGGCGGCTGGAAAGGCAGGTGTCGACGCCATGGCAGGAACCGCCGGTACGCCGGGCACCCCGCGCGTCCTGCGCGCCATGAACGACCGCGCCGCCCTGGACCTCCTGCTGGAGCACGGGCCGCTGTCGCGCACCCGGATCGGCAAGCTCACCGGCCTGTCCAAGCCCACCGCCTCCCAGTTGCTGGCCCGGCTGGAGGCGGCCGGACTGGTCCGGGTCACCGGCACCAGCGAGGGCCGTCCGGGCCCCAACGCCCAGCTGTACGCGGTCAACCCCGCTGCCGCCTACGCCGCCGGGCTCGACGTCGCCCCGCACCGCATCCGCGCCGCCGTCGCCGACCTCACCGGCCGGACCGTGGGCGAGTACGAGCTGCCCACCCCCGGTCGGCATCCCGCGCAGCCCGTCGTCCGGCAGGTCACCGACGCCCTCGACGGGGCCGTGAAGGCGGCCGGGCTCGCGCGGTCCGACGTACACCGGCTCGTCATCGGGACCCCCGGCGCCTTCGACCCGAACACCGGGCGGCTGCGCTACGCCTCCCACCTGCCCGGCTGGCACTCCCCCACCCTCCTGGACGAACTCGCCGCCGCCCTGCCGATGCCGGTGGAGTACGAGAACGACGTCAACCTCGTCGCCCTCGCCGAACAGCGGCTCGGCGCCGCCAAGGGCCACGGCGACTTCGTCCTGCTGTGGAGCGAGGGAGGACTCGGCGCCGCCCTGGTCCTGGGCGGCCGGCTGCACCGGGGCTGGACCGGCGGCGCCGGCGAGGTCGGCTTCCTGCCGGTGCCGGGCACGCCCCTGGTGCGCCAGGTGACCAAGGCCAACAGCGGCGGCTACCAGGAGCTGGCCGGCTCCCAGGCCGTACCGAAGCTGGCCCGGGAACTCGGCATCACCGACCTCCCCTCGGGGCCGTACGCCGAGGTCGCCGCCGAACTCGTCGCCCGCGCCGCCGATCACGCCTCCGGCCCCTACCGGGAGCTGCTGCAGGCCTACGCGACCCGGCTGGCCACCGGTCTCGCCTCGCTCGTCTCCGTCCTCGACCCCGAACTCGTCGTCCTCAGCGGCTCCGCCCTGACCGCCGGCGGCGAGGTGCTGCGCGGCCTCGTCCAGGCCGAGCTGGAGGAGCTGGCGGCGGCCCGGCCCCGGCTGGTCGTCGGCGACGTCCACGAACACCCCGTCCTGCGCGGCGCGCTCGAGTCCGCGCTGGTCACCACCCGCGACGAGGTCTTCGACACCTCGCGCTAGCCAGAGCGCCCCCCACTCCTCTTTCACCGACCCCGTCCCCCTGGGAGACCTCGCCATGCCCGAAGTCATACCCTCGGCTGTCCGAAAGACGGCTTTTGCCCTCACTGCCTCCCTCGCCCTGCTCGCCACCGCCTGTACGGGCCAGTCCGGCTCCGGCGCCACGGACGACGCCTCGAAGGACACGACGATCAACTTCTGGCACGCCTGGAGCGCGCAGAACGAGGTGCGGGCGGTCAAGAAGCTCATCGCCGGCTTCGAGAAGGCGCACCCCAACATCCACGTGCACATCGTCGGCGACATGACCGACGACAAGATCAACCAGGCGCTGCGGTCCGGCGGCAGCGACGCCCCGGACGTCATCTCCTCCTTCACCACCAACAACGTGGGCAAGTTCTGCTCCTCGGGCGCGCTGGTCGATCTCAACCCCTTCTTCAAGAAGTCCGGGATCGATCCCGACACGACCTTCCCGAAGACGATGAACGAGTACACCCAGTTCGAGGGCAACCGCTGCACGGTGCCCCTGCTGGGAGACGCGTACGGGCTCTACTACAACAAGACCGCCTTCAGGAAGGCCGGTATCGCCAACCCGCCCAAGACCTGGTCCGAGTTCGAGGCCGACGCCAAGAAGCTGACCGTTCCCGACGGGGACTCGTACAAACAGCTCGGGTTCATGCCGGATTACCACGGCTGGGAATCCACCACCGAGCACTACTTCGCGCAGTTCTCGCCGACGTACTTCGACAAGGACGGCACGTCGAACCTCGCCAAGGACCCCGCCTTCGAAAAGGGGTTCAGCCTGCAGAAGCGGCTCGTGGACGAACTCGGCGGATTCCAGAAGCTGGAGAAGTTCCGCGCCACGCTCGGTGACGAATGGGGTCCGAAGCACCCCTTCCACACCGGCCAGGTCGCCATGCAGCTCGACGGCGAGTGGCGGCTCGGCATGGCCCTGGCCGCCAAGCCCACCTTCGACATCGGCGTCGCCCCGCTGCCCGTGCCCGACGACCAGGCCGCCCAGTACGGCAAGGGCTACATCACCGGCACCATCGCGGGCATCGCCGCCGCCGGCCACAAGCAGAACGCGGCCTGGGAACTGGTGAAGTACATGACCACCGACACGGACGCGGTGGTCGGCTTCTCCAACGACCTGCACAACGTGCCGTCCACGCTCGCCGCGCTGAAGTCCCCGAAGCTGACCTACGACCCCCGCTTCAAGACCTTCCTGGACATCGCCGCCAACCCGAACTCCGCCACCAGCCCCGCCTCCATCAACGGCGGCCAGTACCTGGTGACGATCCAGCAGTTCGGCTACGACTACGAGAGCGGCAAGGTCACCGATCTGACGTCCGGCCTGAAGAAGACGGCCGCGCAGATCGACACCGACATCGCGCAGGCGAAGTAGCCCATGAGTACGGTCACGCTCGCCCCGAAGCGCCGCAGGGCCGGCCTCGCTGCGAAGCAGCGGAAACAAGCACTGCGTACGGCCGCCTTCATGTCGCCCTGGCTGATCGGCTTCGCGGTCTTCTTCGCGTACCCGCTGATCTCGACGGTCTACTTCTCCTTCATGCACTACGACGGCTTCAGGCCGCCGACGTGGAGCGGGGGCAAGAACTGGACCTACGTCTTCGAGCACTACCCCCTCTTCTGGCCCGCCCTGCGCAACACCCTGTGGCTGGTCGTGGTGATGGTGACCCTCCGGGTGGTCTTCGGCCTCGGCATCGGGCTGCTCATCACCAAGATCAAGACGGGTACGGGTGTCTTCCGCACCCTCTTCTACCTGCCGTACCTGGCCCCGCCGGTCGCCGCCACCATGGCCTTCGCCTTTCTACTCAACCCCGGTACCGGGCCGGTCAACTCGATCCTGGAGAAGATCGGCATCCCGGCCCCGGGCTGGTTCAACGACCCCACCTGGTCCAAGCCGGCCCTGACCCTGCTCGCGCTGTGGGGCGTCGGCGACCTGATGGTCATCTTCATGGCCGCGCTGCTCGACGTACCGGTGGAGCAGTACGAGGCGGCCGAGCTGGACGGCGCGTCGGCGTGGCAGCGCTTCCGGTACGTCACGCTGCCGAACATCTCGCCGATCGTGATGTTCGCCGTCGTCACGGGGGTCATCCAGACGATGCAGTACTACACCCAGCCGCTGATCGCCGGGAAGGTCGCCTCGGGCGTGATCCAGGGCGCAGGCACCCAGTTCGAGCCCGGCTACCCCGACAAGTCCACGCTCACCCTCCCCCAGCTCGTCTACAACCTCGGCTTCCAGCGCTTCGACTACGGCTCCGCGTGTGTCGTCGCCCTCGTCCTCTTCGCCCTGTCGATGGTGTTCACCGCGTTCCTGATGCGGCGCCGGGGCGGTCTCATCCAGGCAGGTGACTGACCATGACCCAAGTCCTCGACAAACTGGTCGAGTTGAGGCCGCGAGTGTCGGCCGCCGAGCGCACCGCCCGCCGCAGAGCACTGCTCGAATGGGTGGCGGTGCACTCCCTCGGCATCGCCGCCGCGCTGTTCTTCACGCTGCCCTTCGTGTTCGTGCTCCTCACCTCGCTGATGAGCGACAGCCAGGCCCTGAGCCGGGATCTGGTCCCGCACACGTGGGAGTGGGGCAACTACCGGAAGGTCTTCGACACGCCGGGCTTTCTGACGTGGTGGAAGAACACCCTGATCTACGCCGGCCTCGGCACGGTGCTGACCGTCGTCTCGTCGATCCCGGTGGCGTACGCGCTCGCCAAGTTCCGCTTCCGGGGCCGCAATCTGTCGCTGATGCTGGTCATCTCGATGATGATGCTGCCTCCGCAGGTGGTCATCATCCCGATGTACCTGTTCTGGGCGAAGCAGCTGGATCTGTCCGGCACGCTGTGGCCGTTGATCATCCCGATGGCGTTCGGTGACGCGTTCTCCATCTTCCTGCTGCGCCAGTTCCTGATGACGATCCCGAACGAGTACCTGGACGCGGCGAAGGTCGACGGCTGCGGGGACTTCAGGACACTGATCAGGGTGGTCCTGCCGATGGCCAGGCCGGGCATCTCCGCCGTGGCCCTCTTCCAGTTCTTCTACGCCTGGAACGACTACTTCGGCCCGCAGATCTACGCGTCCGAGAACCCCGGCGCCTGGACCCTGTCCTACGGCCTGGAGTCCTTCAAGGGCGCCCACCACACCGACTGGAACCTCACCATGGCCGCGACCGTGCTGGTCATGGCGCCCGTGATCCTCGTGTTCTTCTTCGCCCAGAAGGCGTTCGTCGAGGGCGTCACGCTCACCGGAGTGAAGGGTTAATCCCGATATGAAACTCACCGTGGTCGGCGGCGGCTCGACCTACACCCCCGAACTCATCGACGGCTTCGCACGCCTCAGGGACACCCTGCCCATCGAGGAACTGGTGCTGGTGGACCCGGCGGCCGAGCGCCTCGAACCGGTCGGCGGCCTGGCCCGCCGGATCTTCGCCAAGCAGGGCCACGACGGCCGTATCGTCACCACCTCCGACCTGGACGCGGGCGTCGACGGCGCCGACGCCGTGCTGCTCCAGTTGCGGATCGGCGGCCAGGCGGCCCGCGAGCAGGACGAGACCTGGCCGCTGGAGTGCGGCTGCGTCGGCCAGGAGACGACCGGCGCGGGCGGCCTGGCCAAGGCCCTGCGCACGGTCCCGGTGGTGCTGGACATCGCCGAACGGGTCCGCCGTACCAACCCGCGCGCGTGGATCATCGACTTCACCAACCCGGTCGGCATCGTCACCCGCGCCCTGCTCCAGGCCGGGCACCGGGCGGTCGGGCTGTGCAACGTGGCGATCGGCTTCCAGCGGAAGTTCGCGGCCCTGCTCGGCGTGGCTCCGGCGGACGTCCATCTCGGCCATGTCGGGCTCAACCACCTCACCTGGGAGACGGGCGTCCGGCTGGGCGGCCCGGAGGGCGAGAACGTGCTGCCCAAGCTGCTGGCCGAGCACGGCACGGCGATCGCCGACGACGTCCGCCTGCCCCGCCCCCTGCTGGACCGACTCGGCGTGGTCCCCTCCTACTACCTGCGCTACTACTACGCCCACGACGAGGTCGTACGAGAGCTGCGTACGAAGCCGTCCCGGGCGTCCGAAGTGGCGGCGATGGAGCGCGAGTTGCTGACGATGTACGGCGACCCGGCGCTGGACGAGAAGCCCGCGCTCCTCGCCAGACGCGGCGGTGCCTTCTACTCGGAGGCGGCCGTGGACCTGGCGGCGGCCCTGCTGGGCGGAGGGGGCAGCCCGTACCAGGTGGTGAACACGGTCAACAAGGGCACGCTGCCGTTCCTGCCCGACGACGCGGTGATCGAGGTCCAGGCGGCGGTGGGACCGACAGGCCCCGTTCCCTTGCCTGTCGGTGACGTGGATCCCCTCTTCTCGGGTCTGGTCGCGAACGTGACGGCGTACGAGGAGCTGGCCCTGGAGGCGGCGCTGCGCGGCGGCCGGGACCGGGTCTTCCGCGCGCTGCTCTCCCACCCCCTGATCGGCCAGTACGCGTACGCCGAACGCCTCACCGACCAGCTGATCGCACACAACCGGGAGCACCTCGCGTGGGCCTGACCTCACCTGTTCCCGCAGGGGTGCTCGCCATCGACGCGGGCAACAGCAAGACCGACGTGGCCGTGGTCACCACCACCGGGGAGGTCCTGGCCACGGCTCGCGGCGGCGGCTTCCGCCCGCCCGTGGTGGGGGTGCCGGCGGCGCTGGACGCGCTGGCCGACCCGGTCGCGCGGGCCTTCGCCGACGCGGGCGTGGCCTCCGTCGCGCATGTCTCGGCCTGCCTCGCCAACGCCGATCTCCCGGTGGAGGAGGAGCAGTTGGCGACCGCGCTGCACGCGCGCGCGTGGGGAACGTCGGTGGAGGTCCGCAACGACACCTTCGCGATCCTGCGGGCGGGCGTGGCCGAGCCACGGGGAGTGGCCGTGGTGTGCGGCGCGGGCATCAACTGCGTCGGCATGCGCCCCGACGGCCGTACCGCCCGCTTCCCGGCCCTCGGGCAGATCTCCGGGGACTGGGGCGGGGGTTGGGCCCTGGCCGGGGAGGCGCTGTGGCACGCGGCCCGCGCGGAGGACGGCCGGGGCGGGCCGACGGCCCTGGCCCGCACCCTTCCCGGCCACTTCGGCCTGCCGACCATGTACGCACTGATCGAGGCCCTGCACCTGGACCACATCGACCACGACCGCCGGCACGAACTGACGCCGGTCCTGTTCGCGACGGCCGCCGAGGGCGACCCGGCGGCCCGCGCGATCGTCGCCCGGCTCGCCGAGGAGGTGACGGCGATGGCCACGGTGGCCCTGACGCACCTGGACCTCCTCACCGAGCAGACGCCGGTCCTCCTCGGCGGCAGCGTCCTGACGGCCGGTCACGCCCTCCTCGACGACGCCGTCCGCGACCTGCTCTCCGCCCGCGCCCCCAAGGCCGAGGTCCGGGTGGTCACGGCAAGCCCGGTCCTGGGCGCGGCCCTGCTGGGGCTGGACCGGCTGGGGGCGGGGGCTGAGGCGCAGGAGCGGGCGCGGGGGTACTGGGAGCGGTAGCACAGCCGCTGGGGAACCGAACAGCTGCACAGGGCGTATTCATGGGGGGCGCACCCCACGATTCATGTGGGGCACACTGCGATCCAATCAAGATCCAGTGAAGGCCGGTGCGGATGCCGGTGCGGGCCGCGATACTGGGCGGCGACGTAAGGACCCTGGGGGAGGTCGAGTGACACACCCGCCGAGAAGCAGTACGGCACCGCCACCGGCGGGCCCCGGCATGCCCGCCGCCCCCGCCGCTCCCGGCATTCCCCCGCAGCCCGGCCGTCCCGCACCCGCGCCCGGCGCGCCCGCCCGGCGCACCGCCTTCGCCGAGGGTGTCGACCGGCTGAAGGCCGCGGCCACCACCGAGCCGGGCCGGCTGCGGATCATCGGCGCCGTACTGGCGCTGCTGGTCGTGGCGTTCGGGGCGGCCGCCGCCTGGCAGGCCGACGCACGCTCGGCCGCCGCCGACGACGTGCTGCACCGCAGCCAGCCGCTCAGTTCCGGCGCGGCCGACATCTACCGTTCGCTCGCCGACGCCAACACGGCCGCCTCCAGCGGGTTCCTGGCGGGAGGGCAGGAGACGGCCGCCTCCCGCGACCGGTACGAGAAGGACATCCGTACGGCTGCCGCGGGCCTGGTGACGGCCGCCGCCAACGCCGAGCCGGGATCGGCCTCCGAGGCGGCCATCGCCAAGCTGAACACGCTGCTGCCCGAGTACAAGGGGCTGGTGGAGCGGGCCCGGACCTACAACCGGCAGGGCTATCCGGTCGGCGGCGCCTATCTGCGCTACGCCAACGAGAAGATGCAGAAGGAGATGCTCCCGGCGGCGGAGGATCTCTACACCACGGAGAACGGCCGGCTCGACGCCGACTACGGCGACGCCACGCCGTACCCCTGGATCGCGATCGGGCTCGGCGTGCTCGCGCTGGCCGGGCTCGGCTGGGCCCAGCACCGCACCTACCGGCGCACCAACCGCGTCCTCAACCACGGCCTGGTCGCCGCCTCCGCCGCCACCACGGTCGCCCTGCTGTGGCTGGTCGTCGGGCACGCGGTGGCCCGCACGGAGCTGAACGGCTCCTACGACCACGGCGTCCGCTCGCTGACCGTGCTGCACGACGCCCGGATCGCCTCCCTGAAGGCGCGCGGCAACGAGAACCTGAGCCTGGTGGCGCGCGGCGCCGAGACGGTCACGGTCGACGGGCAGACGTACGACGCCTACTACTACGACTTCGACAAGGACATGACCAACCTCGGCACGAGCCTGACCCGGGCGAGCAAGCTCGCCGACGACGGCGGCGGCAGTACCCCGGTGAAGGCGGCCGAGAGCAACATGGCGGTGTGGAAGCAGCGGCACACCGCCGCCCGCACCGAGGACGAGAACGGCAACTACCAGCAGGCGCTGGACAAGGTCATCGGCGCCAAGGACAGCACCGGCGAGTGCTTCGACGGCGTCGACCGCGCTCTCGCCCAGGCGATCGGGCACGAGCAGGACGAGTTCGCGCGGGCCGCCGGTGACGGGCGGGACGCGCTGGCCGGGCTGCCGGCGGGCGCGGCCGTGCTCGCGGTGCTCGGCGCGGCCGGTGCGGTGGCCGGTATCGGGCGCAGACTCTCGGAGTACCGGTGACAGGGGGCAGGACGATGTACGCGAGCCGTGTACGGGCCTCCCTGCGGGGCTGGGGCGGGGTCGGCGCGATGGCGGTGCTGTGCGCGCTGGCGCTGGGCCTCGTCCTGCTGCTGCCGTGCACCCAGCGGGTCCCGGACCACGCGCCGCGCACCGGTCAGCCGGTCGCCGACGGCGTCCAGGCCCGCGCCGGAAGCTGCAAGGACTCCGAGGCACAGGACCAGACCCTGTCGCCGTCCGGCGCCGACGGGCCGACGATCGACGCGATCAAGTCCCGTACGGGCGAGCGGCGCAAGCTGATCGTCGGCGTCGACCAGAACAGCTACCACTGGGGCTACCGCAACCCGAACACCCAGGGCGCGGAGCTGGAGGGCTTCGACATCGACCTGGTGCACCGGATCGCGCAGGACATCCTCGGCGACCCGGACGCGGTGCAGTTCAAGGCGATCCCGACCAGCCAGCGCATCTCGGCGATCCAGGACGGCCGGGTGGACATGGTCGTCCGGACGATGACGATCACCTGCGGCCGGCTGTCCCAGGTCGCGTTCTCCGCGCCCTACTTCAAGACCGGCCAGCAGGTCCTCGCGCCCAAGTCGTCCTCGATCACCGGCTACAACTCCACGCTGGCGGGGAAGAAGGTCTGTACGGCGGCCGGTTCGACGGCGTACACCAAGCTGGACGCCGACAAGAAGGGCGGCACGCTGCCCGCCTCCACCGACATATCCACCACCGTCCCGAACCAGCTGGACTGCCTGGTGCGGCTGCAACTCGGCGAGGTGGACGCGGTGGTGACCGACGGTGCGCTCGCCGCCAGCCAGGCCGCGCAGGACCCGACCGTCGAGCTGAAGGGCGCGGCGTTCACCACCGAGTACTACGGCGTGGCGATGAAGCAGGACGCCACCGATCTGGTACGCCGGGTCAACCGCGTTCTCGTGGACTACCGGTCGAGCGGCTGGCAGAAGTCGTACGACACCTGGCTCTCGGCGACACTCGGAACGGACTCGGCGGCCTCCGAGCCCCCCGCACCGCGCTATCTGCGGGCCGGTTGAGCCATACACATCCCGAACAGACTCAAGCGCGAGAGGTGATCGATGGGCGTCACGGACCCCGCCGGGCCGGTGATGGACCGGGACGAGGTGGACCGTGCGCTGGCGCGGCTCGGCCAGGAGCACGAGGCGATCGAGACCTCGCTGCTGGCCCTGCAGGACCACGCGGGCCGCAGACTCCTCGAGGGCGCCGCCCTGACCGGTGTGACCAGGGAACGCTGGCAGGCCACCGAGGCGCGGATCACCCTGCTGTGGTCGTACTTCGACGCCTACACCGCCGTACTGCGGGGCGCCCGCGAGATCCGCGCCCGGCGCCGCTGGTCCAGCCGCGACGACCTGACGGAGCTGACCGAGGTGCTGCGCGGCGAGTCCGTCTCGGTCCCCGGTTCGGGGAAGCTCAGTGAGACGTTCTCGCTCAGCACCCTGGTCGACCGGATGAACGAGCTGTACGCGACGAGCCTGGACCTGGTCGTCGCCGCCGACGCCGTGTGGTCGGCGCTGCCCGCGCGGATCGATTTACTCGCCGCCGAGCTCCAGCGCACCCGCAAGCTCGCGCACTCCGTCGGCGTACGCCCCGGCGAGCACCCGGCGGGCGACGATCTGGAGCGGATCACGCGCATACTGACCAAGCTGCGCGAGGACGTCGTCTCCGACCCGCTCGCGTTCTGGGTGGCGGCCGAGGGCAGTTCGGCGCCCGGCGGCGGCCGCCCGGACACCACGGTGTACGACCGTGAGGCGCGCGCCCTGGAGGACGTGCGCCGGGAGATCGACGCCGTGCTGACGGTCCGGCAGGACGCCGAGCAGCGGCTGATCCGGCTGCGGGACGTGCTCTCGCGGGCCGACCGCACCCTCGCCGAGGCCCGCACGGCGCGCGGCGAGGTGCTGGCGAAGATCGCCGCGACCGAGGTGCCGGTGGTCAGCGGCCCGCCGACCGCGCTCCAGGAGCAGCTCGCGGCGGCCGCCGAGTACCGCAGGCAGGCGCAGTGGCACCGGCTCTCCCCGCTGCTGGAGTCGCTGGAGGAGAAGGCCGAGGACGAACTGCTGCGCGCCCGCGAGTCGTTGACCGCCGTCACCGCGCCGCTCGCGGTCCGCGCCGAGCTGCGCGGCCGGCTGGACGCGTACAAGGCGAAGGTGGCCCGGCACGGGCTCGCCGAGGACCCGTTCCTGGTCGAGCGGTACGACGCGGCCCGGCGCATGCTGTGGAGCGCGCCCTGCGATCTACGGGTGGCCGAGCAGGCCGTGCTGCGCTACCAGCAACTGGCGGCCGATCTGCTCGGGCAGCGGGGGACGCCTCAGGACCACAGGGGGGACCAGTCATGAGTCAGGCGGGGCAGCGCTGTCAGCGGCCGGGCTGCGAGGGGTCGTACGAGGACGTCGGCGGCGGTGAGCTGTACTGCGACACGTGCGGTCTCGCACCGGTCGTCTCGGCGAGCGGGATGGTCGGCTCGACACCGACCGGGATCACCAAGGGGTCGGTGGAGAGCGGCGGTTCGCGGTCCTCCTCCCAGTCGTCCAAGTCGCGCCGCTCGGTGTCCGGGCGGCTGTCGCGGTCCGCTTCGGGGCGGTCCACGAGCCGTTCGGTGTCGGTGCGCAGCTCCGGTTCGTCGTCGGGGGCGTCGGGGCGCGGGCGGCTCGGCGCCGGGCTGGTGAGCGTGCCGCAGGTGCCGCGGCCCGACCCGCGCGCGATGGTGCTGGAGAACCCGGAGGTGCCGGAGCGCAAGCGGTTCTGCTCGCGCTCGGACTGCGGGGCGCCGGTCGGGCGGGCCCGGGGTGAGCGGACGGGCCGTACGGAGGGTTTCTGCACCAAGTGCGGGCATCCGTACTCCTTCGTGCCGAAGCTGAAGGCCGGGGACGTGGTGCACGGCCAGTACGAGGTCGTCGGCTGTCTCGCGCACGGCGGTCTGGGCTGGGTCTACCTCGCCGTGGACCGGGCCGTCTCCGACCGCTGGGTGGTGCTGAAGGGCCTGCTGGACACCGGTGACCAGGACGCGATGGCGGCGGCGATCTCCGAGCGGCGCTTCCTCGCGGAGATCGAGCACGCCAACATCGTGCGGATCTACAACTTCGTGGAGCACCTGGACCAGCGCACCGGCTCCCTCGACGGCTACATCGTCATGGAGTACGTCGGCGGCAAGTCGCTGAAGGAGATCGCCAACGCCCGCCGTACGCCGGACGGCCGCCGGGACCCGCTGCCGGTGGAGCAGGCCTGTGCTTATGGCATCGAGGCCCTTGAGGCCCTCGGCCACCTGCACAGCCGTAACCTCCTGTACTGCGACTTCAAGGTCGACAACGCCATCCAGACCGAGGACCAGCTCAAGCTGATCGACATGGGCGCGGTGCGCAGGATGGACGACGACGAGTCGGCCATCTACGGCACGGTCGGCTACCAGGCGCCGGAGGTCGCGGAGGTCGGCCCGTCGGTGGCGAGCGACCTGTTCACGGTCGGCCGCACCCTCGCCGTCCTCGCCTTCGACTTCCAGGGCTACACCAACGTCTACGTCGACTCCCTGCCCGACCCGGACACCATCGAGGTCTTCCGCCGCTACGAGTCCTTCTACCGGCTCCTGGTCCGCGCCACCGACCCCGATCCGGCCCGCCGCTTCGGCTCCGCCCAGGAGATGGCCGAACAGCTGACGGGCGTGCTGCGCGAGGTCGTCTCCCTCCAGACCGGCCAGGCCCGGCCCGCCCTGTCGACCCTGTTCGGCCCCGAAACGAAGGTCACCGACCGGGAGTTGTTCCCCCGGCTGGACGGGGACGTGTCGCGGCTGGGGGCGCGGGAGGTGCGCAGGACCACGCCCCCTGTCCCGGCGCTGCCTCCGTCCGCCCTCGTCAAGCCCGTCGACGCCCCCGCCGCCGCGCTCGCCCTTCCCGTGCCGCTGGTCGACGCCGGTGACCCCGACGCCGGTTTCCTGGCGGGGCTGCTGGCCTCCGCGCCGGCCGAGCTGATCAGTGCGCTCGACGCGGCGCCGACGCGGAGCGTGGAGACGCGGCTGCGGCAGATCCGGGCCCGGCTGGAGAGCGGGGAGCGGGAGACCGCCCTGATGAGCCTGGCCAAGCTGGACGAGGAACGGCCGGACGACTGGCGGGTGGTGTGGTGCCGGGGCCTGGCCGCGCTGGTCACCGGTGACTTCGAGGGCGCCGCGCTCGCCTTCGACGCGATCTACGACGCCTTCCCCGGCGAGGCCGCGCCCAAGCTGGCGCTCGGTCTGTGCGCGGAGGTGCTGGGCCAGTTGGACAACGCGGCCGAGTACTACCGGCTGGTGTGGGCGACCGACCCGAGCTTCGTCAGCGCCGCCTTCGGGCTCGCCCGGGTGCGGCTCGCGGCCGGGGACCGGCACGGGGCCGTGCGCACCCTGGAGTCGGTGCCGGAGTCCTCCATCCACTTCACGGCCGCCCGCGTCGCCGCCGTACGGGCCCGGCTCAGACACCGTACGGCGGGCGCGGGCGACGTACCGTTCCTGGACGACCTGACCGCCGCCGCCGGGCAGGTCGAGGCACTCGAGGCGTACGGCCTGGACCCGGCGCGCCGCGAGCAGTTGGCGGCGGAAGTCCTCGGCTGTGCGCTGGACTGGATACTCTCCGTGGGCCAGGGCACTCAGCCCGCCGCCGGCGGACGGGTGCTGCTGGGCAGCGGTCTGGACGAGCGGGGCCTCCGCTTCGGCCTGGAGCGCGCCTACCGCACGCTGGCCCGGCTGGCGACCGGCGGCGAGGAGAGGATCGAACTGGTGGAACGGGCCAACCGTTACCGCCCCCGGACGTGGGTGTAGTTGATGTCGCAGATGCCCCAGCAGGCCGCACTGCCGAAGTGCCCGAGCTGCGCGGAACCCGTGGAGCCGGGTGACCTCTTCTGCGGAGTGTGCGGGTACGACCTCTCCGTCGTACCGGCGCCGCCGCAGGACCATCCGACGCTCACCATGACCGGCGCCGCCGCCGGCGACGACGGTCCGCCGGGCACGGACGCGGGAGAACCCGACGCGCACGCCTCGGCGCGGCCGGCCGGCTCCGGGGTGCGCTTCGACCGGCCCGCGGAGCCCGAGGAGTACCCGCTGCAGGCGCCCGACCCGCGGATCGCCGCCGAGGCCGTCGTACCGGAGGAGCCCGCGCAGGTGTGCGTGGCCTGCCGGGCGGGGCGGGTGGACAGCGACGGCTACTGCGAGAACTGCGGACACGCCCAGCCCCGCGAACGCGACCACGTGGAGCGGGAGTCGGGCCCGGTCGCCGCCGTCAGCGACCGCGGGCTGCGCCACCACCGCAACGAGGACGCCTTCGCCGTCGGCCACACCGCGCTGCCCGACGGCACCCCGGCGGTCGTCGCGATCGTCTGCGACGGCGTCTCCTCGGCGACCCGCCCCGACGACGCCTCGCTGGCCGCGGCCCGGACGGCCGGGGACACGGTGCTGGCGGCCCTGCCGCGCGGCACGCACCCACAGGCGGCCCTGCACGAGGCGATCGTCGCCGCCGCGCAGGCCGTCAACGCCCTGGCCGACGAGCCCGCCACGGCCCGCGAGCACGCCCCGCACCAGAACGCCCCGGCCTGCACGATCGTCGGCGCGGTGGTCACCGCCGGGCTGCTGGTGGTCGGCTGGGTCGGCGACAGCCGCGCCTACTGGGTGCCCGACGACCGTACGGCTCCCCCGGCCCGGCTCACCGAGGACGACTCCTGGGCCGCGCAGATGGTCGCCGCCGGGCTGATGAGCGAGGCCGAGGCGTACGCCGACGAGCGCGCCCACGCGATCACCGGGTGGCTCGGCGCGGACGCCTACGAACTGGAGCCGCACACCGCGTCCTTCAAGCCGGACCGGCCCGGAGTCGTCGTCGTGTGCACCGACGGCCTGTGGAACTACGCCGAGTCGGCCGGGGAGATGGCCGAGGCCGTGCCCGCCGACGCGGCCGAACGCCCGCTGCACAGCGCCCGGGTGCTGGTCGGTCATGCCCTGGACGGCGGGGGCCACGACAACGTAACAGTGGCGGTCGTGCCGTTCCCGGCGCCGCCCCAGGGGGCAGGATCGGCCTGAGGGCGCGGACCGGAGGGGACCGGTCGGGCCGCCGGGGGACGGTCTGTCCAGACAGCCATGCCCTGTGTCAGCAGGGCGGTCAAGGGGGATTTGAGTACCTATGGCGAATTTCGCGAAGTCGCACGTGCCGCAGTTCTCCATGGACGTCTACCAGAACGAGTACCTGCCGGAGGGCGGGCGTGAGGTCAACGCGATCGTCACCGTGACCGCGACCGGCGGCGGCACGATCGGCAGCGCCGCCGCCCCGGTGTACGCGCACGGCCGCGGCCCGTCCGCCGCCGTGGCGATCACGGTGGACTGCTCCGGCTCCATGGACTACCCGCCGACCAAGATGCGGGGCGCCCGCGACGCCACGGCCGCCGCCATCGACGCCCTGCGCGACGGCACGCACTTCGCGGTGATCGGCGGCACGCATGTCGCCCAGGAGGTCTATCCGGGCGGCGGGCGGCTCGCGGTGGCCGACCGCACCACCCGCGAGCAGGCCAAGCGGGCGCTGCGCAAGCTGACCGCGGGCGGCGGTACGGCGATCGGCACCTGGCTGCGGCTCGCCGACCGGCTGCTGTCCTCGGCGGACGTCACCATCCGGCACGGCATCCTGCTCACCGACGGCCGCAACGAACACGAGTCGCCGGAGGACCTGCGGGCGACGCTCCAGGCCTGTGCCGGACGGTTCACCTGTGACGCGCGCGGTGTCGGCACCGACTGGGAAGTGAAAGAAGTCACAGGCATCGCCTCCGCGCTGCTCGGCACCGCCGACATCGTCGCCGACCCGGCGGGCCTCGCGGCCGACTTCACGCGGATGATGGAGACGGCGATGGGCAAGGAGGTCGCCGACGTCGCCCTCAGGGTGTGGACGCCGCTCGGCACGACCATCCGGTACGTCAAGCAAGTCGCGCCCACCGTCGAGGACTTGACCGCCCGCCGCACCGAGGCCGGGCCGCGCGCCGGGGACTATCCGACCGGCTCCTGGGGCGACGAGTCCCGCGACTACCACCTGTGCGTGGAGGTCCCGGCGGCCGGGATCGGCCAGGAGATGCTCGCCGCACGGGTCTCGCTCGTGGTCCCCCAGCCGGACAGATCGGTACAGAACCTGGGCCCGCAGGGGCTCGTACGGGCGGTCTGGACCGACGACATGACGGCCTCCACCTCGATCAATCCCCAAGTCGCCCACTACACCGGACAGGCCGAACTGGCACAAGCCATCCAGCAAGGGCTCGACCTTCGCAAAGCGGGCGATTTCGACGGCGCAACGGCCAAACTGGGACGGGCCGTTCAGCTCGCCGGCGCCTCCGGGAACGCGGATACTGCGAAACTGCTTGCGAAGGTGGTGGACGTGGTCGACGCCGCGACAGGTACTGTGCGGTTGAAGACGAAGGTCGCGGAGGCGGACGAGATGACTCTGGAGACCCGGTCCACAAAGACTGTTCGTGTAAAGAAGTGACCCTGAACGCGTAGGAGAAGGGGAAGCGCCGACATGCCGACCTGCCCGAACGGACACCAGTCGGGTTCCGACGACTGGTGCGAGGTCTGCGGTCACCGCATGGCCGGTGCCGTACCTCCGCCCCCGCCGCCGCCCCCGCCCGCGGGTGGTTACGGCTTCCCGCCGCCCGGCGGTCCCGGTGCCCAGGCCGGCGCCGGACGCCCGCCGGCCGCGTCGGCCCCCGAGCCGGAGCTGTGCCCGCAGTGCCGCACGCCCCGCGAGGGCGGCGCGCCCTTCTGCGAGGAGTGCCGGTGGAACTTCCTGACCAACACGGCCACCTCGTACACCCCGGCCGCCCCGCGCCCGCCCCAGCCCCGCTTCCAGCCGCCGAGCGCGACCTACGGCGGCGGTGACGGGTACGAGTACCAGGGCTCGCGGCCCTCGCAGATGAACCGGCCCGCCGAGCCGATCCCGTCCTTCGGCAGCGAGCCGTCGGGGCCGACGCCGTTCGGCGGCGAGCGCCCGCCGACAGGGCCGCCGACGACTCCTGGGCCGTCCGGTGCGTCCGGCCCCTCCGGCTTCGGTGGTCCGTCCGGTCCTTCCGGCTTCGGTGGTCCTTCTGGTTCTTCCGGCTTCGGTGGGGGTCCGGGGCAGGGCCCGCAGGGTCCGGGGCAGGGTCAGGGTCCCGGTGGGCCCGCCGGTCCGCCGTCCTTCGGCCGGGAACCGTCGGCCGGTCCCGGTGCCGGTCCCCACAACCCCTTCGGCCGTGAGCCCTCCGCTCCCGGTGCCCCCTTCGGCGGCGACCCGTCGCGTCCGGTGCCTCCGCCGCCCGGGCCGACCCCGCCGGCCGGTCCCGGTGCGGGTCCCGGCGGTGCCCCGCAGGCGTTCCAGCAGTCCGGCCCGTCCGCTCCGCCCGCGCCGCCCGCGTTCCCGCGCGAGAGCGGCCGGCCCCCGGTGGGCGGTCCGCCCGGCGGCGGTCCCTCGTTCGGCGGCGGTGACGACGACTGGGTGATCTCCCCGCCGTCGTCCACCGGTCCCGCCGGAGGTCCCGGTGGGCCTGGTGGTCCCGGCGGCCCGGGCGGTGGCTACGGCTACCCGCAGCCCGGCTCGACCCAGGCCCCGCCCCCGCCGCCCGGCCCCGGTTTCCCGCAGCAGCCCGCGGGTCCGGTGACCTGGACGGCGACCATCGGCCCGGACCGCGAGTACTTCATGGCGATGATGCAGCGCTCGGGCCCCGAGGCCGCCGGGCTCAACCTGCCCGCCTACTCGCCCGAGCAGCAGCGCACGCTCAGCGGCAACCAGGTCACCATCGGCCGCCGCCGGCACTCCACCGGCGACACCCCCGACATCGACCTGGCGGTGCCGCCGGAGGACCCGGGCGTCTCGCACCAGCACGCGGTGCTGGTGCAGCAGCCGGACGGCAGCTGGGCGGTCGTCGACCAGAACTCGACCAACGGCACCACGGTGAACGGCTCCGACGAGCCGATCCAGCCGTTCGTGCCGGTCCCGCTGCAGGACGGCGACCGGGTGCACGTGGGCGCCTGGACGACGATCACCGTCCGCCGCGGCTGAGCCCGGTTCGGGGAGCGGTCAGGGGAGGGGCCAGACGTACGGCCCCTCCGGGTCGTCCAGCCACGCCCAGGCCGCCTCGCCGCCGACCGTGACGCCGTACCGCTCGCGCCCCGGCATGCCCTCGCGCTCCCACAGCGCGCAGGCCTCCCCGGGGTCGAGGGTGCGCCGGGTCAGGGCGAGCAGGAAGCGGAACGACTCCTCGTCACGGACTCGGCCCGGCAGCCCTGCCGGTGACACCCCCTGCGGCTCCGGCCGGCCCTCGCCGCGCAGCGGGACGAAGTAGGCGGCCGTCGCCAGGAAGCGGCCCTCGGCGTTGGCCGGGTCCCGGACCGTCAGCGCCAGCAGACCCGTGGCCAGCGGGGTGAGGATCCGGGCGCCGGGGCGGCACTGGGCGAGCCAGGCGCGCGGCACCGTGGGCAGCGCGCAGGTGGCGATGATCCGGTCGAAGGGGGCGCGTTCGGGCACCCCGCGCGCGCCGTCGCCGGTGACGACGACCGGGCGGTGACCGGCCGCCTCCAGATGCCGGCGGGCCGACTCGGCGATCTCCGGTTCCAGGTCGATCGTGGTGACGAGGCCGTCGTCGCCGAGCCGGTGGGCGAGCAGGGCCGCGTTCCAGCCGGTGCCGGCGCCCACCTCCAGCACCCGGTTCCCGTCCTCGACGCTCAGCGCGACCAGCATCCGGGCCATCAGGGACGGCTGGCTGCTGGAGGAGAGCAGCTCGCCGTCGCGCAGCCGGGTGACGAGCGCGGTGTCGTCGTAGGCGCCGCGCAGCCACTGCTCGCGGGCCCGCGGATCCGGACTCTCGCCCCAGCGGCGCTCATAGCCGCGTGGCCCGGCGACGTGGTAGTACGGCACGAACAGATGCCGGGGCACGGCGGCGAACGCCTCCCGCCACACCGGGTCCCCGTCCCAGACCCCGCCGGCGTCGATCTCCCGCACCAGCCCGGCCCGCGCGCCGGCGGCCAGAACGTCGGTCTCGGTGTCGTAGGCGCCCATGGACTCAGAGTAGGGGCGGGACGTCCGTGGGGGTCCTAAGCCTTGAGTCCTGGGTCACCCGGTCTGAGACGATGGACGCGTACTGCAATTCCCGGGGGACACCCCCCGGACCCCCGGCCGAACAGCCTCGGGGTGGACCGGCAAGAGAAGTGAGGCTATCCAACGTGACCGAGATTCGGCGCGGCACGCTTCAGGAGCAGACCTTCTACGAGCAGGTCGGCGGTGAGGAGACCTTCCGTCGGCTCGTCCACCGTTTCTACGAGGGAGTCGCCGAGGACCCGCTTCTTCGGCCGATGTACCCGGAGGAGGACCTGGGCCCCGCCGAGGAGCGGCTGGCCCTGTTCCTGATGCAGTACTGGGGCGGCCCCACGACGTACAGCGAGAACCGCGGCCACCCCCGGCTGCGCATGCGGCACGCGCCGTTCACGGTGGACCGGGCGGCGCACGACGCGTGGCTGAGGCACATGCGGGTGGCCGTCGACGAGCTCGGGCTGTCCGAGGAGCACGAGCGGACGCTGTGGAACTACCTGACGTACGCCGCCCAGTCGATGGTCAACACCCCGGACTGAACTCCGAGAGGACTCAGCGGACGCTGACGCCGAGCGGGCCGAGTCCGGCCCGCCGGACGGCGACGGAGCCGTACGGGGTACGCAGCCGCAGCCACGCCCCGGACGAGAACAGCCCGGTGTCGGCGGCCTCGGTCCCCGGCCGCAGGAAGCCCAGCGACTGGGCCGCGTGCACGGCCCGCACCGGGAGACCGGTCCGGCCGATCTCCCGGGACCAGATGTCCCGCCCGATCCGGTCCAGTTCGGCGCGGGTACGACCCTCCGGCGCCAACTCCTCGGTACGGGACCGGAATTCGCCGACCGCGGCGGCCACGGTCGCCCGCAGCGCGTCCGGGGCGGGCAGTCCCGGCTCGGGCTGCCAGCCGCCGCGCGGCGGCAGCACGCCGGCCCACGGCGGTCCGGTGACGGCGGCCGGGACGGCGGCGGTGGCCGCGCGCTCGTCCACGGACTCCAGCAGCTCACCGGCGGAGACGGTCACGTCGAGGGCGACGTCGAGCCCGTCCTCGTACGGCTTCGCCAGCCGCACCGCGCGCACGGCCAGCACCTCGAAGGACGGGGGCCGGCCGAACACGGCGAGCGCGGTGCCGGCCGCCTGCAGGCGCACCGCGGCTCCACGGTCGTAGTGGAGCAGCCGGGAGAGGAAGGCGGCGAGGTCGGCCGCCTCCGTCTCGTCGGCGAGGTGCAGCACGGTCATGCGGCGACGGCCTCCCCGGCGCCGTCCGTGTACTCCTGGAGGAACTCACGCTCCTCGGCGGTGATCCGGCGCGGCCGCTCGGCCTCGAAGTCGAACGGCACGACCACCGTCGAGGCCCGTACGTAGACCAGGTCGTCGTCCTTCACCTCGTAGGCGATGGTGAAGGACGCGGCCCTGATCTCGGTGATCCACAGCTCGATGTCCACCGGGTGGTGCCGGTGCACGAGCTGCCGCTTGTAGTCGATCTCGTGCCGCGCCACCACGGACCCCTGCTTGAAGTCCTTTTCCGGGCGGAACAGGAAGTCGATACGGGCTTCCTCCAGGTAGCGGATGAAGACCGCGTTGTTGACATGGCCGTACGCGTCCATGTCCGACCAGCGCAGGGGGCAGCGATAGATGTGGCGCAAGACCGATCAGCCCCGGGTCAGCTTCTTGTAGGTGGCGCGGTGCGGGCGAGCCGCGTCCGCACCGAGCCGCTCGACCTTGTTCTTCTCGTACGACTCGAAGTTGCCCTCGAACCAGAACCACTTCGACTCACCCTCATAGGCGAGGATGTGCGTGGCCACCCGGTCGAGGAACCACCGGTCGTGGGAGACGACCACGGCGCAGCCGGGGAAGTCCAGCAGCGCGTTCTCCAGGCTGGAGAGGGTCTCGACGTCGAGGTCGTTGGTGGGCTCGTCGAGGAGCAGCAGGTTGCCGCCCTGCTTCAGGGTCAGCGCCAGGTTGAGCCGGTTGCGCTCACCACCGGAGAGGACACCGGTCGGCTTCTGCTGGTCCGGGCCCTTGAACCCGAACGCGGAGACGTACGCCCGGCTCGGCATCTCGACCTGGCCGACGTTGATGTAGTCGAGCCCGTCGGACACGACCTCCCACAGCGTCTTCTTCGGGTCGAGGTTCTCGCGGCTCTGGTCGACGTAGGAGATCTTGACGGTCTCGCCGACCTTGATGTCGCCGGAGTCCGGCGTCTCCAGGCCCTGGATCATCTTGAAGAGGGTGGTCTTGCCGGCGCCGTTCGGGCCGATGACGCCGACGATGCCGTTCCGAGGCAGCGTGAAGGAGAGTCCGTCCACGAGGACCTTCTCACCGAAGGCCTTGTTGAGCTTGTCGACCTCGACGACGATGTTGCCGAGCCGCGGGCCCGGCGGGATCTGGATCTCCTCGAAGTCCAGCTTCCGCATCTTGTCGGCCTCGGCGGCCATCTCCTCGTAGCGGGCGAGGCGGGCCTTGGACTTGGCCTGGCGCCCCTTGGCGTTCGACCGCACCCACTCCAGCTCTTCCTTGAGCCGCTTCTGCCGCTTGGCGTCCTTCTGGCCCTCGACCTTGAGACGGGTGGCCTTGGTCTCCAGGTACGTGGAGTAGTTGCCCTCGTACGGGTAGGCACGCCCGCGGTCGAGTTCCAGGATCCACTCGGCGACGTTGTCGAGGAAGTACCGGTCGTGGGTGATGGCGACCACGGTGCCGGCGTACTTGGCGAGGTGCTGCTCCAGCCAGTTCACCGACTCGGCGTCGAGGTGGTTGGTGGGCTCGTCGAGGAGGAGCAGGTCAGGGGCCTCGAGCAGCAGCTTGCAGAGCGCGACACGGCGCTTCTCACCACCGGAGAGGTTGGTGACGGGCCAGTCGCCGGGCGGGCACCCGAGCGCGTCCATGGCCTGCTCGAGCTGAGCGTCGAGGTCCCACGCGTTGGCGTGGTCCAGCTCCTCCTGGAGCTTGCCCATCTCGTCGAGCAGCGCGTCGGAGTAGTCGGTCGCCATGAGCTCGGCGATCTCGTTGAACCGGTCGAGCTTGCCCTTGATCTCGGCGACACCCTCCTGGACGTTCTCCAGGACGGTCTTCTCCTCGTTCAGCGGGGGCTCCTGCAGCAGGATGCCGACGCTGTAACCGGGCGAGATGAAGGCGTCACCGTTGGACGGCTGCTCCAGCCCCGCCATGATCTTCAGAACGGTCGACTTACCGGCGCCGTTCGGACCGACGACGCCGATCTTCGCTCCCGGCAGGAAGTTCAGGGTGACATCATCGAGGATCACCTTGTCGCCGTGCGCCTTGCGCGTCTTGCGCATGGTGTAAATGAACTCAGCCAAGAGAAACCGTCCGGCAGCTTGAAATCTGGCAGTGGGCAGATACACCCCATCTTGCCTGAACGCCAGGCTTGGGTGTTAACCCGTTTGGTTGGGGGGCTGTGACCTGGGGTTTCGTGGCTGGGGGCTGCGGCTCGTCCGTCACTGTGGGTCGCCGTTGATCGGCCTCGGGTGCCCTAGCCCGGCCCGGGGACGGCCCAGGGGCGATCACTCGTGATCCGCGGGCCCGGCCCCTGACGTCAACGGCAGTCGTTGACCCAATCACCAGGCAGCGCGTCGCGGACCCGATTCAGTGCCTCCTCGCTGCGCGCGCGAACCGAGAGGCATTCCCCGCCCTCCTCCCGCAGGATCACATCCGATCCGGCGAACCAGCGTCCCCACTCCCCGGACTCTCCCGGGTAGGAGGGACACGGCAACAGCACAAAGCGGTTGTCCAACGGCTCGTCGAGGTCCGGCAAGAAGTCACTGAGCTCCTCCGGCGCGTGCAGCGACTCCGACAGGACGATCTCGACCCAGGCCAGGGAACACCGTTCCATCCACTCCCCCCAGCGCTCGGCCGCCTTGTCGGCCAAATCGAGCTTCATCACCACAGGAGGATCGGCCTTGTCGAGATCAGCGAGCCGGACGCCCCACGACGATGCCCCTTGGTTCTCATGCCGGAATACCAATACCTCGCCGCGATCATCGACGTACAGCTGATCCGGCCTGAGTAGGTGGTCGTGGTTGCTCGTCAGATCCTGTCGGCCACCTATGAGCTGGTATCCCTGACGAAGTGCCGCAGGCAGGGTGAGACCGAGTCTGGTCTCCGCACCTGCCAGCTCCGCATCGTCGCAGCCATCGCCCTCAGCCAGTGGCGTCACCCAGTGCGCGGCGAATCCGCGAATGAAGCGCCAGGCCTCGGCGGAGTCGGCCACACCCGGCCTCAGCTGGCTGACGAGGTCACATGATGAGGTCATGCGGCGGACGCTATAGCAGGGACCGCCAACCTGAGACCGGCGCGCCCTCCGCCACAGAACTGATGATCAGCCAGGAAGCCGCTGACCGCACGTCCAACTTCTCGCATGCCGCCCGCAGATCTGGCGTCCCCCAGGTGCGTGGGCTGACTCCCACGGTCACAGCTCCCACCACAGGTCCATGTTCTGGTGGACGCGCTCGCGCAGACAGCTTGAGTGGGAGTACACGAGCTGCCGCACGTTGCTGGAGTGCGCAGGACCAAGCCGGAGCTCATTCGCATCCTGGTCCTGCTCCAGATCGACGACGAGCCAGCAGAAGCAACAGGTGGGGTTCCGGTCCAACGGCGCGCTCCCTCGTAGTCCCGCCAACAGCACAGAGCATGGGACGGAAACTGTGTCGGACGGCTAGTCAGCAGTAGAAGTTTTTCTGGCTTTTCTCAGTGCCGGATCAGCGAACGCCGCTTCATGACCAGCGGCTGCCTAGGAGGCGAGGGGAGGGCTTCCCCTTCGAGTCCTCGTCTCGCTGGTGACCGTCAGAACTCGGCGGCATCACCTGGAGCCCCACCCTCCGCGCGGGGCGGGCGATGGTCACCCGCCGACGGTCATGAACCGTTTGGCTCTTCCCGCTTGCGCAGCACCACCAGCACCGCCCCGCCGATCACCACGAACCCGATGGCCGCGCCCGCGATCAGCGGAGTGACCGCCGAGCCGCCCGTCGCGGCGAGGTTGGTGTCGGGGGCCGTGGTGCCGCCCACTGTGGCGGGGCGGGGGTCGTTGTGGGGCTTGGCCTGCTCGGTTGTGATCGCGCCCTGGGTCTTGCAGTCCAGGACACCGGTGAAGCGCCGGCTGAAGCCGTTCGGGCCGGTGATCGTGAAGTCGTAGGCCTGGTCCTCCTGGAGGGGGACCGTGACCGTGCGGGTGGTGCGCGCGGGGATGGTGTGCTCGGTGTCCATCAGGGCGAAGGTGAAGGGCTTGTCGCCCTTGTTCGCCACGATGATGTCCACCGCGCCCTTGGCGCAGTCCTTGTGCGCCGAGACCGCCGGTATGGCGCCCTCGGCCGCCCAGGCGGCGCTCGCGGTCGCGGAGACCGTGGACTCGCTGGAACCGGCCAGGATCTGGGTCTGGCTGCGACTGTCGGAGGCGAAGGCACGGCCCACCGGGACGGTGGTCGACGCCTGTACGGTCAGCTGTGCCGTACCGTCCGAGGCGTCCTCGGGAATGTCGAAGTACAGCTTGCTGCCGTTCTTCGCGGTCGTCAGCACCTTGCCGGTCTTGTCGATGATCCGCACCCCGGTGGTCGCGGCGTCCGCCGGCCCGCTGACCGTGACACCGGCCGCGTTGGTGTGCACCGTCACCGGGCCCAGCAGGTCACCGGGCCGGCCGGAGACGGCGGGCGGGTCCAGGGTGAGCGAGGCCTGCGGCTCGGTGAGGTCGCGGGCGCTCTTCTCCAGGTAGTCGGCGAGCTTCTCGGCCTGCGGGTCGACGGCGTCGACCTTCGCGCCGTCGGAGTAGCGCCAGATCGCCACCTGGGTGCCGGCCGCCGCGTCCTGCTCGGTGAGGTTGCCGGCGCCGGCCTTGCGGGCGAGCGCGGCGAGGTTGTTGACCTGGGGGTAGGAGTTCTGCAGGATCCAACGGATCTTGCCGGCGTTCTTGTTGGTGCCCAGCGAGGTGCTGCTCCAGGAGGTCTCCTGGTAGTGGGCGTCGCGCTGGGTGGGGTTGTGCAGGTCGACGCAGTAGGTCTGCAGGGTGCCGCCGCCGTCGACGGACATCTCGAACAGGCCCGCGGCCACCCGCTGCTCGCCGCCGGCCTCGTGGACCACGGCCTCGCCATAGGTCTTCAGGCCGTTGATCGTGGCCGTCGCCCCGCCCTGGGCCTGTGGTGCCCCCTCGGCCACGGCCGTACCGGCGCCGGAGAGCACACCGGCCGCCGCGATGCCCGACACCGTCGCGGCGGTGGCCAGGCGGGCCGCGAGGGCGGACCGGCGGAACCCAGAGAACGCAGCAAGCACAGAATTCCCCTTCGAGCAGGACCCGTTGGACATGGGGGACGGTCCCACCAGCAGAATCGGCGGCCCCGAGGGGCATGCCCGGCATCCTATGGATCACTCGGAGCCTCTCCTGCCGGTCGGATGATCCGATGGCCGATCCGATCCGGAATCGTTATCGCCGGGACCGTCCATGAGCTGGGCATATCGACAAATCCACCGGTTCGTGTGGAGTGTTGGGCGCGTCCAGTGGCGCCACTTCGTGCCCATCCGCATCCGCTGACGTCACGTCACCAGCGCTGGTTCCTGGGTCGGTTGAGGCTGCTCCTGTTCCGTGTTTGCTTCGGGCGGGCGCGGTGTCTCCCAGTTCGGCTCCGGCCTCGTCGTCGTCAGCTGCGTCTCCGGCTTGGCCGCGCGCTGGAAGGCCGCCGTACCCCGCGCGAGGTCGTGGCCGATCGCCACGGCGTCGATGTCGGCGGACGCCCACTGCTGCTGTCCGTCGCGCACCTCCGTGCGCACCTTCAGCCGGCCCTGGACGACGACGGGCTGGCCCACCTCGACCGACGCCTTCACGTTGACCGCGAGCTGCCGATTGGCCCACACCGTGAAGAAGTTGGTGTGCCCGTCCGTCCAGGTGCTCTTCTCCCGGTCCCAGTAGCGCGCGGTCACCGCCAGCCGGAACCGGACCGAGGGACCTGCCGCCAGCTCCCGGTACACCGGCTGGGTCGCCACGTTGCCCACCACGCAGACGATGGTCTCGTTCATGTCCTCGCTCCCCTCCCCCGCCCGGCGTCCTCCGGCCGGCGGGCGGCACGCGTACGGGCCCGTCCCGTACGGCTGTGTCTGGTACGTCCCGGCGACCGCACCGCGATCGCCGCGACCCCCAGACTGCCGCCGCCGGGCCGGGCCCGCTCAGCTCTGTGGACGACCACCCCACCTGTGGAAAACTCCATCACCCGGACGAGTGAATCCCGTCCACAGCCCCCTCGCTCACACCCCGGAACAGGGGAAAACCCCGGTTTTCACCCCGCTCACACCCCGGCCCGCACCACCCTCCCGTACTGCTCCCGCACCTCGCGGTACCGCAACAGCTCCGCCGCCACCGGATCCAGCACCCGGGCCCGCCCGCAGCTTGCGGCCGCCTCCCGCAGGCGCCGTTCCGCGTCCTGGCCGTAGCGGCGGGCCGGGCCTCTCGCGGCCATCCGGCAGCCCCACTCCACGAGCGGCCCGCCGAGGATCCCGCACACCATCAGCAGCACCGGAATCCCCAGGTTGGGCGCCACGACGCCGACGATCTGCCCCACCAGCCACAGGCCGCCCACGACCTGCACCAGCGTCATCGCCGCCTGCGCGAGCACCGCCGCGGGCCACCATCCGGGCCGCGGCGGGCGCCCCGGCGGCAGACCGGCCCGCTCGGCGAGTTCGTCGAGTGCCTCGGACAGCCCCTGGGATCCGCGTACGGCCGCCTCGCGCACCGCCTGCGCCCAGGGCACGGGCAGTCCGGCCGAGGCCCGGTCGGCCACCGTACGGACCGCCTGTTCCACGCGCTGGCGGGCCGTGGACTCCTCGTCGGCCTGCTGGGTCCGGACGAGGTGCCGGCCGGTGCTGGACTCGCCGCGGTGCTGGTACCAGTTCCACAACCGCAGCCAGGGCGTGCCGCAGGCGCGGTTGGCGTTGCGCAGCCAGGCGCGCTCGGCAGCCTCGCCCGCCGCGGTGGCGCCCACGGCGTCCGCGAGCCGCACGGCGAACTCCTCGCGCGCCTCCTCGCTGAGGCCGACGCGCCGCCCCGCGGCGTAGACGGGCCGCAGTTCGGCCGCGGCGGCGTCCACGTCGGCCGCGACCCGGCGGGCCGCCGCGCCCCGCTCGGCCACGAACTGGCCCAGCGAGTCGCGCAGTTCGCCGACGCCCTCGCCGCTCAGCGCGGACAGTGCGAGCACGGTGGCGCCGGAATCGCCGTAGTCACCGAGTGCGACGCCGTCCTCGTCCAGCAGCCGCCGCAGGTCGTCCAGGACCTGGTCGGCGGCGTCGCCGGGCAGCCGGTCGACCTGGTTGAGGACGATGAACATGACCTCGGCATGGCCGGCCATGGGCCGCAGATAGCGCTCGTGCAGCACGGCGTCGGCGTACTTCTCCGGGTCGACCACCCAGATCACCGCGTCGACCAGTTTCAGGATGCGGTCGACCTGCTGGCGGTGCTCTACGGCGGCGGAGTCGTGGTCGGGCAGGTCGACCAGGACCAGCCCGCGCAGCTGCGCCTCGGCCTCCGGGGTCTGCAGCGGACGGCGGCGCAGCCGGCCCGGGATGCCGAGGCGGTCGATGAGGCTCGCGGCGCCGTCGCTCCAGCTGCACGCGATGGGCGCGGCCGTGGTCGGACGCCGTACCCCGGTCTCCGAAATGGCCACTCCGGCGAGGGCGTTGAACAGCTGCGACTTGCCGCTGCCGGTCGCGCCCGCGATGGCGACGACGGTGTGCCGGCCGGACAGCCTGCGGCGGGCGGCGGCCTCGTCCAGGACCCGGCCGGCCTCGGCGAGGGTATGGCTGTCCAGCCGGGTGCGGGAGAGCCCGACCAGCTCGCGCAGCGCGTCCAGGCGGGAGCGCAGCGGGCCTTCGTACGCCAGCGGGGCGGGGGTCGGGCTGCCCGGGCCGCGGACGCCGCTGTCCAGCACGGAGGCGCGTTCGGCGGCGAGGGCGGCGGCGGTGGCCTCCGTGACCCGCCGGGCGATGAGCCCGTCGTCCCAGGCCTCGGCCGACTCCGCCGAGTCCGTGGAGTCCGTCGGATCCGTCGGGTCCGGGTCCGTCGGTGCGGCCGAATTCGCCGGTTCGGCCGACCGCACCGGCTCGGGTCCGGGTTCGGCGGCCGCGGCGCGCTCGCGGGGGGTGAGACCGAAGGGGGTACGGGGGTGCGGGGGCGGGAGGTGGAACTGGAGTGACGGGACGGCGGCCGTATCCAGGGTCTTCTCCAGGTTCAGGCGCTGAGGCGGGTTCAGGTCGGCGCCTTCGCCGGTGTCCTGGCCCTCGTCCTCCTCGTAGGCGTCGTGGTCGTACACGGTGTCCACGCCGTCCCGTACGCGCGCGTACGGCTCGTCGTCCCGCACGCGCGCGTACGGCTCGCTCACCACGTCCTCGGCCTGGGTCTGGGTCTGGGCCTCGGTCTCGGTCTCCGCGCCGTCGCCGCCGATGCGGCCGTCCGCCGCGGCCACCGCGCCCTCTCCGTGCTCCACGCGCCCGCTGGTGTGGCTGTTGCTGTCGCGCTCCATGCGCCCCATGTGGTCGATGTGATCCATGTGGTCCTGGTCAGTGACGGCGGTCACCGGTCACCTCTCCTTCTGCAGTACGGACAGCGCGGCGATGAGTTCGGCCTGGGGCTCGGGGTGGACGTCCAGGGCGTCGAGCGGGGCGAGGCGCCGCTCGCGTTCGGCGTGCAGGACGCGGTCCACGTGGTCGCCCAGGAGCCGTCCGGCCCGGTCGCGCAGCCGCAGCGCGCCGTGGGCGCCGAGCCGCTCGGCGAGCCCCTCGCCGGCGGTGCGTGCCCGGCGGCCGCCCAGCAGCGCGGTGGCGACCAGCGCGGCGAGGGCCTCCGGATCGGGGGTGGTGGAGCGCTCCAGGTCGCGCGACTCCTCCTCGGCGTACTCCTCCAGCTCGCGCCGCCAGCGCCGTACGGCGAGGCCGATGCGGTGCTCGGCGCTCTCCACGGTGGACTCGCCGGCGGCGAGGGCCGGGTCGGCGCCGGCGGGCTCACGTCGCCAGGCGTCATCGACGCGTTCGTCCGCGGCGGTGACGGAACACAGCAGCAGGGCGACCAGGCTCTCCACGAGCGCGTCGAGGAGTTCCCCGGCGGTGCAGTCCAGCGGGAAGGCCCGCCAGCGTTTGAGGGCGTCCCCGGCGAGTACGGCGCCGGACTGGAGCCTGCCGCGTACGCGCGCGTGCTCGCTGTCGTAGGCGGTGTCGACGGCGGAGGTGAGGCGCAGGGCGGCGGCGTACTGGGCGGCGGCTGCGCCGGCCAGCTCGGGCATGCGGGAGTTGAGCGAGTCGAGCAGGCCGTAGGCGGTACGGGCCATGACCTGCCGGCGGGCGGCGGGCTCCTGGGCGTGCTGGACGAGCCAGTGCTTCAGGGGCGCGACGGCGGTGGCGGGCAGCAGTCCGGCGCCCCAGGCGGACTCGGGCAGTTCGGGCACGGTGAAGCGGGGTACGTCGCCGAGCCCGGCCTTGGTGAGCAGGGCGCCGTACTGCCGGGAGACCTCGGAGACGACCTGGTGGGGAACCCGGTCCAGGACGGTCACGAGGGCGGCGTCGTACTCCTTGGCAGTGCGCAGCAGGTGCCAGGGGACGGCGTCGGCGTAGCGGGCGGCCGTGGTGACCATGATCCAGATGTCGGCGGCGCAGATCAGTTCGGCGGCGAGGACCCGGTTGTCGGCGACGAGGGAGTCGATGTCGGGGGCGTCGAGGAGGGCGAGTCCGCGCGGGAGGGTCTCGGCGGTCTCGAGGCGCAGCACGCGCGCGGGGTTCTCACCGGGGAGCAGGAGGTCGTCCACGGCATCCGGCCGGGGCGACCACGCGCGCGCGAGGTCGGGCAGGACCCGCATCCGGCTGAACCAGTGCTGATCGTCGGGATGGCAGACGAGGACCGGTGTCCGGGTCGTCGGCCGCAGCACGCCGGCCTCGCTGACCTTGCGGCCGACGAGGGAGTTGACGAGCGTCGACTTGCCGGCGCCGGTGGAGCCGCCGACGACGGCCAGCAGGGGCGCCTCGGGTTCTCGTAGCCGGGGTACCAGGTAGTCGTCGAGCTGCGCGAGGAGTTCGTCGCGGTTGGCACGCGCGCGTGGGGCCCCGGCCAGGGGCAGCGGAAAGCGTGCGGCGGCGACACGGTCGCGCAGCGCGGAGAGTGTGTCGAGCAGTTGAGGCCGTACGTCCAAGGTCACCACATGCGAAGAATGCCCAATTTTGAGGGAATTCTGAAGCATATGGACATGTCTGCGCGCCGACGGAACAGAACAGACAGACGGGACTACTGGGGCGCGGGCACAGTCCAGGCATAACGAGTGCACAACACCCGGTGCGTCGGACGCCAAAAGCGGTGCACGATTCGTACCTGCCTGCGATTATCAGGACCGCTTCACCGAACCTCCACATCGAGCCACGGAGGCGAAGCGACAGGGTCGAGGAACAGGGAGCCTTTATCCTTGGTCCCGCCACCAGGCCCCCGTAGCTCAGTGGATAGAGCAGGCGCCTTCTAAGCGCTTGGCCGCAGGTTCGAGTCCTGCCGGGGGCGCCCGAGCCCTCCCTCGGGAGGGCTTTTTGCTGGTCAGAGACGGTTTCACGCGACACAGGTCAGCCCCGGAGACCCCCTTGGTGATCAAGGGCGCGGTCCGGGGCTGTCCGGCTGTCACCGGGTTTTCGCGGGTGGCCGTGTCGAATACGTGTCGAAGTTCTCGACCGGTGGAAGATCAGCCAGCGCCCGGCACCTCCGCCTCAGGAAGGTCGCCCGCGGCTTCCAGCCGCCGTTTGAGATCCGGCAGCTGCCCGTCGACGCATCGGGCGTAGGTCGCCAGGAGCACGGCGACGCTGTTCCCGGCCCACTCGGCCACCTGGGCGGGCGGGATGCCGTCGTTGAGCCACTTCGTCAGACGCGTGTTCCGGTCCCGCCGGACAGGCCGGTGACGCGCCTGCCTTCGCTGACGTGATGGCACGGCTGCGTGTTCCCCGACGGCGTGGACGGCCCCGGACCCGGCCAGCGGCAGTCCTCGCAGACAAGGCGCGTCCGGACGACCTACGAGTTCCTGGCCGACGGCCGGCCGGTGCAGCTGTCGACGAGTTGGGAGCCGTATGACCTCACCGCCGGCACTCTCGTCGTACTCCCCGAGGGAGGGCCGCACGCTGGGGCAGGTGTCGTGAACCGCATGGCCGCGATCGGCGTCACCGTCAGCCACGCCGTGGAGCAGCCGGAGCCGAGGCAGGCGACCGCCGAGGAGGCATCACTCCTGGGCATCCAGAAGGCCGCCCTCGTCACGCACACCCGGCGGACGTACTACAGCGACCAAGGGCGGCCCGTGGAGACGGCGGACATCGTGGTGCCCGCCGCCCACTGCGAGATCGTGTACGAGATCCCGATCAACCGCTAGGATTTGTCCCCGTTTTGACACCCCTTACCGTCGGAGAGACGCTGGAGGGCAGGGGCCGAAGGGGGACGAGCCACGTAGGAGCCTTCCTATGAACGGTCGATGCGTACGCCTGGCGGTGCTGGTCCCCCTGGTGGTGTCGTCGTTGACAGCGGGGGCAGTGGAGCTTGCCGCCTCGCCGGCTGCGGCGGCGTCGCCCACCTGCGGTGTCTCGCGGGCCGACGGTCGGGCGAGCCTGGCGGTCGTCGGCGAGGGCTTCGAGCCGGACAAGGCCGTATTCATCGAGTCCGCGCACGGGGCCCAGGGCACCGAGCGGACGGACGACGGCGGAAACTTCTCCGCGACGATCACCAATGCCAGCGGCACCATCACTGCCCAGCAGGTCGGCGGCCCCGAGGTCAGGTGCGGCACAGCCGAGCAAGGGGGACGCCAGAGCGCCCAGGAGCAGTACGCGGCAGGCTACAAGGCGGGTTACGCGGCCATGAAGAGCGACTGCGACGTGCAGCAGCTGCAGCGCGTCACGGTCAACGCGAACTTCCGGGAAGGGTTCAGGGACGGCGCGGCCGCGGCGGAGAAGAAGTTCTGCGGGGACTAGAGCATGTCTCAGCCGCTGCTCACAGAGCGACTTCTGACATCCACGTCTGACATCACCCCCCCGGGGAAGGGCTTCGTGCTGGTCAGGGCGGGTAGTACTGACCACGACGAAGCCCCGTACGCCCTCTTGATGATCAAGGGCGGAGTGCGGACGGGGGCCCGCTCCCCGTTACGCCTCCGCCTCGGCCTTCACCCCGGCCAGGGTCCGTTCGATGCCGGTGCGCAGCAGGGCGAGGCGGCCGTCGATGATCTGTTCCTCGCGGTCCGGGTACCGCTCGACCGCGTCGTGCATCGGGCCGCGGGCCGCGCCGAAGCGCATGCCGTGGCGAAGGCGGGTGCCGGAGCCGTCCGCGAGGGGTTCCAGGGTGTACGTCCAGACGGCCAGCGGCTCGCCGTGGCGCCGGTCGTTGTAGCGGACGACCTCCCACTCGAAGAGGCGCTGCTCCGACATCTGGGCGACCCGGCTGACGGTACGCCACTCCCCCATCCCGCTGTTGCGGTTGCGGCCGGAGAAGCAGGCGCCGACCGCGGGCCCCTCGGCTCCGTCGAGCCACTCCACCTCCTGCAGTTCCGGGCTGTGCCGGGCCGAGGTGGAGATGTCCGAGACCAGTTCCCACACCCGCTGCGGCGCGGCTTCGATCTCGGTCACGCACTCCACACGGGCATCGGCGAGACGCATCGTTTCTTCCTCCTGGACATGGTGGGTTGATGGGAAAACAGGGGTGGGTCGCGGGGCTCAGGCCGCGGGGTGTTCGCCGGGCGGTGCGGCGCGGGAGGGGTGCTGTCCGGACTTCCAGGCGGCGGCCGCCTCCGCCACGACCGCGGTCGCGATCACGCCATCGGCGACGCGCCACCGGCCCGAGACGGCGGCGAACGGGCCCGGCCGGCGCACCGCGGCCGTGACGCCCCCGGAGGAGCCGTCGCCGTCCACCTGGAAGGCCACCTCCGCCTCCAGGAAGCCGAGTTCGGTGTGGGCCAGCGGGTACCACGCCTTGAAGACCGCCTCCTTCACGCAGAACAGGACGGTCCCCCAGTGCACCCGCGGCCGGCCGCCGGCCAGCATCGCCACATGCGCGCGCTCGGCGGGGCTCGCGACCATCTCCAGCACGTCCGGCGAGAGCGGGGCGTGCGGCTCGGCGTCGATGCCGAGCCCGGCCAGGCCCGCCTCGGGGCGGGCGACCACCGCCGCCCGGTAGCCCGCGCAGTGCGTCATCGAGCCCACGACACCCGCCGGCCAGCGCGGTTCTCCGCGCGGGCCCGGCAGCACGGGCACCGGCGCGTAGCCGAGGACCCGCAGCGCGCGCCGGGCGCACACCCGTACCCCGGCGAAGTCCCGCCGCCGTTTGGCTCCCGCGCCCGCCATCAGCCGTGCCTCGGCGGGCAGCAGCGCTCCCCACCAGTCCTCGTCCCCGTGCCCGAACGTCTCCGCGGCCACCACCCGGGGCGGCAGCAGCGAGGCCATCAATCCCCCTCCCGTGCCTGCGAGTTCAGGAGCGGCGGACACCGGGCGCAGCAGCACGCCTGTCTGCTGGTACGTCGTCATCGCCTCACTCCTTGATCGCGCAGATCGCGGCGTCGGCGGTGAGCGCCACGCCGGGCCGGACCAGGAGATCGACGACCGTACCGGCCTTGTGGGCGGTGATGGGCTGCTCCATCTTCATCGCCTCCAGGACGACGACGAGGTCACCCGCGGCGACCGTCGCGCCCTCCGCCACGGCGACCTTGACGATCGTGCCCTGCATCGGGGACGTCAGCGTGTCGCCCGAGACGGCGGAGCCCGCCCTGCGGCCACCGGGGCGGCGCCTGACCTGGCGCGCGCCTCCTGGTGCCGTACGCGCCCTCGGCACGCCCAGCGACGCGGGGACCCGGACCTCGATCCGCCGGCCACCGACCTCGACCGCGAGGGTCTCGCGACCGTCCGGCCCTTCCTCCCCGCCCTCCGCCGCGGGGACGAAGGGCTCGATGTCGTTGCCGAACTCGGTCTCGATCCAGCGGGTGTGCACCGTGAACGGGCCGTCCGAGCCCGTGAGTTCGGGGGCGAACGCCGGGTCCTTCACCACCGCGCGGTGGAAGGGGAGCGCCGTCGCCATGCCCTCGACCCGGAACTCGGCGAGCGCCCGGCGGGCCCGCTCCAGGGCCTCCTTGCGGGTACGGCCCGTCACGATCAGCTTGGCCAGAAGCGAGTCCCACGCCGGACCGATGACGCTGCCGGACTCCACGCCCGCGTCCAGGCGGACACCGGGGCCCGTCGGCGGATCCCACCGGGTGACCGTGCCGGGAGCGGGCAGGAAGTTACGGCCCGGATCCTCGCCGTTGACGCGGAACTCGAAGGAGTGGCCGCGCAGGGGCGGATCGTCGTAGCCGAGTTCCTCGCCCGCGGCGATGCGCAGCTGCTCACGGACCAGGTCGATGCCCGCGACCTCCTCGGTCACCGGATGCTCCACCTGGAGCCGGGTGTTGACCTCCAGGAAGGAGATCGTGCCGTCCTGCCCGACCAGGAACTCACAGGTGCCGGCGCCGACGTAGCCGGCCTCGCGCAGGATCGCCTTGGAGGCGGCGTACAGCTGCTCGTTCTGCGCGTCGGTCAGGAACGGCGCCGGGGCCTCCTCCACCAGCTTCTGGTGCCGGCGTTGCAGCGAGCAGTCACGCGTCGACACGACGACCACGTTGCCGTACCGGTCCGCCAGGCACTGGGTCTCCACGTGCCGGGGGCGGTCCAGGTAGCGCTCCACGAAGCACTCGCCCCGGCCGAAGGCGGCCACCGCCTCACGCACCGCCGACTCGTACAGCTCCGGCACTTCCTCCAGGGTGCGGGCGACCTTCAGACCGCGTCCGCCACCTCCGAAGGCCGCCTTGATCGCGATCGGCAGACCGTGCTGCCCGGCGAACGCCACGACCTCCTCGGCGCCGCCCACCGGGTCCGGCGTACCGGCCACCAGCGGGGCACCGGCGCGTTGCGCGATGTGCCGGGCGGCGACCTTGTCACCCAGGGCGCGGATCGCCTGCGGGGGCGAGCCGATCCAGGTCAGGCCCGCATCCAGGACGGCCTGGGCGAACTCCGCGTTCTCGGAGAGGAAGCCGTAGCCGGGGTGGACCGCGTCCGCGCCGGACTCGCGTGCCACGCGCAGGACCTCGTCCATGCGGAGATAACTGGTCGCCGGGGTGTCACCGCCCAGGGCGAAGGCCTCGTCGGCCGCGCGGACGTGCAGCGCGTCCCGGTCGGGCTCGGCGTACACGGCGACGGAGGTGATCCCCGCGTCCCGGCAGGCCCGGGCGACCCGGACCGCGATCTCGCCGCGGTTGGCGATCAGTACCCTGCGTATCGCGCCGCCCCCGGTGAGCGTGGCCTCAGTCGATTCCGCGCTGGATGTGGGGCTCATCGCCACCGTCCTCCTCCCCTGCCAGCAGCGCCTGCGGCGGCGCGGGCCGCCCCGTGGGCTGGATCGGCGTTCCGGCCATGTCCATCTCCTCCAACTCCCCTTCCATGTCGGTCACTTGTCTCCTCCGGCTAGCGCCGCCAGCTGACCGGGCGGTACGACGCGTGGCGCTCCGGGCGGTCCCACAGGGGGACGGGCGGGGCGGCGGGGGTGCCCGCGCCGGCGATCACGGCCCGGGAGAGCAACGCCACGGTCAGGGCCGCGAGTTCGTCGTCGGAGGGCAGGCCGCGTTCCACGCGGACCAGAGGGGCCGGGGCGGTGTGCTCGATGGCTGTGGTCACCTGGATCAGCTCCGTTCGGGTGGGTGCGGGGTCACTGGGGCGGGTTGCCGTGCTTGCGCGAGGGCAGGTCGGCGTGCTTGGTCCGCAGCATCGCCAGGGACCGGATGAGCACCTCGCGGGTCTCGGCGGGGTCGATCACGTCGTCGACCAGGCCGCGCTCGGCCGCGTAGTAGGGGTGCATCAGCTCGGCCTTGTACTCCTTGACCATGCGGGCCCGCATGGCCTCGGGGTCGTCGGCGCCGGCGATCTGGCGCCGGAAGATCACGTTCGCGGCACCCTCGGCGCCCATCACCGCGATCTCGTTGGTGGGCCAGGCGTACGACAGGTCGGCGCCCACGGAACGGGAGTCCATGACGATGTACGCGCCGCCGTAGGCCTTGCGCAGGATGAGCTGGATGCGCGGGACGGTGGCGTTGCAGTACGCGTACAGCAGCTTGGCGCCGTGCCGGATGATGCCGCCGTGCTCCTGGTCGACGCCCGGCAGGAAGCCGGGGACGTCGAGGAGCGTCACGAGCGGGATGTTGAAGGCGTCGCACATCTGGACGAAGCGGGCGGCCTTCTCGGACGCGTTGATGTCGAGGACGCCGGCCAGCGACTGGGGCTGGTTGGCCACGATGCCGACGGTCTGGCCGTCGAGGCGGGCCAGGGCGACGATGACGTTGCCGGCCCAACGCTCGTGGATCTCGAGGTACTCGCCGTCGTCGACGAGCGACTCGATCACCGCGCGCATGTCGTAGGGGCGGTTGCCGTCGGCGGGCACCAGGTCGAGGAGTTCGTCGCAGCGGCGGTCGGCCGGATCGTCGGCCGTCGCGGCCGGGGGCCTCTCCCGGTTGTTCTGCGGGAGCAGCGACAGCAGATAGCGGACCTCGGCGAGACAGGTCTCCTCGTCGTCGTACGCGAAGTGGCACACGCCGGAGGTCTCCGCGTGGACGTCGGCCCCGCCGAGCCCGTTCTGGCTGATCTCCTCGCCGGTCACGGCCTTGACCACGTCCGGGCCGGTGATGAACATCTGGGACGTCTCACGGACCATGAACACGAAGTCCGTCAGGGCCGGCGAGTAGGCCGCACCGCCCGCGCACGGGCCCAGCATCACGCTGATCTGCGGGATCACTCCGGACGCCCTGGTGTTGCGCTGGAAGATGCCGCCGTACCCGGCGAGGGCGGTGACACCCTCCTGGATACGGGCGCCCGCACCGTCGTTCAGGGACACCAGGGGCGCGCCCGACGCGATGGCCATGTCCATGATCTTGTGGATCTTCTCGGCGTGCGCCTCACCGAGCGCGCCGCCGAAGATCCGGAAGTCGTGCGCGTACACGAAGACCGTACGGCCTTCCACCGTGCCCCAGCCGGTGATGACACCGTCCGTGTGCGGCTTCTTCGCCTCCAGGCCGAACCCGGTGGCCCGGTGCCGGCGCAGCTGCTCGACCTCCTGGAAGGACCCCGGGTCCAGCAGCAGCTCGATGCGCTCCCGCGCCGTCAACTTGCCCTTGTCACGCTGGCGTTGGGTGGCAGCCGGGTCCGGGCCCTCGGTGATCTCGCGCCTGAGGCTCGTCAGCTCCTCGACACCACTACGCATCAGGTCCTCCCCCGTCGTTCTTCTCCGTGGTCGTCATCGCGCGCCCACCAGCACGGGCTCAGCGGTCGTGGCGGCCTCGACCAGGACGCGGTCGAGGTCCTCCGGGACGCCCAGGGCGACGGCGCGTGCCTCGGGGCGGGCCCGCTGGAGCAGGCGGGTGAGCGGACCCGCCGGCGCCAGCTCGATGTGCAGCGCGTCGGGGGCATGGCGGGCGATCGCCCGCGCGCACAGGTCCCAGCGGACCGGCGAGGTGATCTGGGTGATCAGCCGGCGGCGCAGGTCCTCCGGGCCGGCGAGCAGCGCGCCGTCGCCGTTGCCCAGCAGCGCCGAGGCCGGTTCCGTGATCCGGACTCCCTCGATCGCGCGGGCGAACCGCGCCACCGCCGGCGCCATGGCCTCGGTGTGGAAGGCACCGGCGACGGCGAGCGGCGAGACCCGGGTGCCCGGCGGCGGGGCGTCGGCGAGGGCCTCGACCAGGTCGGCCGGTCCCGCCGCCACGAACTGGTGGCTGCCGTTGAAGTTGGCCACCGTCAGGCCCACCGCGGCGACCGCGGCGACGATCTCCTCGTCCGAGGCGGGGTTCCGCTTGGACGGCATCACCGCGGCCATGCCGGTCGGCGCCACCGCGCAGGCCGCCGACATCGCCGCGCCGCGCACCCGGGCGAGGGCGACCGCGTCCCGCGGGCTGAGGCAGCCCGCGCCCGCCGCGGCGGCCAGCTCGCCGACCGAGTGGCCCGCGAAGAGCACCTCGCCCGCGCCCGACGGCAGCCTGTCGCGGAGCAGTTGGTGCGCCAGCAGGGACGCGGCGACGATCAGGGGCTGGGCGTAGGCCGTGTCGGCCAGCAGGACCTCGTCACGGCCGGCCTCGACCAGGTCGAAGCCCGCGGCCCGCGACCAGTCGGCGACGAGGGCGGGTGCCCCGGGGACGGCGTCCAGCCAGGGATCGAGCATCCCGGGCCGCTGGACTCCCTGTCCCGGGGCGGTCACGACGTAGTGGTACACCACCGAATCCTCCGTTTCGCAGATCTCGTAGCTGTCAGCTGCCGCTGTCCGCTGGGCCCTCGAACGAGTCGGCGGGGCGCAGCAGGGTGATGGCACGTTCGACTTCGAGGACGGTGCGGCCGTCCCCGGCCCGGGACACTCCGGAGAACGTGGCCGTCTCCTCGTCCCGGTCGATCAACTCCACGGAGTGCACGAGCAGTTCACCGGCCTGTACGGCGTCGGTGACCCGCACCCCGCGCGCCGACCCGAAGATCAGCAGCTGGCGGTCGCCCGGGTCGGACTCGCGCATCAGGAGCAGCCCGCAGGCCTGGAGGAACGACTCCAGGGTGAGGCTGGCGGGGAACCGGCCCGGCCGGGAGCGGCCCAGGTGGGCGTCCAGCTCGTGGTAGGTCACGGCCTTCGTGGCCTCGAGGGCGCCCGGCGTGTGCCGGACGATCCGGTCGACCTGGAGGGCCGGGTAGCCGTAGGGCAGCAGGTCCCCGGGGTCGGGCAGCGCCGGGTTCTCGGTCCGCGTCGTCATGTCCGGCTCCTCCACGTCGCGGTGATGCGGGCGAGGCGCTGACCGCCGCTGCTGCACACCGCCTTGGTGACCAGGGCCGTACGGTCTCCGCTGACCGCGACCTCGAACACCACCGCGTCGCCGGCCAGCGCCGGGCGGCTGAAGCGGACCGAGCCGAGCTCCACCAGCTCGATACCTCCCAGGGCGCCGTCGAGGTGCAGTTCGAGCATCTGCTGGAGGCTCTCGATCAGGAACACACCGGGATACACCGTCAGGGACGGGAAGTGCCCGGCGAGATAGGGGTCGGCGGTGGTGACGGTCTTGCGGCCGATGAAGCCTCCCTCGACCGCCTCGACGTCGTCCACGGCCACCAGCGGCATCCGGCGCGCGTCGGACCGTACGGGAATCGTCGTCGCGCTCATCACACGCCCATGCCGACGCCGCCGCCGATCGGGATCGAGGCGCCGGTGATGAACCCGGCGTCCTCGGAGACGAGGAAGGAGACCAGGGCGGCCACCTCCTCGGGCCGGCCGGTGCGGCGCAGCGCCGTCTGGGAGACGATCTCCTTGCGCCGCCGGTCGGACAGCTCGGCGATCATGTCGGTCTCGATCAGGCCCGGCAGGACGACGTTGGAGGTGATCCCGGCGCGTCCGAGTTCCCAGGCGAGCGAGCGGGCGACGCCGATCAGGCCGCTCTTGGAGGCCGAGTAGTTGACCTGGCCGGGCGAGCCCCACAGCGCGACGATGGAGGAGACGAAGACCAGGCGGCCCCACTTGTTGGCCATCATGTCCGGCACGGTCTCGCGGGCCACGTTGATGGAGCCGGTGAGGTTGGTGTCGAGGACCTCCTGGACGCCCTCCTGGGTCTGGGTGAGCAGCAGGCCGTCGTTCATGATGCCGGCGCAGTTCACGACGATGTCGATCTCGCCGACGATCTCGCGGGCCTGCTCCACCGCCGTGCGCACCGACTCCGGGTCGCGGACGTCGCACTGGACGAAGGAGACGCCCTCGAGGTCGGGCCGGGTGGTGCGGGCGGTGCCGACGACGCGGTAGCCCTGCTTGTTCAGATCGCTCGCGATCGCCGCGCCGATGCCCCGGCTGGCTCCCGTGACGAACACCGATCGACTGGTCATCAGGCTGCTCCTTGGTGTGATACGAGGTGTTGGGGTGCGCCGGAGCGCACGATCGAGTCGATCCGCTCGATGGCGGCACGCGTGGACCCTCCGCCGCCGAGCACGCCCACCCAGCCCGCGCGCCGCGCGCCGGCGACGTTGTCGTCCAGGTCGTCGACGAGGACGTTGGACTCGGGGGGCACGCCGGAGCGGGACTCGGCGTGGCGGAACATCCCGGCGTCGGGTTTGCGGGCCTGGAGGTCGCAGGAGAGCAGGACCTCGTCGAACAGCCCGTCCCAGTCGAGGAAGTCCGCGAAGTGGTCCTTCCAGTCGACGGGGAGGTTGGAGATCACGCCCACGAAGGCGCCCGCCTGCCGCCATGAGCGCAGGGCGGCGAGCCACTCGGGGTCGATCCGGCGGTCGCTCCACCACTCGGTGCCGAGGCCGGACAGATCCGCCGCCACGCCGAACCGGGCGGACAGCTCCCGCTCGATCTGAGCCGTCCACTGGCGCTCGGAGAGGATCCCGGAGTCCAGTACGGCCATCCCGTCCGGGCTGCCGTGACGGTCGGCGAGGGCGCGCAGGCACTGCCCGAGCTGTTCGGGGGTGAACGGCTTGCCCTCGCAGTAGGCGCGCAGTCCCTCCCGCAGCGGCGGGGTCAGCACCCCGCGGAAGTCGGTCCAGATCGCGGTCCTCATCGCGCCCGCCCCTCACCGGCGGGGGCGGGGGCCAGCGCGAGAGACATCCGGGTGACGACCAGGTCGTCCTGGACGCAGTTCACGTCGACCCACCGCTCGCCGTGCCGGGCCACGAGCCGGATCGGCGCGTCGAGTTCGGCGAAGTTGTCGAAGGTGGCGCGCACCGCGGTGACCAGGTGCCCGGCGGGGTCCGGCGTGCCGGACAGCGCCAGCTGCCGGCCGGCCTCGATGAGCACCATCGCCGGATAGTGGTCGTAGTCGTGGTCGAAGAGGCTGGCGTTGGCGAAGTCCGGGGCGAGGTCCGCGACCAGGGTGCCTCCCTCGGACCGTACGCCGGCGATCGCCACGTTGGCGGCCTCGGTACGGCCCACGCTCTCCGGCGAGCCGAGGGCCGGCCGGGGGCCGGCGCCGGAGCGCAGGCCCGCGGTGGTCGGCGCGGCCGAGCCGCCCCGCTGGTAGGCCCGCAGCTCCGGGTAGCGGCCCTTGGGCAGGCCCTGCACCGCCATCGACGTACGTACGACGGTGCGGCCCGAACTGTCCGTGCCGCGCTGGTCGTACGTGATCTGCTTCGGCGAGCCGTCGCCGCGCAACCGGAGTTCCCCGAACTCCGACAGGATCGTCAACTCATCCTTGAGGAGCGCCAGTTGCTCGGCGTCGGTGATCTCCATCTCGATCGAGTTGAAGAAGAACGCGATGTCGGGCGAGAGGTCCTCGAACTCGTGCGCCGCGCTGAGCGCCGCCTGCCGGCAGGCCTCGATCAGCAGCAGGGCGTCCAGCCAGTGCGTTCCGGGGTGGTCGCGGTAGTACGGGCTGAGGGCCGTCGTGACCGTCGTACCGCCGTATCCGCCGTCCCCGGCCCGCCAGGGCGGCGAGACCAGGATCTCCTGCTCGTTGGCGCGGTGGACCAGCTCCCGGCGAACCCGGGCGGGGGCGGTCAGGGCGCTCATGCGCGCTCCTCGATGGTGAGCACGGCCGCGGCCACCGCCCCGGATTCGTCGATCCCGGTGAGGAGCACGCCGGTGCCGGGCCGGCCGAGGGCCACCGCGGCGGCGAGCTGCATGGCGCCGAGCGCGCCGCCGCACTCGCCGACCGCGGCCCGCACGTCCACGCGCTCGGCGTCGAAGCCGTCGAGGGCCGACTCCTCGGCGCTCTGCAGGGCCGTTCCGACGTTTCCGGGCAGGACCAGGCCGATGGTGGTGCCCGCGGCCTCGGCGGCCGTCCGCGCTCGGTCGGCCGCGCGGCGCAGCGCGGCGGTGTAGCCGGCCTGGGTGCGGTCCGGGGCGAACATCACCTCGCAGGCCGTCACCGTGGCCACGGCCGGCGGTGCGTCCGCTCCGGCGGGTTCGAGGGCGACCAGGGCGGCGCCCTCGCCGATGAGGACGGACTCCTGGACCTCCTTCTTCAGCCGGATCCCCCACGCGGTGTGCGGGGACAGCTCCTCGACACCGCCGACGAGCATCCGCCCGGCGTGCCCGCAGCGGATCAGCCGGGCCGCGTAGCGCAGCGCGGACAGGGCGCTGACCGTGCCGTTGGCCAGGGTGGAGTTCGGGCCGCGGAAGCTGTGCCAGATCGCTATCTGGCTGGCGCAGCAGTTCATCGTGGTGTTGGGGAAGACCGCCGGGTTGACGAGGTCGGTGCCCTTGCCCTCGATGATGTCGATGTCCAGGTCGACGCTGCTGCGCAGGCTGCCGACGACCGTGCCCATGGCGATCCCGGTGGACTCCCAGGAGGAGTCGGGGATCTCGGCCCGCTCGCTCAGCGACCGCTTGAGCAGGGTGGCGGCGGCGAGGCCGAGTTTCGTGGTGCGGTCGAGGTTCTTCGTGCCCTTGCGCGGCACATAGTCGGTGATCGTGAAGTCCGGCACGGCCGCGACCTGGCCGGGCAGGCCCTCGTAGGCGGCGGTGTCCTCGGCGGGGGCGCCGCCGGGGGCCGCGCCCGGCTCACGGAGCCGGGCGCGCAGGGCGTCCAGGCCGACACCGGCCGCGGACAGCACCGACACATCGGAGATCTGGAGTTCTGCTGCCGCGCTCATCGCGGTCCCTCCCCCGCACCGACGGGCTCGCCGTCGGCATAGGCGCCGAAAATGGTGATGGCGTTGTTGCCGCCGAAGGCGAAGCCGTGGTTCTGCGCGACGCGCACCGCGGCTCCCTTGGCACCGTTGCCGACGAAGTCGATGCCCTCGCCGAACGCCGGGTCGACGGTGCGCAGGTTGATGGTGGGCGGCAGGAAGGCGTCCTCGATCGCCTTGCAGCAGGCGATCGCGCCGAATCCGCTGGCCGCGCCCATCGTGTGGCCCAGCATCGACTTGATGGAGCTCATCGGCGGGTGCTCGTCGCCGAACACCAGCCGGGTCGCGGTGACCTCGGTGATGTCGTTGGTCGGCGTGCCGGTGCCGTGGGCGCAGATGTAGTCGACGTCCTCGGCGACGATGCCCGAGTTGGTGTGTGCCCGCCGGATGCAGGTGGCGATGGACTCCGCGTCCGGGTGGACGATGTGGTGGGCGTCGCAGCTGAGCCCGTAGCCGAGGAGTTCGGCGTAGATGTGGGCGCCGCGCCGCCGGGCGTGCTCCAGTTCCTCCAGGACCAGCACCGCGCCGCCCTCGGCGGTGACGATGCCCGAACGGTCCTGGTCGAACGGCCGGGGCACCCCGTCGGCCACCGCGCCGAGGCTGAGGAACCCGGCGTGGGTGAAGCGGTTCACGCTGTCCGCGCCGCCGGCCACCATCACGTCGGCCTCACCGGCGATGATCTTGTCGGCGGCGCTGCCGATGGCGTAGTTGGCGGCCGAGCACGCCGTCGGGATGACGACGGTCTCGCCGTACAGGCCGAGTTCCGTGGCCGCGGCGGCGGCGATGTTGCCGGCCGGGACCCGGCGGGCCACGTCGGCGGAGAGGGTGCTGGGGCCGCCGTCCAGCCACTGGTGGGTCAGGGTGTCGACGGAGGGCGCCTCGCCGTTGGTGGTGCCGATGATCGCGCCCGCCGTCGCCCTGGTCTCCTCGTCGAGGTCGAGTCCGGAGTCGTCCAGCGCGAGCCGGGCCGCGGCGGCCGCGAAGTGGGCCGTACGTCCCCAGTCGTCGAGGTCGATGTTCTTCACGATCGAGGCGGGGTCGAAGCCGTGCACCTCGCCGGCCAGCCGGACCGGGAAGTCACCGGCGTCGAAGGAGTCGATCTCGGAGACTCCGCTGAGACCGGCCTTGATGCCCTCGGTGAACTCCTCGACGCCGGTGCCGATGCTGCTCACACATCCCATGCCGGTGACGACGACCCGGCGTGCCGGGCGCGTCACTGGTCGCCGCCCTTGCCGTCACGGATGTCGATGACGCGCTGCACGAGCAGCTCGACGGTGCGCAGGTCGACGGCCTGCTCGCGGGGCACCCGGATGCCCAGCTGCTTGTTGACGCGGGCCAGGACCTGGATCAGGCCGAGGGAGTCGGCGCCGTAGAACTCGATCAGGTCGGCGGCGCCGTCGACCTCGTCGGCCTCGACGTCCAGCTCCAGCTCGTCGACGATGATGTCGAGGGTGGTCTCGCGGATGGTCTCGTCGGAAACAAAAGCAGTAGTCATTTTTCTTTTTCCTTCTGGGAGATGTGTCTTCTTCTTGGACGGGTGGGTCAGGCGACGGACTCCAGCACCAGGCAGGACCAGGTGTAGCCGCCGCCCGCGTTCACGACGACGGTGATGTCGCCGGGTTCCAGGGCGTGTTCGTCGCGGGTGTCCTCGATGTTCGCGCCGACGTCGGCGACGCCCAGGTGGGCGGTCCGGTCGCCCCACCAGACCAGCTTCTCCGCGCCGAAGAGCGGGGCGAGCTGGGCCCGGTAGACGGTCTCGAAGATCTTGCCGCTGAGCCGGGGCACCGAGACGACGCGGATACGGCTCTCGGTGCCGTCGAGTCCGGCGTCCTGAAGGGCCTGGCGCACGCATCCCGTGAGGGCCTCACGGGAGCGGCCCATGAACCCCTCCATGCCGTACTGCGTGAGGTACGCCTTCTTGGCCGCCTTCAGATCCACCCGGCCGCCGTCCCGCAGCGCGGGTCCGGGGGTCGCGGTGTATCCGGCCCGGTTCATCTCCTCGAGCTCGGGGGCCGCCTTGCTGGCGATGGAGACGATACGGAACGCGTTCCGCGCGGCCGGCTCCCGCGAGACCAGCATCGCGGTGCCCGCGTCGCCGTGCACGCAGCCGTAGTTGAGGTTCCAGCGGTCGACCTGCGGGAACTGCATGGCGTCGGCCGCCGTGACGGCGCCGGTCCGGATCGCGTCGTCGGCCCGCATCGCCCGGACGGTGAGTTCGAGCGCCGCCATGGGCGCGTTGCACCCCTGCGAGAGATTCATCGGGACGGCGCCCAGGGCGCCGGTCTGGTGCGCGACGTAGTGCGCCGCGCTCCAGATGTCGAAGCCCTGGTGCCACCAGCCGCAGTGGATCAGCAGGTCCACGTCCGAGGCGTCCGTGCCGGTCGACTTGAGCGACTGGCGCAGGGCTTCTACGGCCATGTCGGCGGCCGGCGCTTCCGCGTCGAACACGGGCACGTCCGGGTTGCCGATGGTCTCGTCGACGTCGCGGACCAGCCCTTGCGCCAGTGCCTCGGCCACCGGGACGCGCGTGGCGGGATAGGACACCGCGCAGCCGTTGAGGTACAGGTCGCCGATGAACATGTCAGTCCCCGGTCTTCTGGGTGAGGGCCGCGCCGCCGAAGAGGAGGAGCAGGGCGCCGACCACGAGGTAGGCCGCGGTCACGGTGACGAACCCGAGGTTCATGTCGCCGCCGGCGGCGAAGCTGATGAACACCTGGCCCAGGACCGCCGTGCCGACGGCGACCGAGGTCTGCTGGGTGGTCGACATGATCCCGCTGCCCGCGCCGGCCTGGTCCGGCGGCAGGGCGGTGAGGATCGTACGGAACACCGGCGGGATGAACAGCCCGTTGCCGACACCGATGAGGAACATCGCGACGACCAGCTCGTAGAAGTGCACGTGCGGCCACCACGCCTTGGCGGCGACGATCAGCAGGGCCAGACCGGCGACGAGGAAGCCGCCGCCGACGTTCACGGTGCGCATGCCGAACGTGCCCATGACCTTCGGCGCCCGTAGCGAGCCCAGGAAGGCGCCCACGGCCAGCGGGGCCACCGTCAGACCCGACTCCACCGCGCTCATGCCGTTGCCGTCCTGGAGCGCGAGCGGGACCGCGAAGGAGAAGCCGCTGAAGACCAGGAAGCCGGAGCCGAGGACGAGCAGACCGCGGTTGACCGGACGCAGCCGGACCAGGGACGGCGGGATCAGCGGGGTGCGCCCCTGCTGCTCCAGCTTGCGCTCGTAGCGCCACAGTACGACGCCGGCGACCACCGCGAGCGCGATCAGCGCCCAGCACCACACCGCCCAGTGCACCTGCCGGCCGATGCTCAGCGGGATCAGCAGCGCGAGCACGCCGACGCCGAGGAGGACCGTGCCGCCGAGGTCCATGGGCTGGTTGGCGGCGGCCTTGGTGTCGGGCACCTGGGCCTTGGCGCCGATCAGGGCCAGGATGCCCAGCGGCACGTTCACCAGGAAGATGGGCCGCCATTCCAGGCCCGCGATGTTCGCCCAGACGAGGACGCCGCCGAGCAGCTGGCCGGCCGCGGCCGACAGGCCGCCGATCGCGCCGTACAGGCCGATGGCGCGGGTCTTGGCCGAGTCGGCCAGGGAGGTCTGGATCGTGGAGAGCGCCTGCGGGAGCAGGAAGGCCGCCGATCCGCCCTGCAGGACCCGGGCCACGATCAGGGAGTCGATGTTCGGTGCCAGCCCGCAGGCCAGCGAGGTCAGGGTGAACGCCGTGACGCCGACCTGCAACAGGCGCCGGCGGCCGTAGCGGTCACCGAGTTTGCCGCCCAGCACCAGAAGGATGGCGTAGGCGATGACATAGCCGCTGACCACGAACTGCGACACCGAGGCGTCGGTGTGCAGGGTCGACTGGATCGACGGCAGGGCGACGTTGACGATCGACGCGTCGATCATCGTCAGGGCCGCGGCGACCAGGACGATGGTCAGTCCCAGCGTGCCCATGGTCGATTGCGTCTGGCGTGGGGGGGCTTTCGACACCACGGTCGACATGAGGAATTCCTTTTCTTGGGGGGATGAGAGCTAGAGACGGTCTCCGCTGGCGGCGGCGAGATGTTCGCGCAGCCGCGGACTCATGGCGTAGGCCTCCTGTTTGGCGAGGTCGAACATCACCATCCGGCTGACGGCCTTGACGCTCACCTGCCGGGAGTTGTCCAGGATCCGGAAATTGAACTCGAAGCTGGACCGCCGCACATTCGAGGTCCACACCTCGACGTTGACCGGGTCGAGCGAGTACTGGAGCGGACGCAGATATCCGATCTCATGCGCCGCGACGACCGCGGTCTCCCCGTCGAAGACCCCGCTCGACATGAGCCATCTCATGCGGGCTTCTTCGATGATCCGGACGACTTCACAGTTGTTGACGTGACCGTAGGAATCCATGTCGCCCCATCTGAGCGGGATCTCCACGGGCAGCGATTTCGTGCTCATCGGCAGGCCTGGTAGACGAACTGCCGCAGGCGGTTGGTGACCGGCAGCGTCCGGGACGGGAACAGCTGCGGGGAGACCAGGGCGGCGACACCGGACGCGGGGTCGACGAAGAAGTTGGCGCTGCTCATCGAGAGCCAGAAGTACTCGCCCTGACGGGTCAGCAGATGGGTCTCGCGCGGCGACTCGACCGTCATGAAGCCCAGTCCGAAGCCGGCGCCGGGCATCAGCTCGTTGACGGCGGGCACCGCCCAGTTGCCGAATCCGCCCAGCGTGATGTTCCCCGGCAGGTGGTTGCCGCGGATCGACTCGACGGTCAGCGGCGACAGGTAGAAGTCGGAGCCGCCGGCGATCCTGCCGCCCGCCGCCAGCATGCCGAGGAACTTCATGTAGTCGGCGACCGTGGTGTAGATACCGCCGCCGCCCGACAGGAAGACCGGCTCCTCGGTGGGGTAGGCGCTCGCCTGCGGGTTGTGCTCGATGCCGCCGTCGGCGGTGGGGCTGTAGATCTCGGCGTAACGGTCCTTGTTCCGCGGGTCCACGCGGAAGCCGGAGTCCTTCAGGCCCAGCGGCTCGAAGAACGACTCGCGCATGAAGACGTCGAGGCGCTTGCCGGAGACCACCTCGATGACCCGGCCCAGGACGTCGGTGCTCACGCCGTAGTTCCAGCCCGTGCCCGGCTGGAACCGCAGCGGGAAGGAGGCCCACGCGTCGACGGCCTCGGCGAGGCTCGTGCCGGCCGGGGGCTCGACCGTGTAGCCCTGGCCCACGTACAGGGTGTCCACGGCGTGCGACTGGTGGGCGCCGTAGCCCAGGCCCGCGGTGTGGGTCAGCAGGTGCCACATCCGGATGGGCTCCAGCAGGCCCTCGGTGACCGGGGCCGCGGGGAGTCCGGTGCGGTAGACGCGCTGGTCACGGAAGGCCGGCAGATAGTCCGCCAGCGGGTCGTTCAGACCCACCAGGCCGTCCTCCACGAGCTTCATGAAGGCCACCGAGGTCATCGGCTTGCTCAGCGACCAGGTACGGAAGATGCTGTCCGCCGTCATCGGAATTCCCTCGGCTATGTTCGCCATTCCGCCGGAGGACTCGTACTTCACCTCTCCGTGCTGTGAAACCATCGCCGAGTATCCGGGAATCCTTCCCTCGGCTGTCAGCCGGCCGAAGTACTTTCCCAGACCGTCCAGACGATCCGCCCTGAGTTCCATGTCTTCTCATTTCCTTTCCGTGGACCGGGAATTGTGTTCTCGACCGCGAGCTCTACATTACGAGGGGTTCGGGCCCCCTGGCCGGGAACTGCACCCTAGGGTGCAGTGGAAATCTCGTTGATCATTTCTGCTAGCCTTCCGGCCCGAACTCAACAGCTCTGGGGGGGAACATGCGGAACATGACCGAGACCCGTGCCGCGCTGATACTCGTCGACCTGCAGCACTGGATCCTGGGAATGCACCCGTGGGAACCGACGCCCGCCCCGGCGCTCGTCGATGCCTGTGCCCGGCTGCGGACGGGCTTCACCGATGTGGTGCTGGTCCGTCACCTGCATGCCGACGGCTCCGGCGGCGGGCCCGAGGCCCCCGCCAACCAGCTGCACGAGCTGATCGCACCGGGACCGGACGACCTGCTGGTCGTCAAGCACGGCCTCGACGCGTTCGAGGGGACGGATCTGGATGCGCGGCTGGCCGCGCTGGGGATCACCGACGTGGTGATCGCCGGCCTGTCGACGGCGCACGGCGTCGCCGCCACGGCCCGGACGGCGCTGGCATCGGGCTACCGGGTCACCCTGGTCTCCGATGCCACCGCCACGGTCTCGGCCGCCGAACAGGACCGGGTCCTCGGTCGGTTCGCCCGCGCGGGTGCCGCGGTGCGCACGACCGAGGAGGTCCTCGCCGGGCTCGTCACTGGTAGCTGACGGCGGTCGGCCGGACCACGTACACCACGCGGTCCCTGACGTCCGAGGGCAGCCGGCCGCCCAGCTCCCTGCTGTAGCGGTCGGCCAGTTCGACGAAGAACGCGCCGGAGGAGTCGTCGTCGACGCGCTCGACGACACCGCGGATCTCCAGATAGCGGTACGGCTCCTCCGGATCGTTGATGGACACCGCGACCCGCGGATCGGCCGTCACGTTCCGGTACTTGAAGCGGGTCCGGGTACTCGTGAACCGCAGATGGGTGCCGTCCCAGGAACACCACATCGGATTCACCTGCGGACCGCCCTGGCCCGCCCGCGTCGTCGCCAGGTGGGCGAAGAGCGGCCGCTCCAGCAGGTCGCGGTGACTTTCGGGTATGAGACTCATCAAGTGCCTTTGTTTCAGGGTGAGTTGGGAAAGCGATCCGGGGGCGGCATCAGCGCGCCGGGCCGAACCAGGTCGTCAGCGCGTGCGGCAGCTCCACGTCGGTCGGGGCGGCCCACGCCACATAGCCGTCGGGGCGCACCAGCACCGCGTCCACGCCGTCCAGGCGCGCGTCCGCGTGCCGCGCCGGTACGAGGTCCACGCGGTCGGCCCAGCCGGCCGCGGCGGTACGCAGCGCGGGGTCCTCGGTCAGGTCGAGCAGGACGCCCCGGCCGGAGTGCAGCAGCCGGGACACCCGGGTGTCGCCGTCGGAGGTCTTGAGGTCCGCGTCCGGCATCCGCGCCCCGGTCAGCGGGTGGGCGCCGGCGATGGGGTAGCGCACGTCGAGCGCGCTGACCAGGCCGGTCAGCCGGCGGTTGACCTCCTCGACGCGGATCAGCTCGGCGAACAGCTCCCGCAGCGCGTCCACCGCGTGCCCGGGGCGGCTCAGCGCGACCTGTGCGTGGGTGTTCTGCAGCACGCGCGCGCCGACCGGGTGGCGCTCGGTGTGGTAGCTGTCCAGCAGGTCCTCGCCCGTCTGTCCGCGGACGGCGGCGGCCAGCTTCCAGCCGAGGTTCACCGCGTCCTGCACCCCGAGGTTCAGGCCCTGTCCGCCGGACGGGTTGTGGATGTGCGCGGCGTCCCCGGCCAGGAACACCCGGCCCACCCGGTAGCGGTCGGCCTGCCGGGCGGCGTCACCGAACCGGGAGACCCAGATCGCGTCGCGCATGCCGTGGTCGGTGCCGGCGATCCGCCGGAAGGTGGCCCTGAACTCGTCGAAGGTCACCGGGACGTCCGGGTCGGCCACCGTGTCGTACTCGATGGTCATCGCCCGGTACATGCCCGGCTGGTACTCCAGCACCCCGGCCTGTCCGCCCGGGTGCCGGGCCAGCAGCGCCGGCGTGGCCGGGGGTTCGTCGAGGCTGACGTCGGCGATCGTCGCGGTGAGCGTGGCCGGGGTGCCGGGGAAGTCCACGCCGAGCAGCAGGCGCACGGTGCTGCGGCTGCCGTCGCAGCCGACCAGGTAGCGGGCCCGCAGCGGCGCCCCGCCGGCCACCTCGATGTCGACGCCGTCGGCGTCCTGGGCGAGGCCCGTGACCTCGGTGCCGTACCGGATCTCCACGCCCAGTTCGGCGGCGCGCTCGGCGAGCAGCCGTTCGGTGTGCGCCTGCGGGATGAGCAGCATGTACGGGTGCCGCGTGGCGGAGGCGTCGAACTCCAGTGGCCGCAGCCCGGCGAAGTGCGTGGTGGGCGCCCGCTTGTGCCCCTCCAGGAAGCGCTCCGCGATGCCGCGCTGGTCGAGCACCTCCAGGGTCCGCGCGTGCATGCCCAGCGCCTTCGAGTGCGGCACGCGCTCGGTGAGCCGTTCCAGCACCAGTACGTCCACTCCGGCCAGCCGCAGCTCGCACGCCAGCATCAGTCCCACCGGGCCGCCGCCCGCGATGACCACGTCCGTCATGGCCCACCTCCCCAAACCTTCGTCGGTCCAATGGCGTCAAGGCTTCGGTGCACGCCTCGGACGGTCATGGTGACGGCTTCCGGGGCCGGGACACGGCCGATACGGGGCCGACTGCAACCAAGGAACCATGCGGGGAATTCGGGGGGATGCACCCTAGGGTGCAGATGCCGCACCCGGCGCCGGAGAGCCTCGTAACGTGATCGTCGTGGCCGAGATAACCGACGGAATACTCATCTCCAAGGCGCGACCCAACCTCCTCATTCGCTACGCACGTCTTTCTCTGGTTGAGGCGCGCCCGACCGTTCAGATCGTCTTCCTTCTGCGGTACGCATTGGGCACCGCATTCACCTCGCGTCAACACGAGCCGAACCCCGGGCAGTTGGTCGTCGGCGCTCTCGCCTGGTGGCTGGCGGTGGTCGCCGCCTACCTCATCAATGGTGTCCTGGACGTCAAGGAGGACCGTGCCAATGGGTCCGTCCGGCCGATCGCGCGGGGGGATCTGCCGGAAAGGACGGCCGCTTTCATCACGGCGGGCGCGGCGGCGGGTTCGCTGCTCCTTTCGCAATTCGTTCCCGGACTCACGATCTGGACCGCCGCATTCCTCTTGCTGGGCTGGATCTATTCGGCGCCGCCTTTTCCCGCGAAGCGCTGGAGCAGTGCGTGCGCGGTGGTGGTGTTCGGTCTCGGCTGGACCTCGTTCGCGGGCGGTGCCGCCACCGCCGGCGGCGGGCTGGACACGGCCGGGCTCGTCTTCGCGACCGTCATGAGCGCCTGGATGGCCCTGGTGGGATCGGTGGTCAAGGACCTCAGCGACGTCGACGGGGACGCCACCGGCGGCCGCCGTACCGTGGCGGTGCGCCATGGCGCCTGGCTGGCGCGGGCGCTCGGTGCGGCGGGCGCGCTCGCCGTCGGTGCGGGCGGGATCCTGGCGGCGCTGCACTGGGCGCCGTTGACACTGGTGGCGATGGTGCCGGTGGCGGTCGGGGCGGTCTGCGTGGTGGCGCAGATCGTGCGTACGGCCCGCATCCAGGGCGCGGACAAGCACACGCGCCGCAGCGCCTACCGCGCCTTCATGCGCACCCAGTACACGGCGAACCTCGTCATGGTGGCGGCCCTGGTGCTGCACGCGACGACGATGCGGTGAGCCAAGGGCTCACGCCAGGGCCTGCTGCCGGGCCGGACACACCGAAGCCCCGGCCGGGGCGCGGGAGATGACCCGCCCGCCCGGCCGGGGCCCGGCCGTTCCGCACCCGGTACGGCCCGCCGGCACCTCGGAGCAGAGCGTCTCAGCGTCGTCCGTAGGCCTTGTTGATGGCGTCGATCCGGGAATCCGCCTGGAGCTTGGCGTAGATGTTGTTGAGGTGCCGCTTCACGGTCGCCGTCTCGATGCCGAGGTCACGGGCAATCTGACTGTTGGTCATGGCTCGCGCCACTCTCTCCAGCACCTGTCTCTCGCGCTGCGACAGCCCCGCGCAGGCGGCCGACTGCACCGGGGTCTCGCCGGGCGCGTCGGAGCCGGGCTCCTCCTCCTGCACCTCGTCGGGCAGCTGGGGCGGAGCGGCGTCGTACCCGACGGCACCGGCGTAGAGCCGGCTGCCCGAACTGGCCCGGAACACCGTGCTGATCAGCAGCAGCGCGGAGGTGCGCCGGGCCGCCGCCTCGCAACTCACGGCGCTGCGCACGGCGGGCTGCATCGCGCTCCACAGGATGTCCACGGCACGCACCGACTCCGCCACGGCGATCCCCTGCGTGGCCCGGTCGACGCCCACCCGATGCGAGTACCTGCGGGCCTCGGCGGGCGGCGACGGCTGCTCACCCATCAGCGCCGTGACACAGTCCTCGACGATCGCCTGGGCCTGGTCGCGGCACTTCGGCCACGCCTCCTTGCGCGTCGCCAGCGGGCTGCGGACCGCCCGCAGCGCGCTCTGATAGGAGCGGATGATGTCGGGAATCGCTGTGCGCAGAAACTGCGCTGCAGCCGGATAAGGCACGGGTCCCCCTGTCTCGATGCCGGAAGTGGCAACCTCCTAAGGTAGCGCCGCACAGATCGTCTTGATATTGCCTTGTGATCCGCCTCACGAACGAAATAGGGATGCAGGTTCCGCATCCGCACGAACCACCCATCCCCCGCATTGCCGCTTTCCCGCGCGTTACAGTCGCGGCGGGGAAAGGAGAGTCGACGTGCGACTTCGCTGTGCGGTACTGGACGACTTCCAGGGTGTGGCCACCCGGTTCGCGGACTGGTCGGTGATCGAGGACGAGGTCGAGGTCGTCCCGCTGCCCGAACACCTCGCCGCCGAGGACGACCTCGCCGCCGCCCTCGCCGACTACGACATCGTCGTCACCCTGCGCGAGCGGGTCCCCTTCCCCGGCACGCTGCTCGCGCGCCTGCCCCGGCTGAAGCTGCTCATCGCCTCCGGCATGCGCAACACCGTCATCGACTACGCCGCCGCCGAGCGGCACGGCGTCACCGTGTGCGGGACGCAGAGCTCGGGCATCCCGCCCGCCGAGCTGACCTGGGCGCTGCTGCTGGGGCTGGCCCGCGGGATCGTCCAGGAGAACACCGCGCTGCGCGAGGGCGGGCCCTGGCAGTCCACCGTCGGCGCCGATCTGCACGGCGCCCGGCTCGGCGTGCTCGGCCTCGGCCGGATCGGCGGCCGGGTGGCCCGGGTCGGCCTCGCCTTCGGCATGCGGGTCAGCGCCTGGAGTCCCCGCCTGACCAAGGAGCGCGCCGCCGAGCACGGTGTCGAACTGGCCGCGTCCAAGGAGGAGTTGCTGGCCGACAGCGACTTCGTCTCCGTACAGGTGCCCGGCGGGGACGCCACCCGCGGCCTCATCGGCGCCGCCGAACTGGCCCTGATGAAGCCGACCGCCTATCTGGTCAACACCTCCCGGGCGTCGGTCGTCGACCAGGACGCGCTGCTGGCCGCGCTGCGCGAGGGCCGGATCGCGGGCGCCGGCGTCGACGTCTTCGACATCGAGCCGCTGCCCGCCGACCACCCGATGCGCACCGCGCCCCGCCTGCTCGCCACGCCCCACCTCGGCTATGTCTCACGGTCCAACTACACGACGTACTACGGCCAGGCGGTGGAGAACATCCGCGCCTATCTGACGGGCTCCCCGGTACGGCTGCTGCCTTGAGGCCGGCCGGCCCTGCGGGGGCCGCGGAGTACGGGCGGCCAGGAGCCGTGCGCCACGGCCACCCGCGGGACCGGAACCATGCGCTGTGGCAGATGCCGGACAGCAACCTCACCCTGCGGTATCTGCCATCGCTCCGCCCCCGGTGAAACTGCCGTTAAAAAGGAGATCGCGTCCCCCATCACATGCCCCATGTGGCCCCCGCCCGTTTCCCTACCCGTGTCGCGCAGCCGTCGGCCGGGCCCGATGTCGCCCACCGCCGCCCTGGTCGCCTCCAGCGGCGCGCGGTACGACGTGTAGTGGTCCGCCTTGCTCGGCCAGGTGCCGTCGGTCCGCCGCATCAGGTGCAGCGGCCGTCCGTCGATGGTGATCCGCCAGTCGCCCCCGCTCGCCTCACGGCCCCCGACCGGCACCAGCACGCCCTGGATACGGCAGCCCCGGTAGGTCTCGTCGAAGCACGTGCCGTCGGTGCTCTGCGCATGGTGGCGCTGGCCGTGAGGCGGCAACGACGACGGGGCCAGGGCGGTGACGGAGGCCAGCAGCAGCCGCGCCGATGACCATCGCTCGTTCCTCCGTGCTCAGCAGTCTCTGATCACATGTTCGCGATCAGGCCTTTGTGACCAGATATTCGTTACCGGCTCACCGGCGCGGAGCGGAGGGGCACCGCCTGAGAGCCATCCGTGAGTACGGCGGCCCGGGCGCGGGGAGTCCACGGCCCCCGGCTCCGTGCTCTCCGGGTCTACAGTCCCGGCCCGCTGCTCAGGTTGGCGCCCGCGACCGTCTGGAGGGCCGGGGCGAGGACGCCGGCCTCGGGGAGCTTGAGGTCCGGGAGGCCGAAGTTGCGCGGGTCGGGCTGGGTCAGGGGCGCGTCGACGTTCATGCCGGGGCCGAGGGTGCGCAGGTCGGAGGCGGGGGCGTCGATGCCGACGTGGTCGAAGCGGTCATCGAGGAGCTGCGGCAGCGGTGCCCGCAGGCCGGCGCCGGGCAGCGCGCCCTTGACGGGCACCTGGGGCAGCGTCCGGTCGGGCAGGAGGTGCCCGGTGACATAGCGCGGACCGTCGGGCGTGCCCGGGGTCAGCAACGGCAGCTCCAGGCCGGCCTTGGGCACCTCCATGCCGAGGGACTGGGAGACGCCCTCCAGCGGCACAGGGACGGGGACCGTGCCGACCGCGGCGGCGGGGGTGGCCGCTGCCCCCGCGGCGGCCACGGCGCCCGTGATGACGGCAACAAGGGTTCCTCGGGTGGTCGACTTCATGTCAGGTACGGTCCCTTTCAGCATGCGGGGTTGCGGGAATTCGACGTCCGTACCGCGTAACGAGCCGGGAAACGGCTTCAGTTCACCATTCCCCCGACTGCCGTAACAGTCGGCTGGTCACTCTTCAGCTGGTCCAGAAGTCCCACCAGCGGGTCAGGACGAGCATGCCGATCACGCCGATGTGCAGCACCGGGAGCACCCAGGTGAACTCGGCGAAGAACCGCTTCAGCCAGCCGGGGGCGGGCACGTAACCGGTTCTGACGATCAGCGAGGTGGCGTACCAGAACATCAGGATCGTGGCGACCCATGCGAGACAGCACCACAGGCACAGCGCGTTGATCCGGTACAGGGACTCGAACTGGAGCCAGGACACGAACCCGACGCCGAACAGGCAGCCGGCCTCGAACGCCAGCCAGTACCAGCCAGGGAAGCGGGCCCCGGCCAGCAGGCTCATGCCGACGCACACGACGACGCCGTAGGTCACCAGGCCCAGCATCGGGTTGGGGAACCCGAACACCGAGGCCTGGGCGCTCTTCATCACGCTGCCGCAGGACACCACCGGGTTCAGGCTGCACCCGGGGACGAAGTTCGGGTTCTTCAGCAGCTTGAACTCGTCGAGGGTGATGACCCAGGAGGCGAGCAGGCCGGCCGCTCCGGCGAGCACCAGCAGCAGCCCGAACCCCCGGCCGCCGGCCAGGGCCCTGACCATCAGCGGCGCACGCTGCCGACCGGCAGGACGACGTGCGCGGCGGCCTTCAGGGTCTCGTCGGCACCGGCGAAGGCGGCCAGGTCGGCCGGCTCGACGGTCTTGCCGGGCTCGCCCTCGGGCCAGGCGCGGGTGGTGAACACGAGGTAGGCGTAGCCGCGCTCGGCGACGGCGGCGAGCCACTCCTTGGGCGCGTCGGCCTGGGCGACCAGCTGCGGCATCCGTACGACGGCCTGGCCGGCCTCGACCAGCAGGCTGACGGGGAGGCTGGGCCGGCCGTTGCCGTCGACCAGGTCGCCGCCGACCGGCAGTCCGTTGGCGGTCAGCAGCTTCTCGACGGCGGCCGCGGTGGTCTGCGGGCCGCCCTCGGCGTCACCGAGGGAGTAGGCCAGCAGGTAGGGCATGTCGGCGCCGTCGGGGGACTCGCCGCTCCAGGCCAGGAGGACGAGCGTGCCGAGGTCGGCCGGGCGGAGGTCGCTTGAGGTTGAGGTCACCGCGCGACCTTATCGACGCGTCCGCGCGCCACCGGGCGGCTTCTCACCCTTCCGGACCAGTGCCCGGCCCCGCTCCACACGAACGAGGGAAGCGGGGCCGGAACGTCGCGCGCGGGGGCGAACGGGGTGTCAGCTCTGCAGGGGCAGTCCGCCGAGCAGCGGGTTGTGCTGGTTCACCGCGCCGGTCACGCGCTTGACCGTGTTGAGCACGGAGTGCTTGTTCTCGGTGTTGAGCGCGTCCGACTGGTGCTGCAGCGGCATCGCGTCGTCGAGGGTGAGCGGAGCCTTGGTGAGCTGGTTGACGGCGCCGTTGAGGCTGGTGGGCGTCACGTCGGCGGCGTTGTAGGCGAACGCGGGCGCGGCGACGCCTGCGAGGGCCACGGAACCGGCAACGACAGCGGCAGCCTTCAGGGACTTCATCGTGTTCCTTTCTTCGGCAACTCAAGTCACCCCAGGGAGTTCTGGCGCCGTGCCTAACGAGACCCGGCCGGGCCGGAAACCCCGCGCCGAGAAGACATATGAGCGGGAAAAGCTCTCAGCCGCCGCGTCCGGACGGGGCACGGCGGCTGAGACGGTGGTGACGGCCGGGGGTCAGCTGGTCGCGGGCAGGGCCGGCAGCGACGGCGCGGACGGCAGCGAGGCCGGGGAGGTCAGGCTCGGGGAGGGCAGGCCGCTGCCGAGGAGCGTGTTCGTCAGAAGGTTGACCAGGCCGGACACCACGCCGGTGGCGGACGAGAGCACCGCGGACAGGTCGGAGGTGACCGCCTTCACCAAGTCGTCGACGGCCTTCTCCAGATTGGCCAGCGCGTCGGAGGTGAGGTCACGGAACGAGAGCGGTTTCCCGTCGTCGAGGTACTTCGCGGCCACCGGAACGGCCGGGGTCGCCGGGAGCTTGGAGGTGGCGGCGGAGGGGAGCGCCGACGTCCCGGCGGACGTCGAGGGGACGGCGGACGTCGAGGGGACGGCGGACGTCGAGAGAAGGGTGGACGGGACGGCGGACGTGGACGGGACGGCGGGGGTCGAGGGGACCGCCGCAGCGGTGGGCTTCGCAGGCTTCGATGGCTTCGCGGAAACCGACGGCACGGTGCTCGGGACGGCAGGAGCCGTGGGAGTCGCGGTCGCCGTGGGGACGGCCGGCTTGGACGCGGCCGATGCGGTCGGCTTGGACGCGGCCGGCGTGGTCGGCTTGGCGGCTTGGCGGCTTGGCGGCTGACGGTACGGCGGACGCCGACGGCTTGGCGGACGGGACCGTGGCCGCCGAAGGCTTGGCCGCGGCAGACGTGGTGGATGTCGATGGCTTGACCGCCGTCGGCACCGTCGAAGCCGACGGCTTGGACGCGGCAGGCGCCGTAGGCGTGGACACGGCCGGGGCGGTGGGGGTCGAGGGCGCGGTGGGTTTCGCGGTTGTCGTGGGGGTGGCGGGCGTCGTGGGCTTCGTCAGCGAGGCCGGGTCTGACGTCGCCGCCTCGGCGATGGCCTGGTGGGCCGCATCGCCGAGCTTCCTGCCCTCGTCGGGCGGCAGCTTGCCCTTCTGCAGGGACACTTCGAGCAGGTCGACGACCGGCTGGAGGACGGAACCGGTGTTGTCCACGTTCAGGGCTCTGACCTGGGCGAGCAGCTGCTCCGCGCCCGGCACGGCGGGTTGGGAGGAGCTGTGGGCTCGCTCTCTGGCCGAATCGGCGGCGACGGCTGCCGGGGGCCGGTGATACCGACCAGGACGGCGGCGCAGAGAGTGGTGGACGCAAGGCGCCGCGCGGGCAGACCACGCATGGGTGTTCCTTTCGGCGAACTTCGGGACATCAGCCCACCGTCGACTCGCTGGCAGCTCACCGCGACCACTCGAACACGCATCGTGATCCATCTGGGTGAGCGCAAAACCGGCCGCCCACCCCGAAGCGCTGACGCGGGGCAGGCGGCCGGCCGAAGGGTGGCGCCCGAACGTCAGTGGTTGACGCAGGTGTTGCCGAACGCCGGGTTCAGCAGACCGATGACGTCGACGGTGTTGCCGCAGACGTTGATCGGAACGTGGATCGGAACCTGGACGACGTTGCCCGACAGCACGCCCGGGGAGTTGGCGGCGGCGCCGAACGCGCCGGAGTCGGCGGAGGCCGCACCGGCACCGCCGGCGACGGCCGCGACGGCGGCGGAGGTCAGGACCAGACCCTTCGCGATACGCGACATGGAGAGGTGCTCCTTGGAATCGACACAAACATCCGGGCGGATGCCCGGCGCTGTGTCAACGCGCAACAGCGCCCGGAGTTGTGCCGCCAAAGGGGTGACGTACCAGAAGAGGAAGCTTTCACCATTTCAACACCTATATTCTGTTTCTCCAGATTAATGCGTATAGCCACTAGAGTTGCGGATCTCTCCAGCACGTGCGAAAGGGCCCGTCAGTCATGCGCAAGTTCCTCGGTCCGCCGCGCTCGCCTGTCGTTCGCCGAGCGTCATCACGCGCTGCAGTACGGTGGTTTCGTCCGACATGTTCGACGTCGACGTCGACAGCGACCCCCACGCCTACAACTCCTCCCGAGCCGAGGTCCGCGTCCCCGAGGGCGGCCGGGTGGCCTACGCGCGGCCGTACTGGGGCGGCAATCTGCGCGTCGGTCTTGCAGCCGTCACCACCGAACACTCCCTGGGCCACCCGCAGATGGAGGGTCGGTCGCTCACCCCGAGGGTGCGCGGGCTGTATCCGCTGGGCGAGCGGCTGGGCCGGTCCACAGTCGACGTCTCCCCCACGGTCGCCGCACGGCTCGCCCGCTGGGGGTGCCAGAGCCGCGGATCGCGGTCGTGCCCAACGACATCGGCCTGGTCCGGTTCGCCTTCGACCCGGCGGCCCGGGGGCGCACCCTCGACCGACTCGGGCTGCCCGCCGACGCGTTCGCCATCGGCGGCATCGGCCGGCTCGCCCCCGGCAAACGCTTCGACGTCCTGACCGCGCCCTACCCCAACTACCGCCCGACTCCCGGCTGTTGCCGGTTGGGGGCAGCCCAGAGGAGGGCCGCTGCGGCAGGCCGCCCGGGAGTCGGGGGGTCGCCGACCGGGTGCTGTTCGCCGGAGAGCGGCCGTACCTCGGCGACGACTCATCCGGCCCGGTCCTGCCCGCGCCGGCCTCGGCGATGGACATGCTCGCCGCGCCTTCCCCGGAGGAGACGTTCGGGCTCGCGGTCGGCGAGGCGCTCGCCGCCGGGCTGCCGGTGCGCTACACCTCCTGCCAGGCCCTGCAGGACCTCCCGCCCGAGGCGGCCCCGGACGCGGTGCGCCTCCCCTGCGACGCCGACGCCTACGCCCCCGCGCTCGCCGAAGTCCGCGCCGCCGGACCCGGCCCGCGCACCGCCCCCGAGGCGGCCCACCACTGCTGTATCACTCGCAGCGCCGCCCGCCTCATGGACGTCCACACGGCGGCGCTCACGACCCCGCAGGTCCCCTTCCGCGCCCCCGTCCAGCAGAGAGCGAAGTCCTCATGACCGACAACCACCGCAGCTCCCGTCCCTTCCGTCTCCGCGCGCTCCCGGCCTGGTCGCTGGTGGCGGCCGGGGTCGTCGCGGGCGGGCTGCTCGGCGTCGAGTACGGCGTCGTGAGGCCCCCGGCGTACACGGCGACCAGCTATGTCATCGCCGTCCACACCAGCAAGGCGGACACCGCCTCCGCCCTCGGCTTCGCACAGGCCTACGGCCGGGTCGCCACTCAGCTCGCGGTGCTCGCCGACGCCCAGGTGTGGGCCGGGGTGCCGGTGAACACCCTGCGTGACAACGTGCACAGCGAGACCTCGCCGGACGCCCCGATGGTCGCCGTCTCCGCCACCTCCGTACGGCCGGCCCTGGCCGCCGACATGGCCAACGCGGTGGCCCGCGCGCTCACCCGGCACGCTGACGACATCGCGGCCGAGACGCACGTCCAGCTCCTGCAGTTCTCCCGTGCGGTGCAGCCGACCGCGCCGAGCTCGGCCTCCGTCAAGGTGACCGCTCTGGTCGGAGCGAGCGCGGGCGGACTGCTCGGCACGCTCGGGCTGCTGGTGCGGCCGAGGCGCCGGCCGGAGGAGGAGCAGCCCGCACGCCCGGCCTCGGTGCCCGGCCCGGCCGTCGCAGCAGACGCACACGGCAAGGTGTGACAGCCACCGGGACGGTGCGCCCCGGCAGCACCACCGGACTCGTCACAGAACTCGTCACCGACGAGTTCTGGCTTCGCCGCGCCGGCACCGGCCTGGGCGGGGCTGTACGGGCGGTGCGCCGCCGCGACCCCGTTCCAGAGCCACGCCTGGCTGCACTCCTGGTGGCTGTCCTACGGCGGGCGCGGCCGGCTCCGGCTGCTGCTGGTCCGCTCCGGCGGCGAACTGGTGGCCGCAGCGCCGCTGATGCTGGTCCGTGGCCGCTGCCCGCGCTGGTGCCGCTCGGCGGCGCGATCTCCGGCTACGCGGACATCCTGCTGGACGACGCCGACAACGGGCGCGCGGCCGGCGCGCTCACCGAGGCACTGGAGGACGCGGCGCGCACCGCGCTGATCGACTTCCGCGAGGTACGGCCGGGCGGCGCGGTGGAGCGGATCTACGACCACGGGCGCGGCCCGCGCCGCACGGTGGCCGACTCCCTGTGCTGGAGCTGCCCACCATACCCATGGACGGGCTGGTGGCCCGGCTGCCCTCGAACAAGGCCCGGCAGTGGGTCCGCGCCACCCGGGACCGGCTGCGGCTGCGCTCCCCTGAGCTGCGGGCCCTGCTGGCCAAGGGCGCCGGAGGTGGGCCTGGAGTTCGAGTCGTCGTACCCCGGTCTGTTCCTGGCCTCCGGTCACGGCCGCGGGCTCCGGCCCGGCGATGCGGTTCGTGCACGGCGCGACCTTCACGGTGGGCACGCTCGCGCCGGGTGACGGCGGCTGCGCGCGGGGTCGGCGGGGCGGCGGATTCCGGTGGGCCGTTGCTTTGACGGGCCGTCGAGCGTCTGCGGGTCAGTTGTGGCTGGGCGTGCCCAGGCGGCGGTGGCCCCGCCTGTCAAACACAGCCCGCGCCCCTTCGGAGCGCGGGCTGTGTGCCGGACACTCGGGGTCCGGCACCCGGCACCCTATCGGCGGGCGGCGGCTCGGCCGCGACGGTACAGGACCGTTCCGGCCGCCATCAGCGCGGCGCCGGCGGCCGAGGCCGCGAGCATGGCCGGGCCCTCACCACCGGTGTGCGCAAGGGTCGGCGGCTGCGCTTGGTGGTGCTCGCCGGCCGGCGGAGTGGCCTCGCGCCCGCCGGTCGGGGTGGTGTGATCGCCGCTGGAGGGTGTGCTGTGACCACGGCGGGGGGGTGCCGACTTACCGCCGCCCGGAGGTGTGTTACTCCGGGGAGGCGTCGAGTCGCCACCGCGCGGGGTGGTCCCGCCACCGCGCGGGGTGGTCCCGCCACCGCCGCGGGGCGGTGAGGTGGTCTCGCCTCCGCGGTTCGGAGGTGGCGAGGTGTCACCGCCGTTCGAGGGCGGGGTGGTATTGCTTCCGGTACCCGGCTGGTCGCTTCCGCCTTGGCGCGTCGGTGAACCCTGTTCGTTGGCACAGGAGTTGCCGAACGCCGGGTTCAGTGCCCCGACCACGTCCACGGAGTTGCCGCAGACGTTGACCGGGACGTTCACCGGTGCCTGGACGCTGTTGCCGGACAGCACGCCGGCCGAACCCTGGGTGATGCCGTTCGCGTTGGAGTCGGCAAGCGCGGAGCTGCCGCCGTACAAGGACAGCATGCCGGTCGCGGCGGCGGCCACGACCATGCCCTTGCTGAGAGTCTGTCGCAATCTCGTTGTCTTCCTGCTCGAAGCAGATGGAAAGGCCGGCCCCGGGACGAACAGGATCGGAGGATCGACGATCCGGGGCCAGCCAGAACACAGCCGGTGGGCTGAGGGTTTGCTTACGCCGTCAGTGGGCGGTGCACACGTTGCCGAACGCCGGGTTCAGCAGCGCGATGACGTCCACCGTGTTACCGCAGACGTTGACCGGAACATGCACCGGAATCTGGAGCACGTTGCCGGAGAGGACGCCCGGGGAGTTGTTGGCAGCACCGTTGGCCCCGGCGTCGGCGAATGCCGGGGCGGCCCCGCCCAGCGCCAGGATCGCGCCGGCGATGACAGCAGTGCTCTTCTTCATGACATTTCCCTTCTCTGCGGTCATGCCCCTATGACGGCCGAAACCGAGCGAGCACAACTGGAACGGCTCGCACCATGACCGGCTGGTTGTAGAACGAGGGATAGACGGCCGAAGAAACTCTGGAACGTGCACCGTCCCGGAATTCACTCGAACGCCTCCACAGAATTGACACCCGGCGGAAGGCGTGCAGGCCGGGCAGAGAAACGCTTCTGCAGGAAGGCGGGCAAAAGCCGCCCGGGCGACGGCACGGAGAACCGGCGCGCCGCCCGGGCGGTGGGGGAAAGCGGCGTGGGTCAGCCGTTGCCGGTGCCGTTGCCCGCCAGGACGGAGATGTCGTCCACGATGTGCGAGAGGGGCTCGTCGCCCTTGGCCTGGGTGGAGTTCTCGGTGCACTGCTGGTTCTGCGGCGCGGACAGGACCGGCACGTCCTGGAGCACACCGACGGCGCCGACGCCCACCAGGCCCTGCAGGTTCGCCTTCGCTGGCAGGCCGACGCAGAGCTTGTTCAGCGAGCCCTGGACCAGCGTGGCCTGCGGGCTGAGGTCGCCCCCGGTCACGTTGTTGCCGAACGCCTCGCTGGCACCGTTGCCGCTGGACGACGTGGTGCCCGTGTCGTTGCCGATGGCAAGCGCCTGCGGGGCTGCCGCCGCCGACACACCGATGACGGACGCGGCGACCGCCGCCGCGGCCATTGCCTTCTTCAGCATTTCGCTTTCCTTTCCTGGATCCTCGCCAAGACGCACGTTCCTGCCCCCGCATCAACCGGCTCCCGGAGGTTTGGTTGCGGGGCATCACTCGATCGGATCGTTCGGTTCGACGGCATCGGTGGAATTCCTCGACCGGCGCACCGGGCGTGTTCACACGCCCCTACGTGGGCCATCGGAGTGAACCGGAGCAACCATTCACGGGATGGGCAGTTGAACCAGGCGCTCCGGTGGACGGGGTTTCTTCAGAAGGGAATGCGCAAGTGATCAAGAAGGTTCTGGCTACCGCCGCGGTAGCCGCCTCCGTCGTCGGTGCTTCGGCCGCCGTCGCGTCGCCGGCCCTGGCCATCGGCAACGACACGGGCACCACGTCGTCCAGCGGCAACGGCGCCGCGCAGGCGTTCGGCAACTCCACGACCTACGGCAACATGAGCCCGCAGATGGCACTCATCCAGGGCTCGCTGAACAAGCCGTGCATCGGCCTGCCGGCGAAGCTGAACCTCCAGGGCCTGGTCGGTGTCGCCGCCGTCGGCGTGCTCCAGGACGTGCCGATCCTGTCCGCGCCGCAGAACCAGCAGTGCACCGAGAACTCCACCCAGGCCAAGGGCGACGAGCCCCTCTCGCACATCCTGGACGACATCTCCGCCCTGTCCGGCAACGGCACCAACAACCACTGATCCGGACAATCCCCGAGCCCGCACGGGCCCGTCCCGAAGGGCCGTCGGCTTCCAGGCGGCCCTTTGGTCTATCTCCGGGGCACCCCTTGAATCAAGGGGCATTCATGAACTCACCGGACTGCACTGGTCCGATCGGGGCAAGGAACGCAACTCGGGGCGAGTCGGCAGCGTTGACGATCACGCAGCTCCTCCCCGGAGTCCGCCTTTCGAAAGGGAACGAACATGAAGAAGCTGTGGGCAACCGCGGCCGTCGCCGCCTCCGTCGCCGGGCTCGCCGGTGTGGCGGCCCCCCAGGCCCTCGCCATCGGTGACGACCACGGCACCACGTCGCTCAGCGGCAACGACGCGCAGCAGTCGTTCGGCAACTCGGCCACCTTCGGCAACATGAGCCCGCAGCTCTCGCTGGTCCAGGGCTCGCTGAACAAGCCCTGCGTCGGCCTGCCGGCGAAGGCGAACCTGCAGGGCCTGGTGGGCGTCGGCGCCGTCGGTGTGCTCCAGGACGTGCCGGTCCTGTCCGCGCCGCAGAACCAGCAGTGCACCGAGAACTCCACCCAGGCCAAGGGCGACGAGCCCCTCTCGCACATCCTGGACGACATCTCGGCGCTGTCCGGCAACGGCACCAACAACGGCTGATCGAGTCCCTCCGCGGCGGCGGGTCACCGGTTCCCCCGGTGGCCCGCCGCCGTTTCTGCTTCACCTTCAGCGAGCAGGACGTCCTCGTAGCCGGACCGCTAGGACACGATGTCCTTGCGGGCGAACCCCCGGAAGGCCAGGGCGAACAGCACCAGGGCGTACGACACGGAGAGCGCGGCGCCCTGGATCATGCCGGACCACTCGGCGTGCGGCTGGACGGCGTCGGCCCAGGCGAACTGCCAGTGCGCGGGCAGGAAGTCGCGCCAGTGACCGAGGGCGGTGACGGCGTCCAGGACATTGCCGACGATGGTCAGGCCGACCGCGCCGCCGACCGCGCCGAGCGGGGCGTCCGTCTTCGTGGACAGCCAGAACGCGAGTCCGGCGGTGACCAGTTGGGAGACGAAGACGTACGCCACGACCACCACGAGCCGCTGGGCCGCCGTGCCGGTGTCCAGCGCGCCGCCGGTGGGGATCTGCAGCGGGCCCCAGCCGTAGGCCGCCGTGCCGACGGCGAGCGCCACGACCGGGAGCAGCACCATCGCGCCGAGGCTGAGCCCGAGCGCCACGGCGAGCTTGGACCACAGCAGCCGGGCCCGGGGCACGGGCGCGGCCAGCAGATAGCGCAGCGAGGACCAGCTGGCCTCGGAGGCGACCGTGTCCCCGCAGAACAGGGCGACCGGGATCACCAGCAGGAAGCCCACCGACACGAACAGGTTGACCGCGGCGAAGTTGGCGCCGGACGCGGTGGCCGTGTCCATCAGGGTGATCCGGCCGCCCCGGTCGTGCGGGGTGCCGATCGCGAAGGCGATCGCCAGCACGAACGGCAGCAGGAAGAGGACCGCGCCCATGACGAGCGTGCGGCGCCGCTTGAGCTGGCGGACCAGCTCGACCCGCAGGGGCAGCGTGTGCCGGGTCTGATAGCCGGAGGCGACCTCGGTGAGCGTGCTCATGCGGAACCTCCTATCAGGGTCAGGAACGCGTCTTCCAGGCGGCGGTGCGGGCCGACCGAGGCCACCGGCACATCGAGGCGGACCAGCTCCACGACCAGCCGCTCGGCCGTGCCGCCCGGCTCCAGCCGGACCAGCAGTCCGTCGTCGGTGCGCACGGCGGAGGCGACGCCGGGCAGCGCGCCGACCTTCTCCACGACCGGCTCCTGCACGGGCACGGCGGTGCCGACCAGCAGGGTGTCGCCGGAGCCGACGATCTCCCGCACGGGGCCGGCCTGGACGAGCCGGCCGCGGTCCATCACCACCAGGTGGGTGCAGGACTGCTCGACCTCGGCGAGGAGATGGCTGGAGACGATCACTGTGCGGCCGCCGGCCGCGTAGCGGATCATCACCTCGCGCATCTCGCGGATCTGCGGCGGGTCGAGGCCGTTGGTGGGTTCGTCGAGGATGAGCAGGTCGGGCAGGCCGAGCATGGCCTGGGCGATGGCGAGGCGCTGGCGCATGCCCTGGGAGTAGGTGCGCACCGCGCGGGCGAGGGCGTCGCCGAGTCCGGCGATCTCCAGCGCCTCGTCCAGGTGGGCGTCCTCCGGCGGGCGGCCGGTGGCCCGCCAGTACAGCTCCAGGTTCTCCCGGCCGGACAGATGCGGCAGGAAGCCCGCGCCCTCCACGAAGGCGCCGACTCTCGACAGCACGGGCGCGCCGGGCCGGATGGCGTGGCCGAAGACCCTGATCTCGCCGTCGTCCGGGGTGATCAGGCCCATCAGCATGCGCAGGGTGGTGGTCTTGCCCGCGCCGTTGGGTCCGAGCAGGCCGAGCACCTGGCCGCGCTCCACCCGGAAGGAAAGCTCGCGCACCGCGTACCGGTCGGTGGACTTCGCGTACCGCTTGCTCAGGTCCTTGATGACGAGCGGGACGTCGGCCAGCTCCGGGTCGGGTGCGACGGCGGTCGTCCGGCGGCGGCCGGTGAACAGCAGGGCGAGCGCGAGGGCCGCGCCGGCCGCGGGCAGCCACCACACCCAGGCGGGCAGAGCCGCGGCGGCGGTGGTGACGGCGGGGGCCGTCGGCACGCTCAGGGCGCCCTTGAGGGAGACGGTGTAGGTGGCGGGGGCGGCCGGGGAGGCGTAGCCGAGGTCGGTGGAGGCGAGGACCAGGCGCAGCCGGTGGCCCTTCTGCACCTTGTGGTCGATCGCCGGAAGGGTGACGGTGACGTCCCTGCCGGCCTTGGCGCCGGTCACCCGGAAGGGGGCGACCAGCTGGGACGGCAGCACCTGCTGGGTGCCGTCGGGACCGACGTCGTAGACCTTGCCGAACAGGACGGCGTCGTCGCTGGTCGAGGTGATGTGGACGGTCGCCGTCGGCGCGCCGGTGATCTGGAGGTCGCGGGTGAGCCGGGCGGAGTCGAACCTGGCGTACTGGCCGGGGAAGTCGAGGGAGATGCCGACGCCGAGCGCGGACAGCTGGGACAGGCCGCCGGAGCCGCCGAGGCCGGGCAGCGCGGAGACGCCGGGCGGGCTGGCGCCGGCCGGGTTGGCGACGTGCTGGGTGCCGCCGGTCAGGGCGACGGACCGCTGGTCGTCGTGCAGTCCGGGGTAGGCGGAGGCGCCGGCGCCGCGCAGCTGGGCGGTGCCGTCGTTGGAGTTCACGCCGCCGGTGCGGGTGACCCGGAAGGCCGGGCCGGTACCGACGTTCTTGTCGCCCTTCAGATAGCGGTCGAACCACGCGCGTACGCGTGCCTGGACGCGGCCGCTCTCCATGTCGCCGCCGTCATGGCCGCCCGCGATCCAGTCGACGTCCACGGGGGCGCCGTTGGCCCGGATCGCCTGCTGGGCGGCGTCGGCCTGGCCGAGGGGGAACAGGGAGTCCGTCTGGCCCTGCACCAGCAGTGTCGGCACCTTGATGCGGGCGGCGACGGCGGACGGCGAGCGCTCCTCCAGCAACTGGCGGGCGGCCGCGTCCGGGGTGCCGGACTCGGCGACCCTGTCGTACATCCGGCACAGCTCGGGCGTGAAGTGGTCGCAGCCGCCGCCGGTGTTGAAGAAGATGCCGGCCCACAGCTTCTTGAACACGCCGTTCGGGAAGAGGGCGTCGGCGAGGTTCCAGTAGGTGATGGCCGGGGCGATGGCGTCCACGCGGTGGTCGTATCCGGCGGCGAGCAGGGAGATCGCGCCGCCGTAGGAACCGCCGGCCACGCCCACGCGCGGGTCGCCCGGTTTGTCGAGCTGGACCTGGGGCTTGTGCGCCAGCCAGTCGATGAGCCGGGAGACGTCGGCGACCTCGCCCTTGGGGTCGTTGAGCCCGATCTTCCCGGTGGACCTGCCGAAGCCGCGCGCGGACCAGGTCAGGACCGCGTACCCGCCCCGGGCGAGGTCCTCGGCCTGGCCGCGCAGGTCGTCCTTGCTGCCGCCGAACCCGTGCGCCAGCAGAACGGCGGGGTGCCGTCCGGCGGTGGCCGGGGTGAAGAACGACGTGTCCAGGCGGACGCCGTCGACCGCCAGGACCTGGTCGCTCACGCGTACGGTCTGCGGGTCGTCGGAGGCGGCGGCCACCGTCCACGTCCCGGCGCCCGCGAGCACCACGACGGCGGCCGCGGCGGCCGTAAGCCGCCGCGGCCCCTTGAACAGCCCTCGCAGCGAGAGCCGGCGAAGATCCATGGCTCAACGGTACGGGCCCGCACTGACAACCGATGGCTCCCCCGGGCTGAACCCCGGCCCCTCCTTGGGAACTACGGGCCGGGGTCGCCGTACTTCGGACGCGGTACGAAGGCCGGACATTACGCCTGCGCGCCCTCCGGGACCTGGCTGTCCTCCGGGACCCGCACGTCCTCCGGCAGCGACACCAGCCAGCGGGTCTCGCGGCGCGGGCGGAGGTAGAAGGCCCAGTAGAGGGTGGCGACGGCGGTGATGCCGCCGGTCCACAGCAGGTACGTGGTGTCCTGCTCCACGAGGATGTAGAGGAGGACGGCGATGAGCAGGACCGGCATGGCCGGCCACAGCGGCATCCGCCAGGCCTGCCGACTGCCGTGCGACCCGCGCCGGGCGAGCAGTGCGGCGATCGCGACCAGCAGGTACAGGCCGGTGACGGCGACGCCGGTGACGCCGTACAGCGTGTCCAGGTTCACGAAGCAGAGGAAGGCGCCCGGCACGCCGACGACGAGGGTGGCGACCCAGGGGGAGCCGAACCGGCCGAGCTTGGCGAGGGCGTTGTTGACCGGGGCAGGCCAGGCCTTGTCGCGGGCGGAGGCGAACAGCACGCGGGAGTTCTGGATGACCATGACGATGCCCGCGTTGATGATCGCGAGGGCGACGCAGAGGCTGACGAAGGTGCCGACGGCCGAGTTGCTCCAGGCGATGACCATGCTGGAGATGTCGCCGCCGGTCAGGGTCTTCAGGTCACCGGCGCCCAGGGTGATCGCGACGACCGGCACCAGGATGACCACGCTGGAGATGGCGAGGGTGGCGAGGACGGTACGGGCGACGCTGCGGCGGGGGTTCTCCAGCTCCTCGGAGAGGTAGATCGCGGTGGAGAAGCCCTGGGTGGCGAAGAGGGCGATGGCGAGTCCGGAGAGGACCATCATGGCCGTCACGGGGTTCATGTGCGCGTCCTCGCCGGCCACCTGGAGCGAGTTCACGAGGCTGCCGGCGCCCCGGTGCGCGTGGGTGAAGCCGAGGACGGCGACGACACCGGCGGCGACGACCTCCAGGACCAGGAAGATGCCGGTGATCCAGGCGTTGGCGCGCAGGTCCAGCAGACCGGCGAGGGTGGCCGCGATCATCACGCCGGCGCCGGTCCAGGACGGGTCGAGGTGGACGACCGGGGCGAGGTAGTCGGCGGTGCCCATCGCGATGACCGGAGGGACGATCATCACGACGAGCAGGGACATCACGAAGGCCAGCCAGCCGACGAGCCGTCCGGCGAGGGTGGAGACGATGGCGTACTCGCCGCCGGCGCTGGGGATGAGGGTGCCCAGCTCCGAGTAACAGAAGGCCACGGGGATACAGAGCAGCGCGCCGATGGCGATGCACAGGGCCGTCGCGGTGCCGAGGCTGGAGAACAGGTCGGGCACGATCACGAAGAGCGTCGAGGCGGGCGTGACGCAGGACAGCGTCAGCAGGGTGCCGCCGACCACGCCGATGGAGCGCTTGAGCGTCTGAGGGCTGCCGGACGTGTCCGGGACAGCCGTCCCGGCAGGACGGAGCGTGTCGGTCATGCGGCGGTTCCGATCGACTCGTGTGACTGAGGGTGGGGTCGGGAGCGCTATCGCCTCCGGCGGATCGTGGTGCGTGTGTCTTGTCCGCTCCCGGCGGTGCATAGAGAACCCCGACGAAAACCGCCGCGTCAATGGGTGTTCACCTACGAAATCCGCAGCAAAAAAGCGATCGACAACCGATTCCCGTATCAACGCTCCATATACGCGGGCCCTTGCGGCCGTACGAGAATCGCAGCGCTCCGGCGCAAAAAAACAGGGCCGTCCGCATAGCGGACGACCCTGTCAGGCCCTGTCAGTCGCTCAGTGGTTGCGCGGGAAGCCCAGGTCCACGCCCGCCGGGGCGTCGGCCGGGTCGGGCCAGCGGGTGGTGACGACCTTGCCGCGGGTGTAGAAGTGCGTGCCGTCGTTGCCGTAGATGTGGTGGTCGCCGAAGAGCGAGTCCTTCCAGCCGCCGAAGGAGTGGTAGCCCACCGGCACCGGGATCGGCACGTTCACGCCGACCATGCCGGCCTCGACCTCCAGCTGGAAGCGGCGAGCCGCGCCGCCGTCCCGGGTGAAGATCGCGGTGCCGTTGCCGAACGGCGAGGCGTTGATGAGGGCCAGGCCCTCCTCGTACGTCTGCGCGCGCAGCACGCACAGCACCGGGCCGAAGATCTCGTCCTGGTAGGCCTTCGCGCTGGTCGGCACCTTGTCGAGCAGCGAGATGCCGATCCAGTGGCCGTCCTCGAAGCCCTCGACCGTGTAGCCGGTGCCGTCGAGCACGACCTCCGCGCCCTCCGCCGCCGCGCCCGTCACGTACGAGGCCACCTTGTCGCGGTGGGCGGCGGTGATCAGCGGGCCCATCTCGGACGTCGGGTCGTTGCCGGGGCCGATCTTGATCTTCTCGGCGCGCTCGCGGATCTTCTCCACCAGCGTGTCGCCGATCGAGCCGACCGCGACGACCGCGGAGATGGCCATGCAGCGCTCGCCCGCGGAGCCGTAGGCCGCGGAGACCGCCGCGTCGGCGGCCGCGTCCAGGTCGGCATCCGGCAGGACCAGCATGTGGTTCTTGGCGCCGCCGAGGGCCTGGACGCGCTTGTGGTTCGCGGAGGCGGTGGTGTGGATGTAGCGGGCGATCGGGGTCGAGCCGACGAAGGACACGGCCTTGACGTCCGGGTGCTCCAGAAGGCGGTCGACGGCCACCTTGTCGCCGTGGACGACGTTGAAGACGCCGTCCGGCAGCCCGGCCTCGGCCAGCAGTTCGGCGAGCTTGACGGACGCCGACGGGTCCTTCTCGCTCGGCTTGAGCACGAAGGTGTTGCCGGTCGCGATGGCGATCGGGAACATCCACATCGGGACCATCGCCGGGAAGTTGAACGGCGTGATGCCCGCGACGACACCGAGCGGCTGGCGGATCGAGGAGACGTCCACCCGGCTGGCGACCTCGGTGGACAGCTCGCCCTTGAGCTGCACGTTGATGCCGCAGGCCAGGTCCACGATCTCCAGGCCGCGCGCGACCTCGCCGAGGGCGTCGGAGTGCACCTTGCCGTGCTCGGCGGTGATCAGCTCCGCGATGGCGTCCCGGTTGGCGTCCAGCAGCGCGCGGAACGTGAAGAGGATGTTCGTGCGCTGGGCCAGCGAGGACTGGCCCCAGGTCACGAAGGCCTCCTTCGCGGCGGCCACGGCGGCGTCCACCTCGTCGACCGAGGCGAACGCGACCTTGGTGGTGACCGCGCCGGTCGCCGGGTCGGTGACCGGCCCGTAGGTACCCGACGCGCCTTCGACGGTCTTGCCGCCGATCCAGTGGTTGACGATCTTCGTCATGCCCTAAGACTCCTTACTACAGATGGCGGCGTCGGGTCGAGACGTGCCGTTCGTACAGCTCACGTGCCTTGACCGCCGACGGGCGGGTCGCGGTCTCGGCCACAGGAACATCCCACCAGGCCTGCGCCGGGGGCGCGCCCGACACAGTGTCGGACGTTTCGGTCTCCACGTAGACACATGTGGGAGTGTCGGCGGCCCGCGCCTCGGCGAGCGCCTCGCGCAGGTCCCGTACGGTCTTCGCGCGCAGCACCCGCATGCCGAGGCTGGCCGCGTTGGCGGCGAGGTCGACGGGCAGCGGGGCGCCGGTGAAGGTGCCGTCGTCCGAGGTGTAGCGGTAGGCGGTGCCGAACCGCTCGCCGCCCACCGACTCCGACAGCCCGCCGATGGACGCGTACCCGTGGTTCTGCACCAGCAGGATCTTGATCGCGATGCCCTCCTGCACGGCCGTCACGATCTCCGTCGGCATCATCAGGTACGTGCCGTCGCCGACCAGCGCCCACACGTTCCGCTCGGGAGCGGCCATCTTCACGCCGATCGCGGCCGGGATCTCGTAGCCCATGCAGGAGTAGCCGTACTCCAGGTGGTACTGGTCGTACGACCGCGCCCGCCACAGCTTGTGCAGGTCGCCCGGGAGCGAGCCGGCCGCGTTGATGATGACGTCCGACTCGTCCGCCAGGGCGTCCAGGGCGCCAAGGACCTGCGGCTGGGTCGGCCGTACGTCTATCTCGTCGGCCTCGTAGCAGGCGTCGACGCGCTGCTCCCAGCGTTCCTTGTCCTCGGTGTACTCGGTGACATAGGAGTCCTCGACCCGGTGGCCGTGCATCTGCAGGGCCTCGGTCAGCTCGCCCAGGCCGCTGCGGGCGTCCGCGATCAGCGGCAGCGCGCCCAGCTTGTGGCCGTCGTAGGGGGCGATGTTGAGGTTCAGGAAGCGCACGTCCGGGTTCGCGAAGAGGGTGCCGGAGGCGGTGGTGAAGTCGGTGTACCGGGTGCCGACGCCGATCACCAGGTCGGCGGTGCGGGCCAGTTCGTCGGCGGTGGCGGTGCCGGTGTGGCCGACCCCGCCCACGTCCTGCGGGTGGTCCCAGCGCAGCGAGCCCTTGCCGGCCTGGGTGGAGGCGACCGGGATCCGGGTGGCCGACGCGAACTCCGCGAGGGCCTCCTCGGCACGGCTGTGGTGGACTCCGCCGCCCGCGACGACGAGGGGCCTGCGGGCGGCACGGACCGCCCGGACCGCCTCGGCCAGTTCGACGGGGTCCGCGCCCGGCCGGCGTACGGTCCACACGCGCTCGGCGAAGAACTCCTCCGGCCAGTCGTACGCCTCGGCCTGCACGTCCTGCGGCAGCGCGAGGGTGACGGCGCCGGTCTCGACGGTGTCGGTGAGGACCCGCATGGCCTGCAGGGCGCTCGGGATCAGGGCTTCCGGGCGGCTGATGCGGTCGAAGTACTTCGACACCGGGCGCAGCGTGTCGTTGACCGAGACATCGCCCGCGTACGGCACCTCCAGCTGCTGCAGGACCGGGTCGGCGGGGCGGGTCGCGAAGACGTCGCCGGGCAGGAGCAGGACCGGCAGGTGGTTGATGGTGGCGAGGGCGGCGCCGGTGACGAGGTTGGTCGCGCCGGGGCCGATCGACGTCGTCACCGCGTGCGTGGACAGCCGGTTCGCCTGGCGGGCGTAGCCGACGGCCGCGTGCACCATGGACTGCTCGTTGCGGCCCTGGTGGTAGGGCATGACGTCGGCGTACTCGATCAGCGCCTGGCCGAGCCCCGCGACATTGCCGTGGCCGAAGATGCCCCAGGTGGCGCCGATCAGCCGCTGCCGCACGCCGTCGCGCTCGGTGTACTGGACGGCGAGGAAACGGACCAGTGCCTGGGCGACGGTCAGCCGGATCGTCATCGGTAGCCCCCTGTGGTCTCGGTGTGGTCGGGGTGGAAGCAGATCCGCCACTCCCGGGTCTCGCCCGGGCCCGCCATGACGTTCAGGTAGTACATGTCGTGGCCGGGCTGGGCGATCGACGGGCCGTGCCAGCCGTCGGGGACGAGGACGGTGTCGCCGGAGCGGACCTCGGCGAGGACGTCGGAGCCGCCCTCGCGTGAGGGGAACACGCGCTGATAGCCGAGACCGTTCGAGCCGTCGATCTCGAAGTAGTAGATCTCCTCCAGCTCGGACTCCTCGCCCGGCCGGTGCTCGTCGTGCTTGTGCGGCGGGTACGAGGACCAGTTGCCGCCGGGGGTGATCACCTCGACGGCGATCAGCTTGTCGCAGTCGAACGAGTCCGCGGAGGCGAAGTTGCGCACCTCACGGGCGCAGGCGCCGCTGCCGCGCTGCTCGACGGGGACCTCCGGCGCGGGGCCGTAGCGGGCGGGGAGTCGTCGCTCGCACTTCGCTCCTGCCAGGGCGAAGCGGCCTCCCGCGCCGGAGGCGATCTGGACCCGGGTGTCCCGGGGAACGTACGCGAAGTCGGAAGCCTTCGCGAACACGCTCTCCCGACCCAGGAGTTGGAACTCGTCCTTCTCAGTTGATGCGGTATCGATTCGCACGGTACATCCGCCTTCCAGCGGAAGCACGATCCACTCACTGTCCCCGGTGGTGAACGTATGTGTCCCGCCCGGCGTCAACTCGACCACCCGCAGACTGCTGTGGGTCCAGCCGGCCAACTTGGGGTCGATGTCGACGGCGTACTGGGCGTTCGCGGTCGCGCCCCTGGGCAGATGCAGGTCGGTGCTGGTCATGCGGCCCTCACAGCATTCCTACGGCGGTGTCCACGGCGGCGGCCACATCGCCGTCCGCCGGGTACAGCAGCGAGCGGCCGACCACCAGGCCGCGCACGGTCGGGAGTTGCAGCGCGCCGCGCCACTTCTCGTAGGCGGCGACCTGGTCCTCGGGCGAGTCGCCGATGTCACCGCCGAGCAGCACCGCCGGCAGGGTCGAGGTCTCCATGACCCGGGCCATGTCGTCGGGGTTCTCGGTGACGGGCACCTTCAGCCAGGTGTAGGCGGAGGAGCCGCCGAGGCCGGAGGCGATGGCGATGGACCGGGTGACCGCCTCGGCGGACAGGTCGTTGCGCACCTTGCCCTCGGGGGTACGGCGGCTGATGAACGGCTCCACGAACACCGGCAGCCGGCGTGCCGCCATGTCGTCGATGGCCCGGGCGGTGGACTCCAGGGTGGTCAGCGAACCGGGGTCGTCGTAGTCGATCCGCAGCAGCAGCTTGCCCGCGTCGAAGCCGAGCCGCTGGATGTCCTCGGGGCGGTGGCCGGTGAACCGGTCGTCCAGCTCGAAGCTCGCGCCCTGCAGTCCGCCCCGGTTCATGGAGCCCATGACGACCTTGTGCTCGAGGGCACCGAGCAGCAGCAGGTCGTCCAGGATGTCGGCGGTCGCGAGGACGCCGTCGACGCCGGGGCGGCTGAGCGCCAGGCACAGCCGTTCCAGCAGGTCGGCGCGGTTGGCCATCGCGAGCTTGCGGTCGCCGACCCCGAGGGCGCCCCGGGCGGGGTGGTCGGCGGCGACGATCATCAGCTTGCCGTTGTCGTTCAGCAGCGGGCGGCGGGCCCGGCGGTTGGCGGCCTCCGCGATGGCCTCGGGGTGATGGGTGCGGATGCGGACCAGCTCGGCGACGTCGACACGCGGCTGCCGCCCGGCGTCCCCGCCCTCGGCGTGGGTGCCCGTGACGCGGCCGGCCCTCACAGCACCGCTCCTGCCTGGAGTGCGGCGGCCACCTCGTCCGGGGTGGGCATCGCGGAGGAGCACTCCAGCCGGGAGGCGACGATGGCACCGGCCGCGTTGGCGTGCCGCATGATCGTCTCCAGGTCCCAGCCTTCGAGGAGTCCGTGGCACAGGGAGCCGCCGAAGGCGTCACCGGCGCCGAGTCCGTTGAGGACGTTGACCGGGAGGGGCGGCACCTCGGCGGAGTCGCCGTCGCGGCTGACGGCGAGGACGCCCTTGGGCCCCTGCTTGACGACGGCGATCTCGACCCCGGCGTCGAGCAGCGCCCGCGCGGCGGCATGCGGCTCGCGCACCCCGGTCGCGACCTCCACCTCGTCCAGGTTGCCGACGGCGACGGTCGTGTGCCGCAGGGCCTCGGCGTAGAAGGGGCGGGCCTGGTCGGGGTCGGTCCAGAACATGGGGCGCCAGTCGAGGTCGAAGACCGTCGTAGCGGACTTGGCGCGGTGGGCGAGGGCGGCGAGGGTCGCCGTACGGCTCGGCTCCTCGCTCAGCCCGGTGCCGGTGACCCAGAAGACACGCGCGTCCCGGATCGCGTCGAGATCGAGCTCGTGGGCGTCGATCTCCAGGTCGGGCGCCTTGGGCTGCCGGTAGAAGTAGAGCGGGAAGTCGTCCGGCGGGAAGACCTCGCAGAAGGTGACCGGGGTCGGCAGGCCCGGGACCGGGGTGACCCAGCGGTCGTCGACGCCGAAACCGCGCAGCGCCTCGTGCAGATAGGCACCGAACGGGTCGTCGCCGGTGCGGGTGATCACGGCGGTGCGCCGGCCGAGCCGGGCGGCGGCGATCGCGACGTTCGTCGCCGACCCGCCGAGGAACTTGCCGAAGGACGACACCTGGGCGAGCGGGACACCGGTTTGCAGCGGGTAGAGGTCCACTCCGATCCGCCCCATGGTGATCAGGTCGTAGGCCATCGACTTCCCTTCGTAACGGCTCTCCCCGGCTTTCTAGTCCCGCACGCCGAGCCCTGTCAATACTTTGTCCAGACATTCGGACCAGCTCTTGACACCGCTTTCCATGCACCCGCAGGCTGACGCCCATGACGTCGTTGTCACCCTCCTCACTCTCCCGTATCCGGATCGGATCGGCGCCCGACTCCTGGGGCGTGTGGTTCCCCGACGACCCGCGCCAGGTCCCCTGGCAGCGCTTCCTCGACGAGGTGGCCGACTCCGGCTACGAGTGGATCGAGCTGGGCCCCTACGGCTATCTGCCGACCGACCCGGCCGTGCTCGCCGAGGAGACCGCCCGGCGCGGCCTGAAGGTGTCGGCCGGCACGGTCTTCACCGGCCTGCACCACGGCACCGACGTCTGGGACACGACCTGGGCGCACGTGTCGGACATCGCGGCCCTCACCCAGGCGATGGGCGCCCGGCACCTGGTCGTCATCCCCTCCTTCTGGCGGGACGACAAGACCGGTGAGGTGCTGGAGCCCTCCGAACTGACCGCCGGACAGTGGCGGAACCTCACCTCGCTGACCGAGCGGCTCGGCCGGGAGGTGCGCGAGCGGTACGGCCTGACGATCGTCGTCCACCCGCACGCCGACACCCACATCGACAGCGAGGAGAACGTCACCCGCTTCCTCGACGGCACGGACTCCGACGACGTGTCCCTGTGCCTGGACACCGGGCACTACGCGTACTGCGGCGGGGACAGCGTCAAGCTGATCGAGACGTACGGGGAGCGCATCGGCTATCTGCATCTGAAGCAGGTGGACCCGGAGATCCTGGCGGACGTACGGGCCAAGGGGACGCCGTTCGGGCCGGCGGTGGCGCGGGGCGTGATGTGCGAGCCGCCGAGCGGGGTGCCCGAGCTGGGGCCGGTGTTGCGGGCGGCCCAGCGGCTGGACGTCGACCTGTTCGCGATCGTCGAGCAGGACATGTACCCCTGCGAGCCGGACGCTCCGCTGCCGATCGCCAGGCGGACCCGGGCGTTTCTGCGGTCCTGCGGGGCGTAAGGACACTTTTGCGGTAGCTGTGTCACAAACGCACCGCCTGTGTCACATGTGTCATGTGTACGCGGGTTGTGCGTCACACCCAGTCGACAGGCACTTTCCCCTGCTCACTCTCTGTCGTTCACCGGGCACAGGCTTGGTGATCGCCAGCGCGGTGCCCGGCTCCCCCGACGGCCGTCCCAGGCCGCCGCCGTGGCATGCGCAGGGAGGTGCGACTCATGACCGACCGAAGGCTCTGGTCCTACAAAGAGATCGCGGCGCACATCAACGTGCAGCCCGACACCGTACGGTCCTACCGCAAACACGGGTTGCTGCCCGCGCCCGACCATGTGGAGGGCGGCAAGCCCTACTGGTACGCCGACACCGTCCGCGCCTGGGTCGCCTCCCGGCCCGGCAACCGCGGCCGCAGAGGATAGAAAAACCGACTGTGCCCCTCCTGCCGCATGGGGCACAGTCACCCCATGAGCTTCTCCGTCAAACCCACCCTGACCGGCCGGAAGACCGTCCTGCGGCCCTTCACCGAGGCCGACGCCGACGTCATGTGGGAGATCATCGCCGACCCCGAGGTCCTCCACTTCACCTTCAGCCCGTCCGAGGAACTCACCCTGGAGCGGCTGCGGTCCTGGTACGGCTCCCGGGCCACCGAACCCGACCGTCTCGACCTGGCCGTCACGGACCCCGGGACCGGCGAGGTCCTGGGCGAGGTCGTCCTGTACGAGGTCGACGAGTACGCCCGCAGCTGCACCTTCCGCACCCTGATCGGCCCGCACGGCCGGGGCCGGGGCGTCGGCACCGAGGCGACCCGGCTGATCGTCGGCCACGGCTTCGAGCAACTCGGGCTGCACCGCATCCAGTTGGAGATGTACGGCGACAACGACCGGGCCCGGCACGTCTACGAGAAGGTCGGGTTCGTGGTGGAAGGGGTACGCAGGCAGGCACTGCCCAGGGACGGCGGCTGGGTCGACGAGGTCCTGATGGCCGTCCTCGACCATGAGTGGGCCGCCCTCAGCCCCACGGCTCGATGACGGTGACCCCGGCGCCCGGTGCCGTCCCCATCGCCTCAAGGGCCGCCGGCGCCGCGGCCAGCGGGATCGTGGACGTCACCAGCCGGTCGGGGCGCAGCACTCCGGAGCGGACCAGACGGAGCATCTCGGGATAGGCGTGGGCGGCCATGCCGTGGCTGCCGAGCAGTTCCAGCTCCAGGGCGATGGCGCGGGCCAGCGGGACAGGGGTGGTGCCGTCGGCCGAGGGCAGCAGGCCGACCTGGACGTGCCGGCCGCGGCGGCGCAGGCTGTTCACGGAGGCGGCGCAGGTGATCGGGGAGCCGAGGGCGTCGAGGGAGAGGTGAGCCCCGCCGTCGGTCAACTCGCGGACTGCGGCGGCCGTGTCGGACACCCCGGTCGCGTCCACGCACTCCGCCGCCCCGAACTTCCGTGCCAGCGCCAGGGCTTGGGGCGCCACGTCGACGGCTACCACCCTCGCCCCCGAGGCCGCCGCGACCATCACCGCCGACAGCCCGACCCCGCCGCAGCCGTGCACCGCGACCCACTCCCCCGCCGCCACCCGGCCCTGCTGCACCACCGCGCGGAAGGCGGTGGCGAAGCGGCAGCCGAGGGCGGCGGCGGTGGCGTACGCCATGTCGTCCGGGATCGCGACCAGGTTGACGTCGGCGTGGTTCAGCGCCACGTACTCGGCGAAGGAGCCCCAGTGGTGGAAGCCCGGCTGGGTCTGGCGCTCGCAGACCTGCTGGTCGCCCGCCGCACAGGCCGGGCAGGTGCCGCAGGCGCAGACGAACGGCACGGTGACCCGGTCACCGGGCCGCCGGCGCGTGACCAGGGAGCCCACCGTCTCGACGACACCGGCGAGTTCGTGCCCGGGCACGTGCGGCAGCGTGATGTCGGGGTCGTGGCCCATCCAGCCGTGCCAGTCACTGCGGCACAGGCCGGTGGCCTCGACGCGCACGATCACTCCGTGGGGGGCGGGGTGGGGGTCGGGCAGCTCGCGTACCTCGGCCGGCTCCCCGTACCGCTCGAACACCACCGCGCGCATCCGTGCCTCCCTTTCCAGCTGGCCTTCTCCTGCGGAACGCTAGCTTTCCACGGGGGATGCCGGTCGTCGGCTGGGGGCGGTCTGTGGCTGGTCGCTTCCCCAGTTCTCGGCTTCGCTCGAACCGGGAGGGACCCCCATCGCGGCGGAGCCGCCGACCGGCACGGCCCCGCGCCCCCGAAGGGGCGCGTCCGACTCGCCCTCGCTCAAACCGAACCGCGCGTGCAGCCTCCGCAAGGGCGCCGGTGCCCACCACGTCGCCCTCCCCGTCAGCCGCATGATCGCCGGGACCAGCAGGCTGCGGACCACCATCGCGTCCATCAGGACCGCCAGGGCGATGCCCAGGCCGAGCATCTTGGTGTTGGTCACGCGGGAGGTGCCGATGGCGACCATCACCACGGCGAGGATGACCGCCGCGGCGGTGATCAGTCCGCCGGTGCGCTGGAGTCCGTGCCGTACGGCCGTGTCGTGGTCGCCCGTGCGGTCGTACTCCTCCTTGATGCGGGAGAGCAGGAACACGCCGTAGTCCATGGAGAGCCCGAAGGCCACGCAGAACATCAGGACGGGCAGGGTGGTCTCGATTGAGCCGGGGCTGGTGAAGCCGAGCGGGCCGGAGAGGTGGCCGTCCTGGAAGACCCAGACCACGGCGCCGAACATCGCCGTCAGGCTGAGCGCGTTCAGGACCACCGCCTGGATCGGTATCAGGACACTGCCCGTGAGGAGGAAGACCAGGAGGAGGGTGACCACCGCGATGAACGCGGCTGCCCAGGGCAGGCGTTCCGCTATCGCGTGCTTGGTGTCGACCAGGACGGCCGCCGTGCCGGTCACCTTCGTGTCGAAGGGCGCGCGCAGTGCGCGTATGTCTCCCGCCAGACGCTGGGCCCCGTCGCCCACGGCCTCGCCCCTGGGCTGCACCACGAAGTAGGCGGCGTCGCCCTTCACCAGGGGGCCGTCGACGCGGACCACTTCGGGCAGAGCGGCCACCTGTTGCCTGTAGGCCGCGTACTGCGTCCCCGTGGCCCTGCCCTCGGCGAGGATCTCCAGGCCGCCGCCGGGACTGCCCGGGAAGTCCTCGCGGATGTGCTGCTGGACCACGTGGGACTCGGCGGTCGAGGGGAGCTGGCGGTCGTCGGCGGTGCCGAACCTCACGCCCAGGAAGGGCAGTCCGAGGGTCACCAGCAACACCGTGGTGCCGAGGGCGAAGAGGGGGGCGCGGCGCATCACCAGGGCGGCCGTCCGTGCCCAGCCTTTCCCCTCGGCGGGCTTCCGCTCGCGGCCCCTGCGCAGCAGGCGGCGCAGGTCCAGGGAGTTGACCCGGTGGCCGAGCAGGACCAGGGCCGCCGGGAGCAGGATCAGGGCGGCGGCCGCGGCGAGCAGGACCACGGCGATGCCGGCGTAGGCGAAGGAGCGCAGGAAGTACTGCGGGAAGACCATCATCGCGGCCAGGGACACGGCGACCGTGAGGGAGGAGAAGAGCACCGTGCGGCCCGCCGTGCGCAGGGTCGTGCCGACCGCGGTCAACGGGGAGGCGCCCGTGGACAGTTCTTCGCGGTACCGGCGGACGATGAACAGGGCGTAGTCGATGGCCAGGCCGAGGCCGAGAGCCGTCGTCAGGTTGAGCGCGAAGACCGAGACGTCGGTGAAGGCTGTCAGACCGCGCAGGACGGCGTTGGTGCCGACGATGGCGACGATGCCGATGCCCAGCGGCAGCAGGGCGGCGACGGCGCTGCCGAAGACCATGACCAGCAGCACCAGCGTGATCGGCAGGGCGATCAGCTCGGCGCGGGTCAGGTCCTCCTTGATGATGGTCTGCATCTCGTGCCGCACGGCGACGATGCCGCCGAGCTTCACCTGGACCGGGCCGTGCGTGCCCCGGTAGTGCGGGGCGATGCGGTCCAGGGTCTTGGCCATCGCGTTCTCGTCGCCGGTGACGCGGGCGGCGATCAGCGCCTCGTGGCCGTCCTTGGCGCGCAGCTCGGGCGACTTCGACTGCCAGTAGGAGCCGACGCCTATGACGCCCTTCTCACCGGCGAGGCGGGCGGTGAGGCGCCGGGACTCGGCGGTGACCGAGGGGGCGTCCACCGAGGAGCTGCCGGTGTCGACCAGAAGCAGCAGATTGGGCTGCGAGTCCGGGAACTCACGCTCCAGCGCCCTGGTCGCGTACGTCGACTGGGCGGCCGGGTCCTCCCAGCCGCCGCTGCCCAGGCGGTCGGCCACTCCGCTGCCGGCCACCACGGCGAGCGCGGTGAGCACCAGGGCCGCGAGCAGCGACAACCGTGGGCGGGCGGTGACGAATCGGGTCCAGCCACCCAGTCGCGGCGGCTTGTTGACTTCGGTCATCGTGCGGTGTCCCCTTCACCGTGGAAACCGTAAAATCGCAAACACGAGAGATCACTCGCGTTTTCCAAGAATGCGAGCGACCACTCGCATTTGTCAATGACCTTCGGAGAGTTGGGGATAAGTCGTGCCCGGCACCCAGGACACCCAGGAGCAGGAGGCGCAGCCCCGGCGCCGCCAGGCCCGCGGCCAGCGCCGTATCGCCCAGCTGCTCGAAGCGGCCGCCCAGGTCTTCTGCACCACCGGCTACACCGCCGCCAGCACCAACGCGATCGCCCGCGAGGCCGGGGTGTCGCCGGGCACGCTCTACCAGTTCTTCCCGAACAAGGAGGCCATCGCGGTCGAGCTGGGCGACCGGCTCATCCACGAGATGCGCGAGGCCTACGGCGAGGCGCTGGCGCCGGTCGACCCCGCCACCCCGCTGGAGGAGGCCATCGGTTCCGCCATCGACCGGTTCATCGCCTTCAACACCGAGCACCCGGTCTTCTTCGCGCTGATGCACGGCCCCGACATCCCCGGCCGGATGGCCGAGGCGCACGACCAGCTGCACGGGACCCTGATCGGCCGGATCGAGGCCCTGCTCGCCTCCCTCATGCCCGGTGCCGCCCCGGCCGACGTCACGCGCACGGCCCACGTCTGCCTCGGCATCTACAAGTCGGGCCTGGAACTGGTCCTCGCCAGCGAGGGCGCCGAGCGCACGGCGTACGTCGAGGAGATCAAGAACGTCCTGGTCCGCTACCTGGAACCGCTGGTGGGCGACCGGCTCGGCCGTATGTGAGCCGTACGTGAGCCCTCCGTGAGCCGTACGTGAGCCGCGTGTAACCCCAGGGAGTCTCCCGGACTGCGCCGACCGCCACTCGTGCCTAAAGTGCGGATAAATCGCCCAGCAGCCGCACAGCCGCCCGAGGGGACCCCCGTGACGCACGCCCCGCCGCCCGGCACACCCAAGGCCCGCATCCCCGGTCCCCAGCAGCCTCCGCCGCCGTACCCCCGCATCCGCGCGGGGCTGTGGCGGCGGTGTCTGGGCGGCGGGCTCGCCCTGTGGGCACTGACGGCGTGGGTGACGCACGAGACGCGCGACAGCACGCTGCTGCCGACACTGATCCTGCTCGGCAGCTTTCTGGTGCCGGTGGTCTTCGTGCTGTGGGCGTACGAGCGGCACGGCCGTGACCTGGGCGTCAGCGCGATCCTCGGCTGTTTCCTGGCGGGCGGCACGCTCGGGGTGCTCGGCGCCGCGCCGACGGAGTCGCATCTGCTGCGCCCCTCCCTCGGGACGTTCCTCGGCGTCGGCCTGATCGAGGAGGCGGCCAAGCTGGCCACGCTGGTGTTCGTGCTGCGGAGCCAGCCCGGGATCCGCGGCACGCGCGCGGGGCTGGTGCTCGGCGCGGCCGTCGGCTTCGGCTTCGCGGCCCTGGAGAGCGCCGGGTACGCCTTCAACGCGGCCGCCTCCACCGCGGGCGTCAGCCTGCGCGCGCTGCTGGAAACGGAGATCCTGCGCGGGGTCCTGGCACCCTTCGGGCACGGCCTGTGGACCGCTATCACCGGCGCCGCCCTGCTGTCCCGGCGCCGGCTCAGCGGCCGCTTCCGCGTCACCGCGCCGATCGCCGGCACCTGTCTGGGCGTCTGTCTGCTGCACACCCTGTGGGACTCGACGCACGGCCTCGCGATCTGGGGGGCGGCCCGGCTGACCGGCGCCGGACTGGACCAGCCGCTGTTCACGCAGCCGTACCTCGCCCGGCCGAACGGCATGCAGGAGCACCTGTTCACACTGTTCTCGGTCGGCGGGCTGGCCCTGGTGGCGCTGGCCGGGGTCGGCTGGGTGCGGTCGCTCACACGCCGGGATCTCTCTTGAGGAATACCCCCTAGGGGTATAGTGTCAAGAAACATGAGGGTTACCCCGTGGCCCCAGCGGCTCATGGGCACCCCTCTGGCCCCCTACGCCTCGACGAGGAGTAACGACATGACCGCCCACACCGACACCCCGGGTTCCGTGACCACCGTCTACAAGGTGACCGGCATGAGCTGCGGCCACTGCGAGGGAGCCATCACCGGCGAGGTCTCCCAGATCCCCGGCGTCACCTCGGTGAAGGCCGTGGCGTCGACCGGCGAGGTGACCGTCGTCTCCGCGGCCCCGCTGGACGACGAGGCCGTGCGCGCCGCCGTGGACGAGGCCGGTTTCGAGCTGGCCGGCAAGGCCTGAGCGCCACCCTCCCCTTTCCCGACCGGGCCGTACCGACCAGCTGATACTGGCTCCGTACGGCCTGGTCCGATGTCTGGAGTCCGGACATGACCAGCACCACCGCAGACACGGCCATAGCCCCGGGTGCGGCTTCCGAGGTCGAGCTGCTCATCGGCGGGATGACCTGCGCCTCCTGCGCCGCGCGCGTGGAGAAGAAGCTCAACCGGATGGACGGCGTCAGCGCCACCGTCAACTACGCCACCGAGAAGGCGAGGATCTCCTTCGGCGAGGGCGTCCGGGTCGCCGACCTGATCGCCACCGTGGAGAAGACCGGCTACACCGCCGAGGAGCCCGCCCCGCCGCAGCCCGAGCCCACCGAGGAGACGTCCGGGTACGACCCCGAACTCACCGCCCTGCGGCAGCGGCTGCTCGTCTCCGCGCTGCTCGCGCTGCCCGTCGTCCTGCTCGCGATGATCCCGGCGCTGCAGTTCGACAACTGGCAGTGGCTGTCCCTCACCCTCGCCGCGCCCGTCGTCGTCTGGGGCGGCCTGCCCTTCCACCGAGCCGCCTGGACCAATCTCCGGCACGGTGCCGCGACCATGGACACGCTGGTCTCGGTCGGCACGCTGGCCGCGTTCGGCTGGTCGCTGTGGGCGCTGTTCTTCGGTGACGCCGGCATGCCCGGGATGCACGACGAGTTCCGCCTGACCATCTCCCGGATGGACGGCGCCTCGACGATCTATCTGGAGGTCGCCTCCGGAGTCGTCGCGCTGATCCTGCTCGGCCGCTATCTGGAGGCCCGCTCCAAGCGGCGCGCGGGCGCGGCCCTGAAGGCCCTGATGGAGCTGGGCGCCAAGGACGTGGCGGTGCTGCGGGAGGGCCGTGAGGTGCGGGTCCCGGTGTCCGACCTGGCGGTGGGCGACCGGTTCGTCGTACGGCCCGGCGAGAAGATCGCCACCGACGGCACGGTGACCGAGGGCGTCTCCGCGGTGGACGCGTCCATGCTGACCGGCGAGTCGGTGCCGGTGGACGTGGGGCCCGGCGACCGGGTCACCGGGGCCACGGTCAACGCGGGCGGCCGGCTGGTGGTGGAGGCGACCCGGGTCGGCGCGGACACCCAGCTCGCCCGGATGGCGAAGCTCGTGGAGGACGCGCAGAACGGCAAGGCCGAGGTGCAGCGGCTCGCCGACCGGGTCTCCGCCGTCTTCGTGCCCGTCGTCATCGGCATCGCGGTCGCCACGTTCGGCGGCTGGCTGGGCGCGACCGGGGACGCGGTCGCCGCGTTCACCGCCGCCGTCGCCGTCCTGATCATCGCCTGCCCGTGCGCGCTGGGCCTCGCCACGCCGACCGCGCTGATGGTCGGCACCGGCCGCGGCGCCCAGCTCGGCATCCTGATCAAGGGCCCCGAGGTGCTGGAGTCCACGCGCCGCGTCGACACGATCGTCCTCGACAAGACCGGCACGGTCACCAGCGGCCGGATGACGCTCCAGACGGTGTACGTCGCCGACGGCGAGGACGAGAAGGAGTTGCTGCGGCTCGCCGGCGCCCTGGAGCACGCCTCCGAACACCCCGTCGCCCGCGCGATCGCCGCCGGCGCCGGGGAACGCGCGGGAGCCCTGCCGCCGGTCGAGCACTTCGAGAACGTCCCTGGGCGGGGCGTACGCGGACGCGTGGACGGCCGTGAGGTGGCCGTGGGGCGCCTGTACGACGAGCTGCCGCAGGAGTTGACCCGGGCGGCCCGCGAGGCCGAGGAGCAGGGCCGTACGGCCGTCGTGGCCGGCTGGGACGGGCGGGCGCGCGGTGTCCTCACCGTCGCCGACGCGGTCAAGGAGACCAGCGCGGAGGCGGTGCGCGAGCTGCGCGCGCTGGGCCTCACGCCCGTCCTGCTGACCGGCGACAACCGGACGGTCGCCGAGGCGGTCGCGCGGACGGTCGGCATCGACCCCGCGCACGTGTACGCCGAGGTGCTGCCCGAGGACAAGGTGGACGTCGTACGGCGGCTGCGGGACGAGGGACGCGCCGTGGCGATGGTCGGTGACGGCGTCAACGACGCGGCCGCGCTGGCCACCGCCGATCTGGGGCTCGCGATGGGCACCGGGACGGATGCGGCGATCGAGGCGAGCGATCTGACGCTGGTGCGCGGGGATCTGCGGGTGGCGGCGGACGCGATCCGGCTGTCCCGGCGGACGCTGGCCACGATCAAGGGAAACCTGGTGTGGGCCTTCGGCTACAACGTGGCCGCGCTGCCGCTGGCCGCCGCCGGGCTGCTCAACCCCATGATCGCGGGTGCGGCGATGGCGTTCTCGTCGGTGTTCGTGGTGACCAACAGCCTGCGGCTGCGCCGCTTCCGCTGACATCGTGAGGTAAGAGACCTTCCAGAGCCCCTGGAGTCGGGCGCGCGCCTCACATAAGCTCTTCACAAGGCTCGCGCATCATCCTTACGCTTGGGTCCCGATCGCCGTATCGGGGCTCTTACGCACCTAAAGGACATATGCAAGAGACGCAGATCACAGTGATGCGAACGTAACCATCGAAGGGGTTCGAAGGTCTAAGTTGGCGATGTCGGTTCGGCGTCTTGGGGGGCGTCAGCCGGCATCTGGGGATGTCTTGGGGGACTTCCTCAGAGATGCGTTGCCGGGGCACGTACACCGGGGAGCTTTGAGCGGCCCTCCCAGCGTGCGTTGTCCCGGCAGATCGCACCGCATCACTGGAGTGGGACGAGTTTTGCTCGTTCTGCTCGACAGACAGCGATTCAGGCGCTGTCCTCTCCGAGCGCCCGGCCGGATCCCGTGGGGGGAATCCGCACCGGGACATGGGAAGGCGCCCTGGACGTCGGCCCGTGGGGGGACCGGCGCCAGGGCGCCTTCCGCTTGTGCGTTCCTACGACCATGCGCCTACGGCCGCACAAAGAGCGTGAGCCATCAGCCGCCCCCGCTCCTTCAGCGGCAAGCTCTCGGGCGAACGCCCGGCGAAGCCCATGAGCACAACTCCGGTGACGGGACGCCAAGAACGCGGCGCCCCTCACCGGCAGGTGTCAGCGCTCCTCGACCGGCACGAAGTCGCGCTCGACGACGCCCGTGTAGATCTGGCGCGGGCGGCCGATGCGGGAGCCCGGCTCCTTGATCATTTCGGTCCATTGGGCGATCCAGCCCGGCAGGCGGCCGAGGGCGAACAGGACCGTGAACATCTCGGTCGGGAAGCCCATGGCCCGGTAGATCAGACCGGTGTAGAAGTCGACGTTGGGGTAGAGGTTGCGCGAGACGAAGTAGTCGTCGGAGAGCGCGTGCTCCTCCAGCTTCAGCGCGATGTCCAGCAGCTCGTCGGACTTGCCGAGCGCGGAGAGGACGTCGTGCGCGGCGGCCTTGATGATCTTGGCGCGCGGGTCGAAGCTCTTGTAGACCCGGTGGCCGAAGCCCATCAGACGGACGCCGTCCTCCTTGTTCTTCACCTTGGTGATGAAGGAGTCGACGTCGCCGCCGTTGGCCTGGATGCCCTCCAGCATCTCCAGCACGGACTGGTTGGCACCGCCGTGCAGGGGGCCCCAGAGCGCGGAGATACCGGCGGAGATCGACGCGAACATGTTCGCCTGGGACGAGCCGACCAGACGGACCGTCGACGTCGAACAGTTCTGCTCGTGGTCGGCGTGCAGGATCAGCAGCTTGTCCAGCGCGGAGACCACGACCGGGTCCAGCTCGAACTCCTGCGCCGGCACCGAGAAGGTCATGCGCAGGAAGTTCTCGACGTAGCCGAGGTCGTTGCGCGGGTAGACGAACGGGTGGCCGATCGACTTCTTGTACGCGTACGCCGCGATCGTCGGAAGCTTCGCGAGCAGGCGGATCGTGGAGAGGTCGCGCTGCTTCTCGTCGTGCGGGTTGTGGCTGTCCTGGTAGAACGTGGACAGCGCCGAGACGACCGACGACAGCATGGCCATCGGGTGGGCGTCGCGCGGGAAGCCCTTGTAGAAGTTCTTGACGTCCTCGTGCAGCAGCGTGTGCCGCGTGATCTCGTTCTTGAACGTGGCCAGCTCGTCGACGGTGGGCAGCTCGCCGTTGATCAGCAGGTACGCCACCTCGAGGAAGGTGGAGCGCTCGGCCAGCTGCTCGATGGGGTAGCCGCGGTAGCGGAGGATGCCCGCCTCGCCGTCGAGGTAGGTGATGGCGGATTTATAGGCGGCCGTGTTGCCGTATCCGCTGTCCAGAGTCACCAGACCGGTCTGGGCGCGGAGCTTCCCGATGTCGAAGCCCTTGTCACCGACGGTGCTGTCGACCACCGGGTAGGTGTACTCGCCGTCGCCGTACCGCAGTACTACAGAGTTGTCGCTCACGTCTTCCCTCACCGACGTAGTGCCTCATCTTCGAGGTGCCCTGACTGTCTCTACCATCCCCCATTTGGCTCAGGAGAGTGCACTCGGGGTCGACCATTGGGCCTATTGGCGGCACTCAGTGCCGCCAACTTGCCCATCCTGCCCCCTGGGAGGGGCATCCGGAAGTGCTCTGTGACCTTCATGACTCATTTGATCGATCATTTTTCGCGGTCAGCCTGAAGTCCAGTGCCGTACAGCGCCGTCCGGCCGACACCGTGCGCACCGCCTGGCCGATCGCCTTGCGTGAACCGACGAGGACGACCAGCTGTTTGGCCCGGGTCACGGCGGTGTACAGCAGGTTCCGCTGGAGCATCATCCATGCCCCGGTCGTGACGGGAATCACCACCGCGGGATATTCACTCCCCTGCGAGCGGTGAATGGTCACCGCGTACGCGTGCGCCAGTTCGTCCAGTTCGTCGAATTCGTACGGAACCTCCTCGTCCTCGTCCGTCAGCACCGTGAGCCGCTGATCGACCGGATCGAGCGAGGTGACGACGCCCACGGTGCCGTTGAAGACACCGTTCTTCCCTTTCTCGTAATTGTTACGAATCTGGGTGACCTTGTCGCCCACCCGGAAGACCCGCCCGCCGAACCGCTTCTCGGGCAGATCGGGCCGCCCGGGTGTGATGGCCTGCTGCAACAGCCCGTTGAGTACGCCCGCCCCGGCCGGCCCCCGGTGCATCGGCGCGAGGACCTGGACGTCCCGGCGCGGATCGAGCCCGAACTTGGCCGGAATCCGCCGCGCGGCCACGTCCACGGTGAGCCGCCCGGCCTCCTCGGTGTCGTCCTCCACGAAGAGGAAGAAGTCCTTGAGCCCGTCGGTGAGCGGATGCTGCCCGGCGTTGATGCGATGCGCGTTGGTGACGACACCGGACTGCTGGGCCTGCCGGAAGACCTGGGTGAGCCGGACGGCGGGGACGGGGCTGCCGTCGGCGAGCAGGTCTCTGAGCACTTCCCCGGCACCAACGCTGGGCAGCTGGTCGACGTCCCCGACGAAGAGGAGGTGCGCGCCGGGCGGTACGGCCTTGACGAGCTTGTTGGCGAGGAGGAGGTCGAGCATGGAGGCCTCGTCGACGACGACCAGGTCGGCGTCGAGGGGCCGGTCCCGGTCGTACGCCGCATCCCCGCCGGGTTTGAGCTCCAGCAGCCGGTGCACGGTGGACGCCTCGGCGCCGGTCAGCTCGGCCAGCCGCTTGGCGGCCCGCCCGGTCGGCGCGGCGAGCAGCACCTTGGCCCGCTTGGCCCGGGCCAGCTCCACGATCGAGCGCACCGTGAAGGACTTGCCGCAGCCGGGTCCGCCGGTGAGCACGGCGACCTTCTGGCTGAGCGCGAGCTTCACGGCGGCCTCCTGCTCGGGAGCGAGGTCGGCACCGGTGCGTGTTCTCAGCCAGCCGAGGGCCTTGTCCCAGTCGACGTCCTGGAAGCCGGGCATGCGGTCCTGCTCGGAGCGCAGGAGGCGCAGGAGCTGGGCGGAGAGGGAGAGTTCGGCGCGGTGGAAGGGGACGAGGTAGACGGCGGTGACGGGTTCGTCCCTGTCGCCCTCCGGCCCGGGCACCTTCTCCCGCACGACGCCCGGGTCCTCGCCGTCCTCCGCCGGCTCGGCGAGTTCGGCCAGGCACTCGATGACCAGCCCCGTGTCGACCTGGAGCAGCTTGACCGCGTCGGCGATGAGCCGCTCCTCGGGCAGGAAGCAGTGTCCTTGGTCGGCGGACTGGGAGAGGGCGTACTGCAGGCCGGCCTTGACCCGCTCCGGGCTGTCGTGCGGGATGCCGACGGACTGGGCGATCTTGTCGGCGGTCAGGAAGCCGATGCCCCAGACGTCGGCAGCCAGCCGGTAGGGGTGGTTCTTCACGACGGAGATGGACGCGTCGCCGTACTTCTTGTAGATCCGCACGGCGATGGACGTGGAGACCTCGACGGTCTGGAGGAAGAGCATGACCTCCTTGATCGCCTTCTGCTCCTCCCAGGCGTCGGCGATCTTCTTTGTCCGCTTGGGCCCGAGCCCGGGGACCTCGATGAGCCGCTTGGGCTCCTCCTCGATGATCCGGAGGGTGTCGAGCCCGAAGTGCTGGGTGATCCGGTCGGCGAAGACGGGTCCGATGCCCTTGACGAGACCGGAGCCGAGATAACGCCGGATGCCCTGGACGGTGGCGGGGAGGAGGGTCGTGTAGTTCTCGACATGGAACTGCTTGCCGTACTGCGGATGCGACCCCCAGCGGCCCTCCATGCGCAGCGACTCCCCCACCTGGGCGCCGAGCAGCGCGCCGACGACCGTGAGGAGATCGCCGGCGCCTCTGCCCGTGTCGACCCGGGCGACCGTGTAGCCGTTCTCCTCGTTGGCGTACGTGATGCGTTCCAGCACGCCGTCGAGTACGGCCATCCGCCGCTCACCGCTCGTGGGGGTCCCCGCCTGTTGAGCCATGATCCGACGGTACCGGTGGGGTGTGACAGCGGGTGGGGGCTACGACGTCATCCGGCATGCCCGTCAGCGGGGTGGCGCGGCCGAAGCGGCCTCCCGTCCGACCCCGATTCCTGGCGTTGGATCCCCGAAGAAAGGTCTTGTCGCGAGAACGCTGCCGTCCGGACTTTTGATGAAGAAAACGGGGTGCCAGGCGCGTTGATACCCGTAACTCGGCTCGGCCACCGCGACATAGTCCGTCACCGTGTCCGAATCATAGAGCAAGGTGCCGGTGTTGGCGCTACCACTTGAATCGGCAAGTTGCCCCGTGTCGTTGTAAACGGTGTACCAGGCGATAATGCAATTCTTGCCCTGGAAGCCATTGAAGGCGGTCTGGATGAAAAAGACCCAGCCGGCCGAGGTTTGGCTGTACAGCGAGAGCTGGTTGATGGTTGCGCCCTGGGGCCCTGCCGGGCCGATGCTCTGAGCTGGTGACGAGGCGGTGATGGCCGGCCCGGGACTGTTTTTGGAGGAGCACTGACTGAAGATGCCCGCGATAATCGCAGCAAGCAGGGCTGCTGCGCCAGATGTCAGCCAGAACGTGCGAATCGGTCGTCGCTGGGAGTTCTTGTGCTTGCTCGGCGTGGAGCCGTTGTGCGTGGCCACGACTGTCCCTCTGCGCGATGCCGACCTCCTCCGGAATGCCAAGCGTAGGCCTTCGGATACTCTTCAGCTGAACCCATGAAGTGAATTCTCGATAATTCACCTGTTGGGCGGATGTACGGAGTGCTGCTGCTTCAGGTCTTCGAGGAAGGTGGTGAAGGTGGGGGTGGGGAAGGTGAGGGTGGCGCGAGTGGGGGCTTTGGAGTCGCGGATGGTGGTGCGGGTGGGGGTGGTGGCTATCTCCACGCACTCGTTGCCGTCGCCCTCGCCCGAGAAGGAAGACTTCCGCCAGTTGTCCATGGGGCCTCACAGCTCCTTTGTCAGCCGGTGAATGAAGTCACGGGACTCATCCGGTTCGAGTGATACGGCCTCCACCATACGGAAGCGCGTTCGATAAATGTTGAGCTGAGCCTCGGAGTCGATGAGGACTGTGCCATGAGGCGCGTCCCGTACCACCGTGTCCAGCCTGGGCAGGGGGCCACCCGCGTACGTCATCGCACTTGAGGCGGCAAAGCCGTCCCGGTCGAAGGGAATGACGCGCATGGTGACATGGTCCGCTTCGGAGAGCTCGAGGAGCCGGGCGAGTTGGGCCTTTGAGGTGGCTCGGTCGCCGACCCTGATGCGAAGTGCCGCCTCATGGATCACCGCTTCGTACGGGACGGTGATCTTCTGTCGAGCCTTTCGGTGCCGGATGCGCAACTCACGTTCTTCACGGGTGAGTTCGGGCAACCTGGACGAGAAGACGGCACGGGCGTAGTCCTCGGTCTGCAGCAGGCCGGGTACGTACAGGATGGCCACGTGGCGCAGGAACCGGGCATGGTGCTCCAGCTCGGACAGGTCCAGGAACGACGTGGGCAGCGAGCCCCGGTACTCCTCCCACCAGCCGTGTGTCCGGTCGGCGGCCATCGCCACCAGGGCGTCGATGAACTCCTCGTCGGTGCAGGCGTAGTGGGAGGCGAGGCGACGGAGTCGCTGCTCGCTCACGCCCGCGAGGGCGGACTCGATATGGGTGATCTGGGCGGGGGCCACACCGAGCAGGGCCGCCGCCTGGCGGGAGTTGAGACCCGCAGCCTCACGGAGTCTGCGCAGTTCGGTTGCCAGTCGCATCTGACGTGCCGTTGGTTCGCGCCTCTTCACCATCGACCGGCCCTCCTCACAACTCGATCGGCGTCAGATTACGCGACCGGCTTGCTGCGTCCCTAGATTTAGATCTACCGTCGGTGACGTACCGCACACGCAGCGGAAGTGCACCGCGTCTGCGGCGTTGCCACCCTGCGCCCAAAAAACCCTTCATCCCACCGGAATTGATGACGCATGCCCGAAACCTGGGACTACACCCTCCAGATCCCCAACGACCTCAGAGCCGTCACCATCGCCCGCCGCACCCTGCGCCTGATCCTCACCCTGCACGACCTCATCGGCCTCGTCGACACCGCCGAACTCCTCGCCACGGAACTGGTCTCCAACGCCGTACGACACACCAAGGGACCCGCCGCACTCAGGGTCCGCCGCTCCCCGGAGGGCATGGTGTGGATCGGCGCCTGGGACACCGACCCTGCCCCACCCGACCCGCCACGCCCGCTCGAGCAGGTCGCCGAGCTGGAGGAAGGGCGGGGATTGGGCCTGGTCATCGCGTGCGCGGAGTACTGGGGGTGGCAGCCGGCGGCACGGTTCGGCAGTCGGGGGAAGTACGTGTGGTGCGAACTTGCGGCGGCCTAGCTCGTTGATGGTCGGCTCGTCGCATGAGGCGCTGCACCGGATCTTTCAGAAGGATCCGACGCTGCTGACGAAGGCGTTACAACGCGTCCTGCACGTGCCCTTCCCTGAACCGAGGGAGATCGTGGCGCTGAACGTGGACCTCACGGAGATCGAACCGGTCGAGCGCCGCGTGGACACCCTGTTGCGGGCGGAGACGGACGAGGGCACCTACCTGCTCGTCGTCGAGTCACAGGGGAAGGTGGACGAGCGGAAGCGGGACAGCTGGCCCTACTACCTGTCCTACCTGTACGAGAAGTACCGCTGCGAGCCGGTCCTCATCGTCATCACCCAGAGCAGCCACACGGCCAAGTGGGCCTCGCGTCCCATCCGGCTCGGCTTCCCGGGCTGGGAGTCCCTGACGGTACGGCCGCTCGTACTCGGCCCGGACAACGTCCCGGTGATCGCGGACGAGAAACAAGCTGCACTTGACGTGCCCCTTGCGGTGCTCTCGGCCATGACACACGGGCGCGGACCCCAGGCTCCGGCCATACTGGAGTCGCTGGCCGCCGCCCTGCGGACCATCGACCCCGACAGTGCCGCAGTCTTCGTGCAGTTCGTCGACTCGTGCCTGGCCGACCCCCAGGCGAAGCAGATGTGGAGGGATCTCATGACGGCGATCCAGTACTTCTGGCGGCACCCGCTTGCCGAGCAGGTGCGGGAGGAGGGCCGGGTTCAAGATCGCCAGGAGATGACGCTCCGCATCCTCGAATGGCGCGGCATCCCGGTCCCCGACTCAGTCCGTGAGCGAGTGATGGCCTGCACGGACCTCGACCAGCTCGAGGTCTGGGCCCAGCGAGCCGTACACGCCACGGACGCGGCGGAGCTGTTCGACGCGGAGTGAGCAAGTGGCCGTTGGGCCGCTCGCTTCCTCTCAGTGTCGTGCCTCCACGGCCCGCCTCAAGGGCGCTCCTCGCGGAAGCACGACACTCGCCGAGAAGCGGGCGGTCCCACGGCACCCTCACAGCCGACGTCCACCCGCGAGAAGGCCGTACCTCCGTTCCCCCACCCCGGTCACGATTAGGTTTCGGACAACCTTCAACCTCTTGCATCTCGCCATGTAATCGTTTCCAATCCTTCTTACGGCACGGCATGGAATCGATTACACGACTCCACGGTTACACAGCCGTCCGTTCCACCAGGGAGTCTCACAAGGAGGTGAGCCGGCGTTGGCGAGTATCAAGGATGTCGCCGCCTCGGCCGGGGTGTCCGTGGCCACGGTGTCGCGTGTCCTGAACGCACACCCGTCGGTCAGCGCGGACGCACGCACGCGTGTGCTGGCCGCCGTCGAGGAGCTGGGGTACCGGCCCAACGTCGTCGCCCGCTCCCTGCGGACCGACCAGACCCGCACCCTCGGGCTCGTCATCAGCGACGTGCTGAACCCCTACTTCACCGAGCTGGCCCGCTCCGTCGAGGAGGAGGCCCGGGCGCTCGGGTACAGCGTGATCATCGGGAACGCCGACGAGCAGCCCGAGATCCAGGATCACCACGTGCGGAATCTGCTGGACCGGCGGATCGACGGGCTGCTCGTCTCCCCCACCGACGGGGGGTCGCCGCTCATGCTCGACGCCGCCCGCTCCGGGACGCCCATGGTGTTCGTCGACCGGTGGATCCCGGGCGTGGACGTGCCCGTCGTACGGGCCGACGGGCGGGCCGCCGTACGGGATCTCGTCACCCATCTGCACTCCCTCGGGCACCGTCGGCTCGCCATCATCGCCGGGCCCGCCGCCACCACGACCGGCAGTGAGCGCGTCGAGGTCTTCAGGGCCGTGCTGGCCGAGTACGGGCTTGCGCTCCCCGACGCCTACATAGGCCAGGGCGACTTCCAGGCCGAGAGCGGGCGGCGGGTCACCGAGGGGTTCCTGGATCTTCCCGAGCCGCCGGACGTCGTCTTCGCCACCGACAACCTCATGGCACTCGGTGCCCTGGACGCCGTACGCGCGCGTGGGCTGCGCGTGCCGGACGACATCGCGCTGGCCGCGTTCGACGACATCCCGTGGTTCGTGCACACCGATCCGCCCGTCACCGCGATCGCCCAGCCGACCGGTGAGCTGGGGCGGGCCGCCGTACGGGCCCTGGTCGACCGCATCGAGGGGCGGACCCCCCGGTCCGTCACCCTGCCCGCCCGGCTCGTCGTGCGCCGCTCGTGCGGTGAGCCGGCCACCACTCCAGTCCCATCCCCCACGCAGTCCCCCTCCCCAGTGCAAAGGAGCACGTCGTGAGCAACCCGGACGAGTTGCTGCGCATCGAGGGCATACGCAAGACCTTCCCCGGCGTGGTCGCGCTCGACGGCGTCGACTTCGATCTGCGCCGGGGCGAGGTCCATGTGCTGCTCGGTGAGAACGGCGCCGGCAAGAGCACGCTCATCAAGATGCTCTCCGGGGCCTACACGCCCGATGCCGGCCGGATCCGCGTCGACGGCCAGGAAGTGCGCATCCATGGCGCACAGGACGCCGAGCGGCTCGGAATCGCCACCATCTACCAGGAGTTCAACCTCGTTCCCGATCTGACCGTCGCCGAGAACATCTTCCTCGGGCGGCAGCCCCGGCGCTTCGGGATGATCGACCGGAAGCGGATGGAGGCCGACGCCGAAGCCCTCCTCGCGCGCGTGGGCGTCAATGTGTCGCCACGCGCGCGTGTACGCGAACTCGGTATCGCCCGGCTGCAGATGGTCGAGATCGCCAAGGCGCTCAGCCTGGACGCGCGCGTGCTCATCATGGACGAGCCGACGGCCGTACTCACCTCGGAGGAGGTGGAGAAGCTCTTCGCCATCGTGCGCTCGCTGCGCGAGGACGGTGTCGGGATCGTCTTCATCACCCATCACCTCGAGGAGATCGCCGCCCTGGGGGACCGGGTCACCGTCATCCGGGACGGCAGGAGTGTCGGGCAGGTGCCTGCCTCCATCCCGGAGGACGAGCTCGTACGGCTCATGGTCGGGCGGTCCATCGAGCAGCAGTATCCGCGTGAGCGGCCGGACCGCGGTGCCGCGTTGCTGTCCGTCGAGGGGCTCACCCGGGACGGGGTGTTCCATGACGTGAGCTTCGAGGTGCACGCCGGGGAGGTCGTCGGGATCGCCGGGCTCGTGGGCGCCGGGCGGACCGAGGTCGTGCGGGCCGTGTTCGGGGCCGATCCCTACGACGGCGGGGCCGTCAGGGTCTCCGGCGCCCAGCTCAAGCGGCATGACGTGAACGCCGCCATGGCCGCCGGGATCGGGCTCGTGCCCGAGGACCGCAAGGGGCAGGGGCTCGTCCTGGACGCCTCCGTCGAGGAGAACCTCGGGCTCGTCACCATGCGCGCCGCCACCCGGGGCGGGCTCGTCGACCGCAAGTCGCAGCACGTCGCCGCCGAGCGGATCGCCCGGCAGCTGGGGGTGCGCATGGCGGGTCTCGGGCAGCACGTACGGACCCTGTCCGGCGGCAACCAGCAGAAGGTCGTCATCGGCAAGTGGCTGCTGGCCGACACCAAGGTGCTGATCCTCGACGAGCCGACGCGCGGGATCGACGTCGGCGCCAAGGTCGAGATCTACCAGCTGATCAACGAACTGACCGCCGCCGGGGCCGCCGTCCTCATGATCTCCAGCGATCTGCCGGAGGTGCTCGGCATGAGCGACCGGGTACTGGTCATGGCCCAGGGCCGGATCGCCGGTGAGCTGACGGCCGACGAGGCCACCCAGGACGCCGTCATGTCCCTCGCCGTCTCCACCCCCACCACCGAGAAGACCCAGAAGGAGGCCAGCCGTGGCCACTGACACGCTCACGAGCACGACGGGCGCGACCGGCGCCCCCGGCGGCCCCGGCGGCCTGCGCCGGCTGCTCCTCGACAACGGCGCGCTCACCGCGCTGATCGTCCTGGTCATCGCCCTGTCGGCGCTGTCCGGCGACTTCCTGACGACCGACAACCTGCTCAACATCGGCGTCCAGGCCGCCGTGACGGCGGTCCTCGCCTTCGGTGTGACCTTCGTGATCGTCTCGGCCGGTATCGATCTGTCGGTCGGATCCGTGGCCGCGCTCTCGGCGACCGTGCTGGCCTGGAGCGCGACACAGCACGGGGTGCCGGTGCCGGTCGCCGTGCTCCTCGGCCTCGGCACCGGTGTCGTGGCCGGGCTGGTGAACGGTTTCCTCATCGCGTACGGCAAGCTGCCGCCGTTCATCGCGACGCTGGCGATGCTGTCCGTGGGCCGTGGTCTGGCCCTCGTCCTCTCGCAGGGCTCGCCGATCCCCTTCCCCGACTCCGTCTCGCACCTCGGTGACACGCTCGGCGGCTGGCTGCCGGTGCCCGTGCTGGTCATGGCCGTCATGGGGGTCATCGCCGCCGTCGTCCTCGGGCGGACGTACATCGGCCGTTCGATGTACGCCATCGGCGGCAACGAGGAGGCCGCCCGGCTCTCCGGTCTGCGCGTGTCGAAGCAGAAGCTCGCGATCTACGCCCTGTCCGGACTGTTCGCGGCCGTCGCCGGCATCGTGCTGGCCTCCCGGCTCTCCTCGGCGCAGCCGCAGGCCGCCTCCGGCTACGAGCTGGACGCGATCGCGGCGGTCGTCATCGGTGGTGCCTCGCTCGCGGGCGGCACCGGCAAGGCGTCCGGCACGCTGATCGGCGCGCTGATCCTGGCGGTGCTCCGCAACGGCCTCAACCTCCTGTCGGTGTCGGCGTTCTGGCAGCAGGTCGTGATCGGTGTCGTCATCGCGCTGGCGGTGCTGCTGGACACGGTGCGCCGCAAGGCCGGGGCGACTCCGGTGGCGACCGGCGGTGCTCCGGGCGGCAAGGGCAAGCAGGCGGCGACGTACGCCCTCGCGGCCGTCGTGACCGTGGCGATCGTCGGCGGGACCTCCTTCCTGCACACCGGCTCGTCGTCCTCCACGACCCCGCGCATGGGTCTGTCGCTGTCCACCCTCAACAACCCCTTCTTCGTGCAGATCCGGGCCGGTGCCCAGGCCGAGGCGAAGAAGCTGGGCGTGGACCTGACCGTCACCGACGCCCAGAACGACGCCTCCCAGCAGGCCAACCAGCTGCAGAACTTCACCAGTTCGAGCCTGGGCGCGATCATCGTCAACCCGGTGGACTCGGACGCGGCGAGCAACTCGGTCAAGGCCGCCGACAAGGCGAAGATCCCGGTCGTCGCCGTCGACCGGGGCGTCAACAAGGCGGACGTGAACGCCCTGGTGGCCTCCGACAACGTGGCCGGCGGTGAGCTGGCGGCCAGGACGGTCGCCGAGAAGCTCGGCGGCAAGGGCAAGATCGTGATCCTCCAGGGCCAGGCGGGTACGTCGGCGGCCCGGGAGCGGGCGCAGGGATTCGCGAACGGCCTGAAGGCCTACCCGGGCATCCAGGTGGTGGCCCAGCAGCCCGCCGACTTCGACCGCACCAAGGGCCTCGACGTGATGTCGAACCTGCTCCAGGCCCACCCGGACGTGCAGGGCGTCATCGCCGCCAACGACGAGATGGCCCTCGGCGCGATCAAGGCGCTCGGCTCCAAGGCCGGCACGTCGGTCCAGGTCGTGGGCTTCGACGGCACCCCGGACGGGCTGACGGCGGTGAAGGACGGCACGCTGTACGCGTCGGTCGCCCAGCAGCCGAGCCAGCTGGGAAGGATCGCCGTGGACAACGCGCTGAAGGCCGTGCAGGGCAAGAAGGTCGAGTCGACGGTGAAGGTGCCGGTGAAGGTGGTCACGAAGGACAACGTGGCCGGTTTCAGCGGCTGACGGAGCACGGCTCGGGCGGGCGGCCGTACACCATGGGCACATCGGGAGCTCGGGGTGGCGGCCGTCCGCCCCGGGTCGTCTCAGGGGAGTCACGGGGAGCAGAGGGAGTCAACTGATGTACGACTACGACCTGTTGGTCGTGGGGTCGGCCAACGCCGACCTGGTGATCGATGTCGAGCGGCGGCCGGCCGCAGGCGAGACGGTGCTCGGCGGTGACCTGGCCGTCCACCCGGGCGGCAAGGGCGCCAACCAGGCGGTCGCCGCCGCCCGGCTCGGTGCGGGTACGGCGCTGCTGGCGCGGGTCGGCGACGACGGCCACGGCCGGCTGCTCCTCGACTCCCTGCGCTCGGCGGGCGTCGACACGGTCGGCGTGCTGGTGGGCGGGGCGCCGACGGGCGTGGCGCTGATCACCGTCGACCCTGAAGGGGACAACAGCATCGTGGTGTCCCCGGGCGCCAACGCCCGGCTCACCCCGGGGGACGTCCGCGCGGCGGGCAGCCTGTTCCACGCCTCCCGGGTGGTGTCGGCACAGCTGGAGATCCCGCTGGAGACGGTCGTGGAGGTCGTACGGAACCTGTCCCCGGACAGCCGTTTCGTCCTGAACCCGTCGCCGCCCCGGCCCCTGCCCACGGAGGTGCTGGCGGCCTGCGACCCGCTGATCGTCAACGAGCACGAGGCCCGGGTCATCCTCGGCGACGCGTGCGTCAGCGAGGAGCCCGAGGACTGGGCGAAGCTGCTGCTGGCCAAGGGCCCGCGCTCGGTGGTCGTGACCCTGGGGGCCGAGGGTGCGCTGGTGTGCGACGCGTCCGGGGTGACACGGGTGGCGTCCGTGAAGGTGGACGCGGTGGACACGACGGGGGCGGGCGACGCCTTCACCGCCGCCCTGGGCTGGAAGCTGGGGTCGGGTGCGGATCTGGCCGAGGCGGCGGGGTACGCGGCCCGGGTCGGCGCGGCCGCGGTGACCAGGCGGGGCGCGCAGGAGTCGTACCCGACGGCGGAGGAGGCCGAGGCCCTGTGAAGAAGGCAGGAATCCTCAACCGTCATCTGGCCGGTGCACTGGCCGAGTTGGGCCACGGGGACGGGGTGCTGGTGTGTGACGCCGGTATGCCGATCCCGGCCGGGCCGCGCGTGGTGGACCTGGCGTTCCGGGCCGGGGTGCCGTCGTTCGCCGAGGTGCTGGACGGGCTGCTGGCCGAGCTGGTGGTGGAGGGCGCCACGGCGGCGCAGGAACTGCGCGGACCCAACCGGACCTTGCTGGACGGCCACTTCCGGGACCTGGAGCTGGTCCCGCACGAGCGGCTGAAGGAACTCTCGGCGGGCGCCCGGCTGGTGGTCCGCACCGGGGAGGCCCGGCCGTACGCCAATGTGCTGCTGCGGTGCGGGGTGTTCTTCTAGCGGGTGTTCTTCCAGCGGACCGGGTCCGGGGCGACGAGTGCGCGCTCCCAGTGCTGGGTGTCGGCGTACTCGCGCATGCCGGTGATCTTTCCGGCGCGGACGGTGAAGACGCCGATGTTGTGCTCGTGGTAGGGCCTGCCGGTCCTGCCGCCACAACCTCCAGGCCGCTCATCTCACCGAAGCCGAGTGGCGTGTGCGGTGGCAGGCCGAGCGCCGCTTCCTCCAGGCGGACGGCGAGTCCGGCAAGCGGTACGGCAACGAGACCATCCGCGTCACACCGGACGGCGAAGTCTCGCTCAAGCTGCCCGCCCCTTTGGCGCACCTGGCGAACGCCCCGCACGGCCGGTACGTGCTGGCCGCGAAGGTGTCGTTCAAACATCGGGGTGAGCAGTGGGCCGACCGCGTCGCCGCGAACCGGGCGGTCGCCTACCGCATCCACGAGGACACGGCGCGCGGGCGCTGGTACCTGACCGCGTCCTGGACGATCCCGCCGGTCAAGACCGTGCCGCTGGCGGCGGCCCGCGCGCACGGGCTGGTCGGCGTCGACACCAACGCCGACCTCCCCCACGCTCGGCTTCGCTCGCGCGGGGGGACCCCCACCGCCGCCTGGCACCTGGACCGGCACGGCAACCCCATCGGCGAACCCCTCCGGTTCGGCTACGGCCTGACCGGCACCGCGAACCATCGCGACGCCCAGGTCCGCCACGCGCTGATTCGCCTGCTGCACTGGGCCAAGCGCCATGGGCTGTCGATCGCGGTCGAGGACCTCGACTTCAGCGCCGAGAAGACCCGCGAGAAGCACGGCCGCCGCAAACGCTTCCGCAAGCTGATCTCCGGCATTCCCGTCAGCAGACTCCGGGCCCGGCTCGTCAGCATGGCAGCCGAACTCGGCATCCCCGTCATCGCCGTCGACCCCGCCTACACCAGCAAGTGGGGCGCCCAACACTGGCAGAAACCCCTCACCAGCAAGAACCGCAAGACCACTCGCCACGACGCGGCCGCCGTGGCCATCGGCAGGCGCGCCCTGGGACACCCGATCCGGCGACGGACGGCACCGCCCCGCACCCACCAGAGCGATGGGTGCGGGCATCGGACCGTCCAGGCCGAATGGGGTTTCCCGGGGCGTGAGGCGCTGTCCATCAGCGGCCTCCGGCCGCGGGCCGCCCCCGCATTCCCGGACCACGGACAGGATCCGTGCGCGCCGGATGCGGAACGAACGCGGTGGACCAGGACGCCCAACACCGTTCGGGGCGTCCGGCTGAGCATGAGTTCTGGCAACAGGACTCACTCCCGCTCAGTCTCTAGGAACGGTGTCCTGCAGCGAGCTGTGCGCCGGGCTGGGTACGGGCTCGAAGCTGACGTGGCGGCATGCGCCCACGACGAGATCGACCAGAGGCGGATTGTTGCGCCGCGCTGTCAGGTACAGCGGCAGAGCGGCCAACTCGCCCGTTCCATGGCCCTAGCTGAACAACCGCCCGGCGGACGGTCAGAGCCGGCCTGCCACGAAGCCCGCCACCTGCGTGCCGAGTTGCTGTCCCGCGCGGTTGTCGAGAGAGGTGTGCTGGCCGGCCCAGATCCGGCTGAGCCACGCTTCGGTGGCGGCGTCCTGGAAGCCGGCGAAGGTGCGGGTGATGCCCTTCGACGTCACCGTGAGCCGGTGCCGCGCACCGTAGAACTCGGCGAGCGTCGTTGCCGCCGCCTGGCTGAGGGCGGCGTGAGCGCTGGGGTAGGACGGATCCGGGGCGGTCTTCAGCAGGGGGGTCCAGTTGGGGTCGCCGACGATGCGCGGGTTGTAGTGCGTACCGCCGAGCCGGATGGCGGTCACGGGCCGCCACACGCGGTAGGTGTACTTGGCGTCGTACGTCGCGATGGTGGTGTCGGCGAGGGAGAGGTCGAGCCGGGCGAAGACCTTCACCGTCTGCTCCAGGCTCGTGTTCTGGGAGGTGACCAGGTTCTGCGCGATCTGGTTCCAGACGTTCCAGACGGGCGCCGCCGACCAGAACGTCGCGGCCGCGGTCTGATCGGCGGTGCGGGTGGTACTGGTCTTGCTTCCCAGGCTCTTGACCTCGTTCAAGGTGGTGGCGTACGCGCCGCTGCTCACGGCCGGCGGTGCTGCCGGGCGGAACTGGCGTCCGCTGGTCAGCACGAACGGCTTGACCGAGCCCCAGTTGATGAACACCGGTGCCGGGAAGTCGGGAGGGGTGGGCCGGTAGTCACCGGGCTTGTCGCCGGGGCGGAACGGCGGCGGCTTCGCCGAGGACCCGTCATCCGACCGCAGGCTGATCAGCCGGCGGGCGACCGCGGTCCCCACAGCCATGCCCGCCTGCTTGCCCGGGCCGGCCGGAATCGCGGACAACTGGCTGCTCAGCCGCTGGTCCACGCCTGCGCGCTTGGCCGGGTACAGGGCGACCAGCACATCGTGGGCCGCCTGGTCCGCCGCGGCGTCCGCACGAGCGCCTCGCGGCGCCGACACCGAGAACAGGTACGCGGGGCCGGTCCGGGTGATCGACACCACCGCGTCGTACTCGGCGGCCTGGAGGAGCGCGAAACCCCGCGTGGGATGGACGGTGGCCGGCTGCGCCTTCGGATCGCTGAGGATGGTGATGAGCTCACGGTTCCATTCCACGACCGAGGTCCCCGAGGCCGTGGCCGACGCCGTGGGCGAGGGGGCGGCTCCGGCTCCGAAAGCGGGGCTGGTGAGTCCGGCTGCCAGCGCGATTCCGGTCAGTACGGCGAGTGTCTTCCGCAACCCGATCACCTCTTCACGTCATCAAGGTCGCTCGCCGGATCCAGCCTGCGGGGACCCGATCCGCGCCGCAACCCCAGCATCGTGGTCCGCCCGGCCAAGCCGTGCGCCCCCTGCTCTCCGCGATCCGCTTGACATCCGTCAGGGACTCACTGAGCCGCCGGGCCAGATAGCGCAGTTCCGCGCTGGTCAGCCTCTGCTCGGCGAGGAGTTCGGCCGCGTGGTCCAGCAGACCGTCCGCCATACCCAGCTGCACGCTCTCGATCTGGTCCGCGAGTCGGGAGACGTATCCTGCGCCGTCCCCCACAAGGTAGCAGGGCTTGCCGTCCGCACCGGCCCAGGGAAGCAGGCGCCCGCTCATACGTAGGTCTCCACGAGGTCGAGGTAGAGGCGGACGAGCGGGCTGTCCTCGCCGCGCAGGGGGCTTCGTGTTTGCGGTACATCGTCGAGCGGCCGACGTACGGGCACGAGTACGGGGACACGAGCGGTACGACCGGCCTACGGCGCCGTCGGCCTCGGGCGGGCAGGAGGAGCCGGAGCAAGGGCTCGACAGCGCCTTTGTCAGGAATGGGAGTTGGCGGATGAGCGTTGACGGCAGGCCGCGCACGCCGCGTGAGAAGTACGGGGAGGAGCTGAGGCTGCGGCGGATCGCGGCCGGGCTCACACAGGAGGAACTGGGCAACCGGGTGGTGTGCTCGCCTACGCTGATCAGCCATTACGAGGCGGGGAGGCGGCTGCCCAAGCCCGATGACGCGCGGCGAATCGACCAGGCACTGAAAACGGACGGGTTCTGCGGAGCTTGAGCAACAGGCCACGTTGATCTAGTTCCTCGTCAACCGAACAAAGCGAGGCCGGCTCCTCGACGGCCCCGCGCAGCCGGTCATCTGGACGCTGCTCGACGAGTCGGTACTGCGGCGCCGAGTCGGCGGCTCCCAGGTCATGGCCGCGCAGCTGCACAAGGTCGCGGACATGGGCGAGGCAGGGAGGCTGCGGCTTCGTGTGCTTCCGTACGGTGTCGGAGCGCACGCTCTCCTACAGAGCTATCTCACGCTCATGAGCTTCGATGAATCCGCACCCGTGGCCTACGTCGAAGGCTTTCTCACCGGCAACTTGATGGACGATCCGGCGCTGGTGAGTGCCAGCCAGACCGCCTACGCTCTGGCCTTGAGCGACGCGTTGTCGCAGCAGGAGTCACTTGCCGTCGTCAGAGCGGCAGCGGAGGATCACGCACATGGCGAGCAATGAACACGCCTTCACAGGCTGGTACAAGTCCAGCTACAGCAGTGGCGCCAACGACGACTGCGTGGAGATCGCCTGCGGCCACGCCGTCGTACCCGTCCGCAACAGCAAGGCGGGGTCCACCGGCCCAGCGCTGGTCTTCTCGGCGGGCGGCTGGGCCGCGTTCGTCGGGGCCGTGCGGGACGGGCGTATCAGTAGCTGACACCCCGGAAGTGCAGAAACGCGGTCCGCAGTTCGGAATCGCGGAGGAGGTCGAGGACCTCCTCCTCCCCCGCGAACAGGGCATCGGCCGCCGGATGGCCGGACTGGTGGAACATGGCGACCAGGACATCGACCAGGGGGCGGTTCCAGGAGACACGGACGATCTCCGTCGCCTTGTCACGTTGCCCCTTGTCCATGGCTATGCGCCACAGCTCGATGGAGTGCCTGGCCGTCGCATAGGCGTCCGTGCGTCCCTTGACCAGGACCGCTCTTTTGTTGAGGCCGAACACGTCGATACAGGCCCGCCCCCGGTCGGTCAGCCCTCGGTACGTTCCGAGCGGGAGCACCAGCCGTAGGTGGTCCAACGGGTCCTCGGCCGTCGGGTCGACGAGCAGGGGGCTGCCGTCGGCCGCGGTGGGGAAGAGGTTCCGTTTCTGGTTGCTGTTGCAGAACGAGCAGGCCAGCAGATGGTTGAGCCAGTCGAAGGTACGCAGCGGAGCGAGGCTCTTCGGCTCGAAGTGGTCAATGTCCGTGCCCTGGCCGTCACCGCAGTACATACAGCGTTCGCGGCCGGGAGCCATCTCCGCGAGCCCCGCGCGGAGTGCGGGGCGGACCTGTCGGCGATTCGACCAGAGTTCCTTCGCCCTGTCCTTGCGTTCCTGCTCCGTGGCCCGCTGCCGGATGTCGTCGGTGTAGTCCCTCAGTCGTTCCGCTGTGTCCGCCGACAGGACGGCACGCCGAAGCCGGATCACTCCGCTTCGTCCTTGATCTCCTCCGCGATCCGTCGGAGGTGCGCGCCCACCTCGTCCACACGGGCCGACGGCGAGCTGGCAAGCCGCTCCTTGAGTTCCCGGTAGCGGGCGAGCGACTCCCGTGACGAGGCCCCGTCGTAGATCTCCGCCTCCAGCTGCACGAACTCGGCCCTCACCTGCTCGGCCCGCTCGGAGTAGGGCGTGTCGAGACCGAAGAGGTCGGAGAGAACCGCGTCGTCGCCGCTGCCGTACACCACCCGGTCGTACAGATCCTGGTCGATGACCTCGGGCGGGCGCGCCTCGTCCACGCCCGGCAGCCGGATCAGGCCGCCGGGGTCGGCGGCCTGGCAGATGTAGGGGCTGTGGGTGGTGACGATGAACTGGATGCGGGGGAAGTGGGCGGTCAGCCAGGGGCCGATCCGGCGCTGCCAGGAGACGTGCAGATGGGCGTCGATCTCGTCGATGATGACGACCCCGGGCGTCATCAGCGCGATCGACTTGCCTCTGGCTTCCCAGGGACCGGACTCCCACAGGTCGTCGCCGAACACGTCGTGCAGCTGCTTGAGAATGTCGACGACAAGCGCCGCCACCGTACGGAACCCGTCGCTCATCTCCCGCAGTGGGAAGCGGCTGTCGTGCCGCTCGACCCACAAACCCTCGGAGTCGACGTCGTCGATCCGGTACCCGTCCGGCAGCAGTCCGTCTCCGAGCAGCGCCAGTGCGAACGTCTTCAGTCCCCGGGCGCCCCCTCTGCCTTCCAGCGCACGCAGATGCTGCTCGATCAGCCAGGTAACCCCCTCGGCGAGTGAGGCGTCCTCGTGGAAGAGGCTCGTGTGCCTGGCCACGGGCCCTGACGCCAGCATCAGCCGTTGCACCTCGCCCGAGCCACCGGCCATCCGCCGGAACGGCCCGTAGGCCGCGGAGAACCAGCCGGCGGGATTGTCCGCCCACGGACCACGGCGGGCGATGCTCGTCTGCGCCTTGGTGTACCTGATCTCGTCGAGCCCGGACAGGACGCCCCGGCGGATCGGAACCCTGCCTGCCGAGCCGTCGCGGGGCGTCTTCCAGCGAAGCCCGGCCCAGAAGGCACCGGCGGGCGGGCGGCCCTGCGAGAACCGGTCGTGCTGCGCGTCCCGGCTGATCTCGACCTCGACCTCACCCGCCGTGCTCTGTTCGGTCACCCAGTTCTCGAACACCGGCACCAGGCTGCGGGCCACCCCCGGCCCACTGAGCGCCAGCGCCATGGCCCGCAGCAGCGTCGTCTTGCCCGAGCCGTTGCGCCCGGCGAGCACCGTCCACCCGGCGTGACTGCCGTCGGGGCGGGTCAGGGTGAGGTCAACTGCGCGGGGGCCGTAAAAGGACTTGATGTCCTTCACGATGATCCGGCTGACGTACATGGGCGTCGGCGTCCGTTCATTCGGGTGTCGCACCCGATCTTAGGGCCGTGGCCTGCCCGTCAGCGCGGGAAGCGGGCAGGCCGCGGATCCTTCAGTCCGCCATGTGCTCCACGAACCGCTCCGCCGTCTCCGCCAGCACCTCTCGCCCGTCCCGGGCCCACAGCGCGTCGTTGAACAGCTCGACCTCGATCGGGCCCGTGTAGCCGGCCGCCTCCACGTAGCCCCGCCACTCCCGCATGTCGATCGCGCCGTCGCCGATCTGGCCCCGGCCGTTGAGGACGCCCTCGGGCAACGGGGTGGTCCAGTCGGCCAGTTGGAAGGTGTGAATGCGGCCGCCCGCGCCTGCCCGTGCGATCTGGGCGGGGGCCTGGTCGTCCCACCAGATGTGGTACGTGTCCACCGTCACCCCGACCTGGTGCGCCGGGAAACGCTCGGCGATGTCCAGGGCCTGGGCCAGGGTGGAGACCACGCAGCGGTCCGAGGCGTACATGGGGTGCAGGGGCTCGATGGCCAGGCGGACACCGTGCTGCTCGGCGTACGGCCCGAGTTCGGCCAGGGCGTCGGCGATGCGTTCGCGGGCCGCCCGCAGGTCCTTGCTGCCGGCGGGGAGGCCGCCGGAGACCAGGACCAGGGTGTCGGTGCCGAGGGTCGCCGCCTCCTCGATGGCGCGCCGGTTGTCGGCCAGCGCCGCCGTGCGGGCCTCCGGGTCGATCGCCGTGAAGAAGCCACCCCGGCACAGGGTCGTCACCGTCAGGCCTGCCTCACGGATGAGCTTGGCCGTCGCCTCCACGCCGTACGCCTGGACCGGTTCGCGCCACAGGCCCACCTGGCTCACGCCCAACTGGCCGCAGGCATCGGCCAGTTCCGGCAGGGACAGCTGCTTCACCGTCATCTGGTTGATGCTGAACCGCGAGAGATCGGTCATCGGTCCACCCCGTACAGCGACAGCAGGTTCTTCATCCGCTCCTCCGCCAGCTTCGGGTCCGGGAACAGGCCCAGGCCGTCGGCGAGTTCGTAGGCGCGGGCCAGGTGCGGGAGGGAGCGGGCGGACTGGAGGCCGCCGACCATCGTGAAGTGCGACTGGTGGCCCGCGAGCCAGGCCAGGAAGACCACGCCCGTCTTGTAGAAGCGGGTCGGGGTCTGGAAGAGGTGGCGGGAGAGGTCGACCGTCGGGTCCAGCAGGGCTCGGAAGCCGGTCACGTCGCCCGTGTCCAGGAGTCGTACCGCCTGCGCCGCCAGCGGGCCCAGCGGGTCGAAGATGCCCAGCAGGGCGTGGCTGAAGCCCTGGTCGTCGCCCGCGATCAGCTCGGGGTAGTTGAAGTCGTCGCCGGTGTAGCAGCGGACGCCCTTCGGGAGGCGACGGCGCAGGTCGATCTCGCGCTGGGCGTCCAGGAGGGAGACCTTGATGCCGTCCACCTTGTCCGGGTGCGCGGCGATGACCTCCAGGAACACCTCCGTCGCCGCGTCGAGGTCGGCCGAGCCCCAGTAGCCCTCCAGCGCCGGGTCGAACATGGGGCCCAGCCAGTGCAGGATCACCGGCTCGGCGGACTGGCGCAGGAGGTGGCCGTAGACCTCCAGGTAGTCCTCGGGGCCCTTCGCCGTGGCGGCGAGCGCGCGCGACGCCATCAGGATGGCCTGTGCGCCGGCCTCCTCCACGACCGCCAGCTGCTCCTCGTAGGCCGCGCGGATCTCGGCCAGGGTGCCGCCGGTGATCTGGTCGGTGCCGACTCCGCAGGCGATACGGCCGCCGACGGCCCTGGCCTCCGCCGCCGACCTGCGGATCAGTTCGGCCGCGCCCGCCCAGTCCAGGCCCATGCCGCGCTGGGCGGTGTCCATCGCCTCGGCGACACCGAGCCCGTGGGACCACAGATGGCGGCGGAAGGCGAGGGTGGCGTCCCAGTCGACAGCGGCCGGTGAGTCGGGGGACACGTCCGCGTAGGGGTCCGCGACGACGTGGGCCGCCGAGAAGACCGTACGGGAGCTGAAGGGGGTGCCAGACGAGAACAGGAGGGGTTCGGTGCGCGGCTCGTACGTCTGCAACGTGCCGTCCGCCGACGGGAGTTGGATGGTCACAGCGAGATCTCCGGCACCTCGAGGCGGCGGCCCTCGGCGGAGGACTTCAGGCCCAGTTCGGCGAGTTGTACGCCACGGGCGCCGGCCAGCAGGTCCCAGTGGTACGGCGCGTCGGCGTAGACGTGCTTGAGGAACAGCTCCCACTGGGCCTTGAAGCCGTTGTCGAAGTCGCCGTTGTCCGGCACTTCCTGCCACTGGTCGCGGAAGACCTCGGTGGCGGGGATGTCCGGGTTCCAGACCGGCTTGGGAGTCGCCGACCTGTGCTGCGCCCGGCAGTTCCTGAGGCCCGCGACCGCCGAGCCCTCGGTTCCGTCGACCTGGAACTCCACCAGCTCGTCGCGGTTGACCCGGACCGTCCAGGAGGAGTTGATCTGGGCGACGGCGCCGCCCTCCAGCTCGAAGATGCCGTAGGCCGCGTCGTCCGCCGTCGCGTCGTAGGGCTTGCCGCCCTCGTCCCAGCGCTGCGGGATGTGGGTGGTGGCGAGGGCCTGGACGGAGGTCACACGGCCGAACAGCTCGTGCAGGACGTACTCCCAGTGCGGGAACATGTCGACGACGATGCCGCCGCCGTCCTCGGCGCGGTAGTTCCAGGAGGGGCGCTGGGCCGGCTGCCAGTCGCCCTCGAAGACCCAGTAGCCGAACTCGCCCCGGACCGACAGGATCCGGCCGAAGAAGCCGCCGTCGATGAGCCGCTTCAGCTTCAGCAGGCCCGGCAGGAAGATCTTGTCCTGGACGACGCCGTGCTTGATGCCCTTCGCGTGCGCGAGACGGGCCAGGTCCAGGGCGCCCTCCAGCCCGGCGGCGGTGGGCTTCTCGGTGTAGATGTGCTTTCCGGCCGCGATCGCCTTCTTGATCGACTCCTCGCGGGCCGAGGTGACCTGGGAGTCGAAGTAGATGTCCACCGACGGATCGGCGAGGACCGCGTCCACGTCCGTCGAGACGTGCTCCAGGCCGTGGCGTTCGGCGATCTCCCGCAGCGCGTGTTCGCGGCGGCCCAGCAGGATCGGCTCCGGCCACAGCACGGTGCCGTCGCCCAGGTCGAGACCGCCCTGGTCACGCAGGGCGAGGATCGACCGGACGAGGTGCTGGCGGTAGCCCATGCGTCCGGTCACGCCGTTCATGGCGATACGCACCGTCTTGCGTGTCACGTCAGTCCCTTCCATACGGGTACAGCAAGCGCTTTCTATCTCTTGAGAAGCTAGCCTCTGAACAGTGGTCTGTACAAGACCGTTGCCCCTTCGAGTTGTTCGAGGGGGCGAACATCCGGGGTCCATGGCTTTAAGGTCTGCTCGACGGTTTCTCGGAACCAGCGGCACGACCTGGCTGTCTACGAGGGCGTACGACACGAAGCGCGACCGGAGGACGACGACATGACGGTGACCCTGGCGGATGTGGCGGCCCGCGCCCAGGTCTCCCCCGCGACGGTGTCGCGCGTACTGAACGGCAACTACCCCGTCGCCGCCTCCACGCGCGAGCGGGTACTGCGGGCGGTGGACGAGCTGGACTACGTCCTCAACGGGCCGGCGAGCGCGCTGGCCGCCGCCACCTCCGACCTGGTCGGGATCCTGGTGAACGACATCGCCGACCCCTTCTTCGGGATCATGGCGTCCGCGATCCAGGCCGAGATCGGGGGCACGGGCGGCGGCCGGGCGGGCGGTGAGCGGCTGGCCGTCGTCTGCAACACCGGGGGGTCACCCGAGCGGGAGCTGACGTATCTGACGCTGCTCCAGCGGCAGCGGGCGGCGGCCGTCGTGCTGACCGGTGGCGCGGTGGAGAACGTCCCGCACGCGGCGGCGGTCACGGCGAAGCTGCGCAAGCTGGCGGAGGCCGGGACCCGGGTGGTGCTGTGCGGACGGCCGCCGGTGGCCGACACCGACGCCGTCGCGCTCACCTTCGACAACCGTGGGGGCGCGCACCGGCTGACCGAGCATCTGATCGGTCTCGGGCATCGCCGGCTCGGCTATATCGCGGGCCCCGAGGAGCGGACCACGACCCGGCATCGGCTGGAGGGACATCGCGCCGCGCTGGCCTCGGCGGGGATCGAGGAGGATCCGCGCTGGACGGTGTACGGCCGCTACGACCGCCGGTCCGGGTACGAGGCCACGCTGGAGTTGTTGCGCCGGGAGCCTGCTCTTACGGCGATCGTCGCCGCGAACGACTCCGTCGCGCTGGGGGCGTGTGCGGCGTTGCGGGAGGCGGGGTTGCGGATTCCTGAGGATGTTTCCGTTGCCGGGTTCGATGATCTGCCGTTCAGTGTGGACGCGGTGCCTTCGCTGACGACGGTGCGGTTGCCGTTGGCGGAGGCGGGGGCGCGTGCTGGGCGTATTGCCATGGGGCGGGAGGAGCCGCCGCCGGGGGGTGTCGCCGCGGTTCGGGGGGAGCTGATGGTTCGGGGGTCTTCCGGCGTGCCCCGGGCTTGAGCGACCGCCCCTGGGGGCTCCGCCCCCAGACCCCCGGCCTATGCCCACCCGCCACCCGTTTACTGTCGGTCGAGAAGTGACCGGCCCGGCGCCGGTTCAATGTCGGCCGGGAAGTGGGCCACCGCCACCGTTTGCTGTCAGCCGCGAAGTGGGTCACCTTGCTGTCAGCCGCGAAGTGGGTCACCTGCCAGCCGTTTACCTGTCGGCCAGGAAGTGACCCACCCCGCGCCCGTTCACTCCCGGCCGAGAAGTGACCGGCCCGGCGCCCGTTTATTCTCGGCCGAGAAGTGACCCACCCAGCCCCCGCCTACTCCCGGTCAGGAAGGGACCGCCCCAGCAACGGCAGCGGTGCCTCTCCCCTTCTTCTGTCCTGGTACCAGCGGCGGCCCATGTCGTAGGCCAGGCGGGCCTTGCGCAGGGTTTTGATCTGGGTGGCGAGGTGGACCTGGTAGCGCCAGGGGGACTGTTTGCCCGTGCGGACCGACATGGCGTAGGCGAAGGAGACCGGGTCGCGGTCCAGGTAGTCGTCCAGCTGCTCGAACCAGGCCATGCTGGAGCGGGCGCCGGCCTGGATCGGGTGGAGTTCCGCGCGGCGGTGCTCGTCGTACGCGCGCAGCGCCAGCCGTGGGTCGGGGTACTGCGCGAGGCTGTGGGCCAGCACGATCGCGTCGATCATCGCGAGCCGGGTGCCGGATCCGAGGGTGAAGTGGGTGGTGTGCGCGGCGTCGCCGGCCAGGACGACGGGCCTGCCGTCGGTGGAGTCGACCCACGTCTTGTTGCTGATGTGCGTGAAGTGCTGCCACTGTGCCGGTGCGCCGCGCGACCGGCTCATCAGGGAGTGGCCGTCGAGCGCCCGGTGGAAGATCTTCTCCAGCAGCGGGACGGCCTCCTCGGGCTCCATCGCGTCCAGGCCCAGGCCCTGCCAGGTCTCCGGGGAGCACTCCACGATGCAGGTGCTGATCCCCTTGATCGACGGGTAGGCGTGGAACCAGATCCAGCCGGCCTCGGTCTCCTCGAAGCAGAAGACGAAGCTGTCGAACTGCCGGTCCGTGCCGAGCCAGATGTAGGGGTTGCAGCCGGTCTCGATCTTCGTACCGAAGTGCCCGGCGCGGCTCTGCCGGATCCGGCTGCCGGCGCCGTCGGCGGCCACGATCAGGTCGGCGTCGGGCAGCTCGGCGGGGTCGGCCAGACGCTCTCCGTGCCGTACGTCCACGCCGAGGGACTTCGCCCGCCGGGTCAGCGCGTCCAGCAGGGCGGCGCGGCCCATGCTGTAGCCGTAGCCCCCGAAGTACGCCGTACCGTCGTGCCGGCTGCCGTGCAGGTGGATCTCCTGCCCCTCCCAGAGCACGGAACCGGCGCTCACCGCCCGTGCGCTCTCGGGGTCGTTGCCGTGCAGGATGTCCAGCAGGTCGTTCCAGTACACGACGCCCCAGCCATAGGTGGCCTCGGGCGGGTCGCGTTCGATCACCGTGATCTCGTGCCCGGCGTCCCGCAGCTTCGCCGAGATCGAGAAGTACAGCCCGGCCGGGCCTCCGCCCACGCAGACGATCCTCATCCGGTCACCGCCTTCACAGCCATGGGATTGCTCGTGCGGATTGCACAGGAATCCGGGTGCCCATGGGGTCGGGCACCCGGATCCACCCTTCGTTGTCGTCAGGGGGTGTCACGTCAGGCCTGGTGGTCAGTCGCCCCAACCCCAGCCGCCGCCGTCGCCCCAGCCCCAGCCGCCGCTGTCTCCCCAACCCCAGCCGCCGCCGTGGTCTCCCCAACCCCAGCCGCCGTGGTCTCCCCAGCCCCAGCCGCCTTCGTCGCCCCAGCCCCAGCCGCCGTGGTCGTGCGCGACGACGTTGGTCGGAGCAGCGGTGGTGGCGGCGCTGGCGGCTCCAGCTCCGGCCGCGAGTGCCAGGATGGGAGCCGAGCAGACAGCGATAGCCACTCTCTTGATACGGGTGGTGTGCGCGCGCATGATGTGTGCCCCTCTCCGAGGATGTGGGTTTCTTTCGGCGGCCGCGAACGGGGCCGTCCTCGAGCGCTCCAGAGCCTGCGCGCAGCTCCGAGCGGGGTCCGCCGCCCGCGAGGGCGGTCTGCGGCGGATCCGTCACTTCCGGTGCCAAACGGACATAAGTGACGTTCGTGTTAAACCTACGATGAGAGGGCGGGGAAGTCAAAAGCAGGCGGCCGGGGGTAAGTAGATAACTGATAAAGGAAATCAGCGTAGTTGAGTCTTTCAACCATCGGGGCCCCGCCATGACCGTCCAGGACATCATCGAGTGCCGAGTACTGTACGAACTCGCGCGTTCCACGGACAGCGACGAGGCCGGGCTGTGGACCCAACTCGGGCTGGACGCCACGCACTTGAGCCGGACACTCGACGCACTCGCGGCGGCCGGACTGGTCGAGCGGGCCCCCGGGGCGCACGTGGCGCTCACCGCGCGCGGACGGGCCGCCGCCGACGTCGTACTGCGCGAGCCCCGGCCCGGCGACCTCGGGTGGATCGTGCAGCGCAATGCCGCCCTGTACGCCGCCGAGCACGGCTGGAACACCGACTACGAGGGGCTGGTGGCCCGGATCGTGGCCGACTTCGCCGAGGATCACGATCCCCATCTGGAGCGGGTCTGGATCGCCGAGGCGGCCGAGCGGCCCGTGGGGTGCGTGATGTGCGTACGGGACGACGCCCCGGGCACCGCACGGCTGCGGCTGCTGCTGGTCGAGCCGCAGGCGCGGGGGCTCGGCATCGGGGACCGGCTGGTCGGCGCCGTCGTGGACTTCGCGCGCGGGGTCGGCTACCGGGACCTGGTGCTGTGGACGAACGACGTGCTCGGCGCCGCCCGGCGCCTCTACCAGCGGCACGGTTTCGTGCTCACCGCGGAGAAACCGCACCGCTCCTTCGGCAAGGACCTGATCGGCCAGGACTGGCGCCTGGATCTGCACCGATCGGGCGAGTGACGAGTAGGGTCCGTGACCATGAAGCTAGCCTTCTCCACCCTCGGGGTTCCCGGTCTGCCGGTGCCGGACGTACTGGCGCTCGCGACCGCGCACGGCTACCACGGCGTCGAGCTGCGGGCACATCCGGAGGAGCCGGTGCATCCGGGTCTCACGGAGGCCCAACGGGCGGACGTGGCCGCCGAGTTCAAGGCGGCAGGGGTCGAAGTCCTGGGCGTCGCCGGGTATGCGCGGATCGCGGCGCCCGGCGAGGACACGCCGGTCGTCGACGAGGTTCGCCAACTCCTCGGCCTGGCCCACGACGTGGGCGCGTCCTTCGTCCGCGTCTTCCCCGGCGCCGACCCGTCCGTACCCACCGCCGAGTCCGACGCGCTCGCCGCCCGGCGGCTCGGCACGGTCGCCGAGGACGCCGCCGCGCTCGGCGTACACGTCCTGCTGGAGACCCATGACTCGCACCGCACCGGCGCCGATGCGATCCGCGTCCTGGGACCGGTCGGACACGGCCACGTCGGCGCGCTGTGGGACGTGATGCACACCTGGCTGGGCGGCGAACAGCCCTCGGAGACGTACGCCGCGCTCGCCCCGCATCTGGGATACGTGCAGGTCAAGGACATCGCCTCGGCCGATGACACCACCCCGCTGCCGCTGGGCTCGGGGGTGCTTCCGCTCACCGAGTGCGTGGACGTCCTGTGCCGGCACGGCTGGGACGGGTGGCTGTGCTGGGAGTACGAGAAGCGGTGGTACGAGGCTGCTGCGCCGCTTCCGGAGTTGCTGAGCGGGGGGAGGGAGCATCTGCTGAGGTTGCTCGACGAGGCCGCGTAGGTTCAGCCGACCCCGCTCAGCTCCGCGAACGCCTCGTGGAAGCCCGGGAAGGTCTTCCGTACGCAGCCGGGGTCGTCGTACGTCAGGCCCGGTGCACGCAGGGCGGTCACCGCGAAGGACATCACGATGCGGTGGTCGCCGTAGGACGTGATCCCGACGTTCGGCAGCGGGACACCGGGCTGGATCTCGATCCGGCCCGCCGCTGGGGGTACCCCCCTCTGGGGGAGTGCGTGCCGGGGCCCACGTCGCCGACAGGATCCAGAAGAGACCCCCTGCGACCCACCCGGTAAGCCGAGCCGGGTGAGGCCCTCGGCGAAGCCCTCGGTGTCGTCGGAGCGCAGGGGCCGGACGAGGGTGCTGACGCCGTCGGCGGCGGCCGCGAGGAAGAGGGCGCGGGCGGTGATGGACTTGGATCCGGGGATGTCGACTGCGGGCATGGCCACCATGATGGCCGTGCGACCGCATGCCGGGACGCGATGTTCATGAGCTGGGATGCCAGGGGGGGCGGGAACCGACCCGGACCCCGGCCCGTCCAACGGCCAGGTTGCCGGACGAGTCCCCGTGGTGCGGTGTCGGCCTGCACGCCTGGCAGCGGGCGCCGACTCTCCCTCTCCGCCGCATCCGGCCGACAGCCCGTCGCCATCGGCGTGCCCCCCTCAATGCGCCGATGGCGACCCCTCTCCCGGTTACTGTGCACTCCCTTGACGGAAAGAAACTTCCCGGATATTGGTGACCCCTCGGAAGTTTCCTTCAGCGGTTCCCCTCTGGAAGGAGCGCACGTGTCCGACCCCAGCAGACCCTCCAGACGCACCGTCCTCGCCACCGGCGCGGGCCTCACCGCCGCGCTGACCGTACCGACCGCCGCCGCCCACGCCACCACCCCCGCCGCTCCCCCCGACGACCGCCTGCTGCGCGCCCTGATCTCCCGCATGACGCTGGAGGAGAAGGTCGGCCAGCTCTTCGTGATGCGGGTCTACGGGCACTCCGCCACCGCCCCCGACCAGGCCGACATCGACGCCAACCTCAAGGAGCTCGGCGTCCGCACCGCCGCCGAGCTGATCGCGACGTACCGGATCGGCGGGATCATCTACTTCTCCTGGGCCCACAACACCCGTGACCCGCAGCAGATCGCGGACCTGTCCGACGGCATCCAGAAGGCCTCCCTGGGCCAGCCACGCGGTCTGCCGGTGCTGATCGCCACCGACCAGGAGCACGGCGCCGTCTGCCGGATCGGCAAGCCCGCCACCCTCTTCCCGGGCGCGATGGCCCTGGGCGCGGGCAGCTCCCGGTCCGATGCCCGGACTCTCGGCCGGATCTCCGGCGCCGAACTGCGCGCGATGGGCGTCAACCAGGACTACTCCCCCGACGCCGACGTCAACGTCAACCCGGCCAATCCCGTCATCGGCGTACGGTCGTTCGGCGCCGACCCGGAGGCGGTGGCGGGGCTGGTCGCCGCCGAGGTGAAGGGCTACCAGGCGTCCCGCGTCGCGGCGACCGCCAAGCACTTCCCGGGCCACGGCGACACCGCCACCGACAGCCACACCGGCTTCCCGGTCATCACCCACAGCCGGGACCTGTGGGAGAAGCTGGACGCCGTGCCGTTCCGGGCCGCGATCGCCGCCGGCATCGACTCGATCATGACCGCGCACATCCAGTTCCCGGCCCTGGACGACTCCAGCGACCCGGCCACCCTCTCCCATCCGATCCTGACCGGCATCCTGCGCGGCGAACTCGGCTACGACGGCGTCGTCATCACCGACTCCCTCGGCATGGAGGGCGTGCGCACCAAGTACGGCGACGACCGGGTGCCGGTGCTCGCCCTGAAGGCCGGGGTGGACCAGCTGCTCAACCCACCGTCGATCGACGTCGCCTGGCACGCCGTGCTGAAGGCCGTCCAGGACGGCGAGCTGACCGAGTCCCGCCTGGACGCATCGATCCTGCGCATCCTGCGGCTGAAGTCCCGGCTCGGCCTCTTCGACCAGCCGTACACCACCCGGGCGGCCGTGCGGCGCACGGTGGGCACCACGGCGCACCTGGCCGCCGCCGACCGCGTCGCCGAGCGGACGACGACCCTCCTGGTCAACGAGGACCGCACCCTACCCTTCACGCCCCGCACCGAGCGCCGGATCCTGGTCGTCGGCGCGGACCCGGCCTCCCCCTCCGGCACCACCGGCCCGCCCACCGGCGTCCTGGCCGCCGCCCTGACCGAACTGGGCTTCACCGCCACGCCCTTGTCCACCGGGACCTCGCCCTCCGCCGCGACCGTCGCCCAGGCGGTCACGGCGGCGCGGGACGCGGACGCGGTCGTCGTGGCGACGTACAACGTGACGGCAGGCAGCGCCCAGCGGACCCTGGTGGAGCAACTGCTCGCCACCGGCAGGCCGTTGGCGGCGCTCGCCATCCGCAACCCCTACGACGTGGCTCAACTTCCCTTCGTCAAGGCCTGCTTGGCGTCGTACGGCTGGACCGACGTCGAAGTGCGGGCAGCGGCCCGGGTGATCGCCGGGCGCGTGTCGCCGCGCGGGAAGCTGCCGGTGCCGGTGCAGCGGGCGGACGATCCGGCGCAGGTGCTGTACCCGATCGGGCACGGGCTGACGTACTAGGCGTACGCCACACACCGGGCGTACCACCATCGAACACCGGAAAACCCCCGAACCGGCTGGCGTGGCGCCGGCGCCCGGGGTCACGCTGGGCGGGGGTGTGTCCGGGGGGGTGGCGATGCGTGGGACAGGTGCCGTAGGGCTCGCGTGCCTGCTGCTGGCCGCTCTGCTGACCGGCTGCCGGGGCTCGGCGGGCACCCCTGTGGGCGACGCCCGCCCCACGGGCGGCGGATACGGCGCCGAGTTCCTCGCGGTCGGCATGTGCAGCTCCTTCGGCACGACCGACTTCACCGAGGTGTCCTGCACGAGCGAGCGGGCGGCGGCCAGGGTCGTCGCCCGCTACGACGGCGCGGCCGCCGACGGCCCCCTGTGCCCGGCGACCACCGACTTCGTGCTGCACATCGGCACCCAGGGCTACGCCTGCATGCGCGACCTGGAGCCCCCGCACCCCGGCGACCCCGGCGGCGGAGGCGGCCCGCGCACGATCCCGGGCGACTGCGTGTACGCCTCCGGCGCGGGCCAGGTCCGCGAGACCCCGTGCGACGGCTCGGGCGCGCACCGGCCGCAGTACCGGATCACCGGGGCGGCCGCGACGCGGGCGGAGTGCCCCGCGTCGACGGCGTTGTACGTCCAGCTGGGCGGGAGCAAGCCGGTGGGCTGCGCCCGGCGGCTGTGACCCCTCAGCGCGGGCTCAGCACAGGATCCAGCCCGAGCTGACCGACCCCCGCCCCACCGAGCCCTTGATCCACACGCAGCGGTGGCCGGCGTGCACGGTGACGGGGCCCGCCTGATATCTGTAGGTGCCCTGGTCGACGACCGGGCGGTTGCCGCGCGCCTGAACGCTGACGGACATCGACTGGGCGGTGCCGGCGCGTCTGGCGACGGTCATGGCGCAGATGTAGCCGTTGCTGTTGTAGATGTGTGTGACACCCGTATCGAAAGGCAGAGTCCGCACCTCGCGCCCGGCGCAGCTGTTCCCCGCGTCCGCCTGCGCGGTGCCGGACGCCACGAACGCGAGCGCCCCCGACGCCGCCAGCACGGCCGCACCGAGCGCCAGACGCCGGCGTATCCCACCACTGTCCACAGTTGTCCTCCCCGTACCGCTCCCCGTATGGCGGCGGCCCTCCCCCGACGGCCGCACTGATGTACGGACGCACGAGTGTGTTGGATGGTTGCACGACCGTCAGCGGAACGCCTCAGCGGGCCGCCGATACCGGCTCCTCCGGTTCGGCACCGCCCACGAAGGTCCGCCACAGCTCGGCGTACCGGCCGCCGAGGGCGAGGAGTTCGTCGTGGGTGCCGTCCTCCGCGACCCGGCCGTGGTCCATCACCACCACCCGGTCCGCGCGGGCCGCCGTGGTCAGGCGGTGGGCCACCACCAGTGTCGTACGACGGCCCGCCAGGCGGTCGGTGGCCTGGTTGACCTGGGCCTCGGTGGCCAGGTCCAGGGCGGCCGTGGCCTCGTCCAGGAGCAGGATGTCGGGGTCGACCAGTTCGGCGCGGGCGAGTGCGATCAGCTGGCGCTGACCGGCGGAGAGATTGCGGCCGCGCTCGGCGACCTCGTGGAGGTAGCCGCCCTCCAGCCCGGCGATCATCTCGTGCGCGCCGACCGCGCGCGCCGCCGCCTCCACCTCGGCGTCGCTCGCGTCGGGGCGGCCGTAGGCGATGGCGTCGCGGACGGTGCCCTGGAAGAGGTACGCCTCCTGCGGGACCACCCCGAGCCGGTGCCGGTACGAGGTGATGTCGAGGGCGCGCAGGTCCGTGCCGTCGGCGGTGACCCGGCCGACGGTGGGGTCGTAGAACCGCGCGACCAGCTTGACCAGGGTGGACTTGCCGGCTCCCGTCTCGCCGACGAAGGCCACCGTCTGCCCGGCGGGGATCGTCAGGTCGATGCCGGTCAGCGCCTCCTCCTCGGCGCCGTACGCGAAGTGCACGTTCTCGAAGGCGATGTCGCCGCGCAGGGACAGGACGTCGAGGGGCTCGTCCGCCGACCTCGTGGACGTCGGCTCGCGCAGCAGCTCCTGGATGCGGCCGAGGGAGACCGTGGCCTGCTGGTAGCCGTCGAAGACCTGGGACAGCTGCTGGACGGGCGCGAAGAACAGGTCGATGTAGAGGAGGTAGGCGACCAGCGCGCCCGTGGTCAGCGTGGCCGCCTCCACCCGGTGCGCGCCCACGATCAGCACGGACGCCGAGGCGACCGAGGACAGCAGCTGCACGAAGGGGAAGTAGACGGAGATCAGCCACTGACCGCGGACACGGGCCTGGCGGTAGCCGTCACTGCGCCCGGTGAACCGCGCACCGCCGTCCCGCTCGCGCCGGAAGGCCTGCACGATCCGCAGCCCGGCGACCGACTCCTGGAGGTCCGCGTTCACCACCGACACGCGCTCGCGGGCGAGTTCGTACGCCTTCACGCTCGCCCGGCGGAAGAAGACCGTCGCGACGATCAGCGGGGGCAGGGTCACGAAGACGACGAGCGCGAGCTGGACGTCGATCACCAGCAGGACGCCCATGATGCCGAAGAAGGTGACGACCGAGACGAACGCCGTGACCAGACCGGTCTGCAGGAACGTGGACAGGGCGTCGACGTCCGTCGTCATCCGGGTCATGATCCGGCCGGTCAGCTCGCGCTCGTAGTAGTCGAGGCCGAGCCGCTGGAGCTGGGCGAAGATCTTCAGCCGGAGCGTGTACAGGACGCGTTCGCCGGTACGGCCGGTCATCCGGGTCTCGCCGATCTGCGCGGCCCACTGGACGAGCACCGTCAGCAGACCCAGCAGGGACGCCGCCCATACGGCGCCGAGGGCCGTCCTCGTCACACCCTGGTCGATGCCGTGCCGGATCAGCACCGGCAGCAGCAGCCCCGCGCCCGCGTCCACGGCGACCAGCCCCAGGCTGATCAGCAGGGGCGCGCCGAAGCCGCGCAGCAGGCGGCGCAGCCCGTAGGAGTCCTCACGCCGGACCGCCCGGGCCTCGTCGACGTCCGGGGTGTCGGTGGCCGGGGGCAGCGCCTCGACCAGGGCGAGGAGTTCGGGCGTGGCGGGAGTGCCGGACAGGGCCAGGTCCTTCGGCTCCCGGTCGCCGGTCCACAGCCGTGGGGTGACGCCCCGCTCGGCGTCGAACTCGGCGTCCAGCTCCTCGCGTACGGACGTGTCCTCGGCCGGTACGGCGGGCTCGGCGCGGCCCGGGGAGACCCCGCCCAGCTCGTCGGGGTCGGTGAGCAGCCGGCGGTAGAGGGCGGACCGCTCCTGGAGTTCGTCGTGGGTGCCGAGGTCGGCGAGCCGGCCGCCGTCGAGGACGGCGATGCGGTCGGCGAGGTTGAGGGTGGAGCGGCGGTGGGCGATGAGGAGGGTGGTCCGCCCCTCCATGACGTGCTTCAGCGCCTCGTGGATCTCGTGCTCGACCCGGGCGTCCACAGCTGAGGTGGCGTCGTCCAGGACCAGCAGGCGGGGGTCCGTGAGCAGGGCGCGGGCGAGCGCGACGCGCTGGCGCTGGCCGCCGGAGAGGGTCAGGCCCTGCTCGCCGACCTTGGTGTCGTAGCCCTCGGGAAGCTCCGCGATGAAACGGTCCGCCTGGGCGGCGCGGGCGGCCGCGCGGATCTCCTCGTCGGTCGCGTCGGGGCGGCCGTAGGCGATGTTGGCGCGGACGGTGTCCGAGAAGAGGAACGAATCCTCGGGGACGAGCCCGATGGCGGCCCGCAGGCTGTCCAGGGTCAGCTCGCGGACGTCGTGGCCGCCGATCAGGACGGCGCCGTGGGTGACGTCGTAGAAACGCGGCAGGAGCAGGGAGAGGGTGGACTTGCCGGAGCCGGAGGTGCCGACGACGGCGAGGGTCTCACCGGGCCGGATCTCGAAGGTCAGCCCGTCGAGGACCTTGGCTCCGCTGTCGTAGCCGAAGGACACGTCGTCGAACTCGACGGTCGCGGGCGCGTCGGCGGGAAGGGTCTTGGTGCCTTCGCGAAGGGTCGGCTCGGTGTCGATCAGCTCCAGCACGCGCTCGGTGCCGGCGCGGGCCTGCTGGGCGACGGTGAGGACCATCGCGAGCATGCGGACCGGGCCGACCAGCTGAGCGAGATAGGAGGAGAAGGCGACGAAGGTGCCGAGCGTGATGTGCCCGCGCACGGCCAGCCAGCCGCCGAGGGCCAGCATGGCGACCTGGCCGAGGGCGGGGACGGCCTGGAGGGCGGGGGTGAACGTGCTGTTCAGCCGGATGGTGCGCAGCCGCCCCGCGAAGAGCCGCCGCCCGACCTCCCTCAGTTTCCCGGTCTCCTGGTCCTCCTGCCCGAAGCCCTTCACCACGCGGACGCCGCTCACGGCACCGTCGACCACGCCCGCGACGGCGGCGCCCTGGGCCTGGGCGTACCAGGTGGCGGGGTGCAGCTTGCTGCGGCTGCGCTTGGCGATCCAGCCGAGCGCGGGCGCGACCGCGAGGGCGACCAGGGTCAGCGGCAGCGACAGCCACGCCATGATCACCAGGGAGATCAGGAAGAGCAGGACGTTGCCCAGGGTCATCGGGAGCATGAAAAGAAGCCCCTGGATCAGCTGGAGGTCACTGGTGGCCCGGCCGACCACCTGCCCCGTGGACAGCTCGTCCTGGCGCCGCCCGTCGAGCCGGGTGATGGTCTCGTACATCTCCGTCCGCAGGTCGTGCTGGACGTCGAGGGCGAGGCGGCCGCCGTAGTAGCGGCGGACGTAGGTGAGGGCGTAGACGAGGACGGCGGCGGCGATCAGGGCGCCGGCCCAGGGGGCCATGGAACGGGTGTGGTTCCCGATCACGTCGTCGATGATCACCTTGGTGAACAACGGGACGACGGCCAGCACGGCCATGCCGGCGAGGGACGAGCCGAGGGCCAGGATCACGTCCTTGGGGTAGCGCCAGGCGTACCCCGCCAGTCGTTTCGCCCATCCCCGTTGCGCTGCCACGCCGGTGCCTTCCGTTCGCCTGACCTGCTCTTCCGGAAGGCACCAACGCCGGCGGGGGCGGATTTCATCCCGCTGCAACAAAACGCTCCGCGGGGTCCGGCCGTATGCCGTGTGCCGTGCCTCAGCCCTGCGGCGGTACGGCGACGAAGGCCTCGCTCGGCCGGCTCGTCGGGACGTAGACCTTGGTGGTCGTCGTGGTCGGCACGAGGTCCTTGTGGATGGCCTTGGCCACGTTCTGGATGGTCGTGACGCCGTAGTCCATGGTGCTGTTGTCCTGGGTCAGCACCGAGATCATGTAGTCGTGACCGGCCCCGTTGAAGGTGCCGAGGCTGTGCACCCGCCAGCCGTGCGTCGAGCGCTGCAGCCAGCCGTTCTTGACGTGCACGGAGACGGTGGACGGGGCGCCGGCCGGGGTGCCCCAGCGCTGCGAGGGGATGACCTGGCCCATCAGCTTCAGGATGTAGGCGCGGGAGTTGTCGCTCAGCACGCTGTTCCTGGCGGTGACGAGCTTGAGCAGCTTCTGCTCGTCGGTCACGTTCTCCTGCGTCAGACCCCAGTAGCCGCCCGTGCCCGGCACGGTCTTCGTCATCCCGGCGGCGGACAGGAAGCCCTTGATCTTCGTCATGCCCAGCTGCTTCCACAGCTTGCTGGTCGCGGTGTTGTCCGACTGGGTGATCATGGCCTTGGCGAGCGACTGCTCGGTGCTCGTCAGATACCGGTTGTGCTTCTTGGCGTCCCACAGCAGCGTGGCGAGCACGGTGACCTTGACGGTGCTGGCCGAGTCGTAGGCGCTGGTGGCACGCAGCGTGCAGGTGGTGCTGGTGCTGCGGTCGTACAGCCCGAGGGCGACCGTGCTCTTACGGCCCGCCAGGGCGGCGGTGATGTCCTTCTGCAGCTTGGCCGCGAGGCCCGCCTTGGCGGACGTACAGCTGACGGCGGGCGTGACGGCGGCGGCCGGGGTGGCGGTGGATACGGCGGTGACGGCGGTCACCACCGGTATGAGCAGGGCAGCGGCGAGTGCGCTGGTACGTCTCCATGTCCGGTGATTCATACCCCAGTTGACTCGCGGGGACGGCCGAATGGTTGCACATCTGTTCTTACCAAGGGAGTTCGAGGCCATACCCCGCTTTCACCGACCCACAGCTTCCGCCCAGGTGCGGCACAGCGCGTACCCATCGCCGGTCTGCATGGTGCAGTGGTGACCTCTGCCACCGATCCCCGCCCCCACACGACGACCTCGGCCTCCGGTCCGCCGTCGCCGGACGCCGCCGTACCGCCGGAGCCCGCGCCCCGCTGGTCGTTGCCCGCGCTGCTCGCGGTCCTGCTGCTGGCCGCCGTGCTGTACACCTGGAACCTGTCCGGCTCCAGCCTCAACAGCTTCTACAGCGCGGCCATCTACAGCGGCACGCAGAACTGGAAGGCCTGGTTCTTCGGTTCGCTCGACGCCGGGAACTTCCTCACCGTCGACAAACCGCCGTTCGCCGACATGGTCATGAGCCTGTCGTGCCGGATCTTCGGCTTCGGCACCTGGCAGATGATGCTGCCGGAGGTCGCGGCCGGGCTCGGCGCGATCTGGATCCTGCACTCCTCCGTGAAGCGGACGTTCGGGCACGCGGCGGCGGCCGTGGCCGCGCTGGTCCTCGCGCTGACCCCGATCACGGTCGCCATCAACCGGGACAACAACCCCGACACGATCCTCGTCCTGCTGATGGTCGGCGGCGCGGCGCTCGCCCTGCGCGCCACGCGCAACGGCAGGCTGCTGCCGCTGCTCGGCTCGGCGGTCTGCTTCGGCCTCGCCTTCAACACCAAGATGCTGGCGGGCTACATCGCGCTGCCCGCGGTCTTCGCGGTCTATCTGCTCGCGGCCCGGCCGACGCCGCTGAAGCGGATCGTGAACCTGCTGATCGCGGGCGTGGCCCTGGCGGTCTCCAGCTTCTGGTGGGCGATCGCCGTGTCCCTCGTCCCCGCCTCCGAGCGGCCGTACATCGGCGGTTCGACGGACGGCACCGCCTGGAACCTGATCACGGGCTACAACGGCCTCGGCCGGATCTTCGGCGGCGAGGGCAACGGCGGCGGTGGCGGGGGCGGCGGAGGCGGCTTCTCCGGCTCCGCGGGCCTCGGCCGGATGTTCAACGCCATCCTCGGCGGCCAGATCTCCTGGCTGATCCCCTTCTCGGCGGTGGCGTTGGTCGCCGGCCTGATCCTGTGCGGCCGCGCCCCGCGCACCGACCTCACCCGGGCCGCGCTCATCCTCTGGGGCGGCTGGACGGTCCTGCACTACGTCACCTTCGCGACCGCCGAGGGCACGATGCACCCGTACTACACGACCGCCCTCGCCCCCGGGATCGCGGCGCTGTGCGGAGGCGGCGGCGTGATGCTGCTGCGCGCGTTCCGCACCGACAAGCGGTGGATGTGGGTGCTGCCGGTCGGTCTGGCGGTCACGGCCGTCTGGGCGATCGTGCTGCTGCGCCGGGCCTCCGGCTGGAACACCTGGCTGTGGCCGGTCGTGGGTGTCGTGATGGCGGCGGCGATCGTGGGCCTGTTCGTCTTCCGCTCCGGGGCTCGCGTCCGGCTGTTCGCGGCCTCCGTGGCAGCGGCGGTCGTGGCCGCGGTCGCGGGCCCGGCGGCGTACGCCTGGTCGGTGCCGTCCGGTTCGGGCGGTGGCATGAGCGGGGTGAACCCGACGGCCGGTCCGTCGACGGGCGGCGGCATGGGCGGTCCTGGCGGGGGCGGCGGCCGGGGCGGTTTCCCGGGCGGCGGCCGGAACGCGGAGGCGGGCGGCATGCCTGGGGGTGGCTCGGGCGGGGAGATGCCGGGCGGCGGTGGCCGGCAGGCCGGTGGCTTCCCGGGCGGCGGCACGGGCAAGGGTGAACTCCCCAGCGGCCAGGGCGCGCCGGGCGGTACGACGCCGGGTGGCAACGGTGCCGCGAACGGCGAGTCGGGGCGCATGGGCGGCCGTATGGGTGGCGGCGGCATGGGCGGCGGCGGCATGGGCGGCGCGAACAGCGACCTCATCGCCTACCTCAAGAAGCACCAGGACGGCGCCACCTGGCTGCTCGCGGTCTCCAACTCGCAGAGCGCGGCCCAGATCGAGCTGAGCGCCAAGGTCCCCGTCATCTCCATGTGGGGCTTCACCGGCACCGACAAGGGGATGACCGTCGCCAAGCTCGAGGAACTGGTCAAGAAGGGCCGGCTGCACTACATCCAGCTCGGCGGCGGCATGATGGGCGGCGGCCCCGGCGGCGACAACAACAGCGTGTCCTCCGAGGTCACGGCCTGGGTGAAGAAGCACGGGACGCTGGTGAAGGAGAGCGCGTACAGCAAGACCGTGAGCTCCTCGGCTTCCTCCACCTCGTCCGGCAAGGCGTCGTCGCAGACCAGCCAGTCGACGATCTACCGCCTGGATCCGTCGGACGTGAGCTGACGCGACAGCCCGACGGCCCCCGACCACTCGGGGGCCGTCGTGGCAACGGCAGCAACCCGTCAGTCGTGCCGGCCCCAGTGCCCGCGATGGACGACCTCCTCCGCGCCGCGCCGGCGCTCCGCGATCCGGGCGCTCTGCGGGGGCAGGTCGTCGGCGCGGTAGCCGACCGTGATCCCGCCGATGGGTGCGTACTCGTCGGGTACTCCGAACTCGGCGCGGAAGGGCTGCAGATGCTCGGGCATGATGCCGAAGAAGCAGGCCCCGAGACCTTCGTCGACGGCGGTCAGCAGCATGAGGAGCGCGGCCATGCCGGTGTCGATGTACCAGTACGGCGCGGGCCAGCGGGCCTCGGCCCGGTCCTCCCACCCCTTGTCGGGTTCGGCGTAGCGCTCCAGGTAGGCCGCCTTGTGCGCCAGCGGCACCACGACCAGCGGCGCGTCCTGCATGGTCGGCGTGTTCTCGACCCTGGTGGGCACGAACGGCCAGAAGCGGGCCCGGTCGGCGGGATCGGTCAGCGCGAGGAACGCCCACCCTTGCGAGAACCCGGCCGAAGGCGCCCGCAGAGCGGACCCGAGGATCCGCTCGATCACCTCCGGGGACATCGGTTTGTCGGAGTAGTGCCGGACCATGCGCCTGCGACGGACCACCTCGGCGAATTCCATGGCGTGAGATCCTGCCATGGGCGTCAACTGGCGTGCCATGGAAGGCCGTACGCCAGGTCATGCGCTTCAGCTGTGCCGCAGCGCGAACCACAACTCCATGCGGACGTCCGGGTCGTCCAGGTCGGTGTCCAGCAGGGCCGCGCAGCGGGCGATGCGTTGCCGTACGGTGTTGCGGTGCACGTCCAGGGCCACCGCCGTGCGGTCCCAACTACCGTGCAGCGAGAGCCAGTTGCGTAGGGTCTCGGTGAGTTCGGGCCGAGCGGCGAGCGGGGCGAGCAGGGTGCGGGCGTGGGCCTCGGCGTCCGTGGGTGGCACCAGGTCCGCCAGTCCCGGCCGGGCGCCGTGCCGGACGAGTGGGGTGCGGGTGGCGCGGGCGCGGGTCAGGGCGCGGGCGGCCTGGGTGTCGGCGGCCGGCCACTCACGCGGCTCCACGGCGGCACTCACCCCGAGCGTCCAGCCCGGCTGCGGCTCCGGCTCCCGCGCGCCCGGCACCAGCACCCGTACGACCTCACGCCCGAGGTCGACCAATGGCGAGCCCAGCGCCGCGCCGAGGGCGGAGGCGGCGACGGCGTCCGGGAGCTGCGCCTCGGGCCGGGCGTGCACGACGACCCAGCCGCCCTCCCCGAGCAGCGGCGCGACCTCCTCCGGCGCCGAGCCGAACAGGAGCCGTACCAGCGCCGAGGAGCGGGCCGCCCCGGCCCCGCTCTGATGCTCCCCGGTCAGCAGTGACAGCAGGACGGAGGCCACGGAGGCGATGGTGTGGTCCCCGGGTTCGCGCCGTGCGCTCGCCACCGCGAGGACGAACCCTTCACCGGCCCCCAGGGCATACGCGGCGAGGTGTGTGTCGCCGAGGGTGTCCGTGGCGGACGTGGGGCCCGGGGTCCCGGTACCTCCGGGTCGTACCACCCCCGCCAGGTCCGTCAGCGCCTGTCGCACCCCCGCCCCCGGCTCCCGGCCCGCCGAGGCGACCTCCGTGCCGTCGGGCCCGTAGAGCACCGCGCGGCCGGACAGGCGCTGGGCCAGCTGGCGCAGGACCGAGGGGACCGGGTCGGGGCGGGCGGCGGCAGAGGCGAGGCTCTGCTGGGCCTCGGTGACACGGCGCAGCTCGGCCAGCCGGGCCTGCGCCATCAGCTGCCACACCGCGCGGGCCACGCCGGAGAACGTGGTCTGCGGGGGGACCTCCAGGAGCGGGAGGCCGTAGCGCTCGCACGCGGCGACCAGGGCGCGCGGGACCGTGTCGTGGACCGGCGCCAGACCGAAGCCGAGGGCCGCGCCGCCCGCCGCGACGATCCGGGAGACGTAGTCGTCGAAGTACGTCCCCGAGCCCGCCGCCTCCGGGACGTGCACCCCGGCCGTGAGCAGCAGCTCGCCGCCCAGCAGGTAGGGGTACGGGTCGGCCATCTCCGAAGTGTGTGCCCAGTGGATCACGATCGACGGATCCGCCGGGCCCGCGATCTGCCTCAGCGCCAGGTCCTCGCGGGCCAGCAGCGCCGAGAGCGGTACCGGTGGGGTCGGTGGGACGGCTGGGGTCACGGTCTCCGGCATGATGTGCGTTTCCTCCACCCCACCCCGTTCGTATGGATGAAACGTACACTTCGCAGTCGCTTTCCGGCCACCTAGTGTCGATGCACATCACCCGCCGGCGATCCCCAGTACGACTTCGAGTGGAGGAGGGCCCCATGGCCGTCGACTACACCGTGATCGTCGTCTATCTCACCGCCATGCTCGGCATGGGCTGGTGGGGCATGCGCCGCGCCAGGTCGAAGAGCGAGTTCCTGGTGGCGGGCCGCCGCCTCGGGCCCGCCATGTACTCCGGCACCATGGCGGCGATCGTCCTCGGCGGCGCGTCCACCATCGGTGGCGTGGGGCTGGGATACCAGTACGGGCTGTCGGGCGCCTGGATGGTCTTCACCATCGGCCTCGGGCTCCTCGCCCTCTCGGTCTTCTTCTCCGCCCGCATCGCCCGCCTGAAGGTCTACACCGTCTCCGAGATGCTCGACCTGCGCTACGGCGGCCGGGCCGGCCTGATCTCGGGCGTGGTCATGTGGGCGTACACCCTGATGCTGGCCGTCACCTCGACGATCGCCTACGCCACGATCTTCGACGTCCTGTTCGACATGAACCGGACCCTCGCGATCGTCATCGGCGGCTCGATCGTCGTCGCCTACTCCACCCTCGGCGGCATGTGGTCGATCACCCTGACGGACATGGTCCAGTTCGTGGTGAAGACCATCGGCGTGCTGCTCCTGCTCCTGCCGATCGCCGTGGTCAAGGCGGGCGGCTTCAGCGAGATGAAGGCCAAGCTGCCGACCTCGTACTTCGACCCGCTGGGCATCGGCGGCGAGACGATCTTCACCTACGTCCTGATCTACACGTTCGGCATGCTGATCGGCCAGGACATCTGGCAGCGCGTGTTCACCGCCCGCGGCGACAGGACCGCCAGGTGGGGCGGCACGGTGGCCGGAACCTACTGTCTTGCCTACGCCCTCGCCGGCGCGGTGATCGGTACGGCCGCCAAGGTGCTCTACCCCAGGCTGGGCAGCCCCGACGACGCCTTCGCCACCATCGTCAAGGACGAACTCCCCGTCGGCGTCCGCGGGTTGGTGCTGGCCGCCGCCCTGGCCGCCGTGATGTCGACGTCCTCCGGCGCCCTGATCGCCTGCGCGACGGTCGCCAACAACGACATCTGGTCGCGGCTGCGGGGGATCACCGGGCGGTCGTCCGACGATCACGACGAGGTCGGCGGCAACCGCGCCTTCATCCTGATCATGGGCGTGGCGGTGATCGGTACGGCGATCGCACTGAACAACGTGGTCGAGGCGCTGACCGTGGCGTACAACCTTCTCGTCGGCGGCCTGCTCGTCCCGATCCTCGGCGGCCTGCTGTGGAAGCGCGGCACGGCACCGGGCGCGCTGGCCTCGGTGACCGTCGGCGGCCTGGCCGTGATCGGCCTGATGGCGGGGTACGGCATCCTCGCCAACGAGCCGGTCTACTACGGCCTGCTCGCCTCCCTCGTCGCCTACCTCGCCGTGTCCCTGGCCACCAGGCCCACCGACGAGACGGTCCTCGCCACCTGGCGCGAGCGTCTCGCCGGGCGGTCCCCCGAACTCGCGTCCGAACCGGTCCCGGCTCACCAGTAGAGTCGTAGGAAAGCAGTACATGCGCGATGAAGCGCAGGAAAGAAGGCATTTCACCATGAGCAGCAACGAGACGCCCCGCGGTCCCGTCGACTCCTCCCGCATCCCGCGGTACGCCGGCCCCGCGACCTTCGCCCGGCTGCCCCGACTGGACGAGGTCGGCACCGCCGACGTCGCCGTGGTGGGCGTGCCGTTCGACTCCGGCGTCTCGTACCGGCCGGGCGCCCGCTTCGGTGGCAACGCCATCCGCGAGGCGTCCCGGCTGCTGCGCCCGTACAACCCCGCACAGGACGCCTCCCCCTTCGCCCTGGCGCAGGTGGCGGACGGCGGTGACATCGCCGTGAACCCGTTCAACATCAACGAGGCCGTCGAGACGATCGAGGCCGCGGCGGACGAGCTGCTGGGGACCGGGGCGCGGCTGATGACCCTGGGCGGCGACCACACGATCGCCCTCCCGCTCCTGCGCTCGGTGGCGAAGAAGCACGGCCCGGTGGCCCTGCTGCACTTCGACGCCCACCTGGACACGTGGGACACGTACTTCGGCGCCGAGTACACCCACGGCACCCCGTTCCGGCGCGCGGTGGAGGAGGGCATCCTCGACACCTCGGCCCTCTCCCACGTGGGTACGCGCGGCCCGCTGTACGGCAAGCAGGACCTGACGGACGACGAGAAGATGGGCTTCGGCATCGTCACGTCGGCCGACATCTACCGCCGGGGCGCCGACGAGGTGGCCGACCAGCTGCGCCAGCGCATCGGCGACCGCCCGCTGTACATCTCCATCGACATCGACTGCCTCGACCCGGCCCACGCCCCCGGCACGGGCACGCCGGAGGCGGGCGGCATGACCTCGCGGGAGCTGCTGGAGATCCTGCGGGGCCTGGCGTCGTGCAACCTGGTGTCGGCGGACGTGGTCGAGGTGGCGCCGGCGTACGACCACGCGGAGATCACGTCGGTCGCGGCCTCCCACACGGCCTACGAACTGACCACCATCATGAGCCGCCAGATCGCGGCGGCCCGGAAGGACTCGGAAGCGAAGTGACTCACGACCACGACCTGGTACTCCGCCCGACCGATCGGCAGACGGCGGCCGCGCTGAATCCCCCTCCCGGCCGCAGCGGCGGAGACCTGGTCGTGGAGACGCTGGCCGGGCTGGGCGCGACGACGGTCTTCGGCCTGCCCGGCCAGCACGCGCTGGGCATGTTCGACGCCCTGCGCAGGTCGTCGCTGCGGTACGTGGGCCTGCGGGTGGAGAACAACGCGGGCTTCGCGGCGGACGCGTACGGCCGCATCACGGGCGAGGCGGCGCCTTTGCTGCTCTCGACGGGCCCGGGTGCCCTGACGTCGTTGGCGGCTCTCCAGGAGGCGGCGGCGGCGTCGGCTCCCGTGCTGGCGATCAGCAGCCAGATCCCGACGGCGGGCCTGGGCGGCGGCCGCCACGGCTACCTCCACGAACTCCCGGACCAGTCCGCCTCCTTCCGGGGCGTGGTCAAGTCCGTCCACACGGTCCGTACGCAGTCCCAGATCCCGTCCGCGATCGCGGAGGCGTGGAAGTCGGCGCTCACGGTCCCGCACGGTCCGGTGTGGGTGGAGATCCCGCAGGACGTACTGCTGTCCCCGACCGCGCTGCCGGTGGTGACGGCGGTGGACGCGACGCCGGAGGAGGTGGTCCCGCGCATCGAACTGACGGCGGTGGCAGCCGACTTGCTGTCGCACGCGTCCCGCCCGGCGATCATCGCGGGCGGCGGGGTCGTACGGTCGGACGCGTCGGGCAAGCTGCGCCAACTGGCCGAAAAGCTTCAGGCACCGGTGGTGACGACCTTCGGCGGCAAGGGGGCGTTCCCCTGGGAGCACCCGCTGTCCCTCCAGTCCTGGCTGGAGGACAGGCATACGACGGACTTCCTGGAGGACGCGGACGTCCTGCTGGTGGTCGGCTCGGGCCTGGGTGAACTTTCCTCCAACTACCACACGTTCAGGCCCAAGGGCCGGTTGATCCAGATCGAGGCGGACCTCGGCAAGCTGGAGTCCAACCACCCCGCGCTGGGCATCCACGCGGACGCGCGACTGGCGCTGCAGGCACTGCTGGAGACGGTGGAGGAGCGGACGGACGAATCGGTACGGGGTCGGGTGCGCGAGCTTCTGGCGAAGGTCGGGTCCCGCATCGCATCGCAGGAACTCACCCTGGAGCAAGGGGTACTGGCCGCCGTCCGCCGCGCCCTGCCCGCGGATGCGCCCTCCTTCTGGGACATGACGATCCTCGCGTACTGGGCCTGGTCTGCCTTCGACCCCCGGGGTGCGAACACCATGCACTCGGCCCAGGGCGCCGGCGGCCTCGGCTACGGCTTCCCGGCGGCCCTCGGCGCGGCGGCCGCCGAACCGACCCGCCCGGTCCTGGCCGTCTCGGGCGACGGCGGCGCCCTGTACTCGATCGCCGAACTGGCCACGGCGCGCCAGTACGACCTCCCGGTCACCTGGCTGATCGTCGACGACGGCGGCTACGGCATCCTCCGCGAGTACATGACGGACGCTTTCGGCCAGGCGACGGCGACGGAACTGACCCGCCCGGACTATGTGGCCCTGGCGGAGTCCTTCGGGGTACCCGGGGTCCGTACGACGCCGGAGACCCTGGAGGAGGACCTGAGGAAGGCGTTGGCGGCCCCGGGCCCGTCGGTGGTCGTACTTCCGGCGGTACTGCGGATGTTCGCGCCGACGCATCTGGGTTAATCGGAGTGGACGAAGATCTCCTTCAGCTCCCGGTCCAGGTCCCGCCCGAAAACGGGGATGAGATAGCCCTCCTGCGCGTACTGGACACAGCGGTGGCCGCCGCCCTGTGTTTGGTACACCACACCGGTCTCGCCCGCGACGATGACGAAGACCCAGCCTTGGCCGGTTCCTGTGCCGTCAGGGTCGAGGTAGATGTACCGACGACCGTCCTCGTCGCCGTCAGCCATGAGGCTTCTTCAGGGCGTCGATGAAGGGGGCGAAGACGGTGGCGGGGAAGGTGAGGGTGCCGAGGGTTGGGGCTTTGGAGTCGCGGATGGCTATGTGGGACTCCAGGTCGGCGACTTCGACGCAGTCGTTCCCCTCGCCTCCGCCGGAGAAGGACGACTTCTTCCAAGAGGTGGGGGTGATCATGCCGGTCCTCACAGCTCCTTAGCCAGCTGGTGGATGAGATCGCGCGACTGCTCGGGGGACAGCGCCTGTTCCTTCACCTTACGGAAGAGCTTTCGAAAGTGCTCCAGTTGGGCCTCGGAGTCGACGAAGGCCGTACCGTGCGGAGCGTCGCGTACGACGGTGTCCAGCCTGGGGACCGCTCCACCCAGATGCACCATGGCGCTTCCGGCACCAGCGAAGTCGTCCAGCGCGAAGGGGATGACTCGCACGGTGACGTGGTCGGCCTCGGACACCTCCAGGATGCGGCTCAGCTGAGCCCGGGAGGCTGCCCGCCCGGCCACCCGGATGCGGAGCGCCGACTCATGGATCACGGTCTCATACGGGATCGGGTCGGCGCCGTCGATGACGACCCTCCGCTTCATCCGGTGCTCCACACGGAGGTCGACTTCGCTGTCGGGGAACTCGGGGTTCATGTAGGCGAACAGGGCTCGGGCGTAGTCCTCCGTCTGGAAGAGCCCGGGCACGTGGATGACCGCCACGTCGTTGCGGAACGTCGCGTGATGGTCCAGCTCGGCGAGATCCTGGTAGGCGGCGGGGAGGGCGCGCCGGTATTCCTCCCACCACCCCCGGGTACGGTCGGTCGCCATAACGGCTAGCGCGTCGATCAACTCGGCGTCCGAGCAGGCGTAGTTGGCGGCGAGCCGTCGCACCCGCTGCTCACTCACGCCGGCGATCCCGGACTCGATCTGACTCATCTGGACGGAGTTTGTCCCCAGCAAACTCGCAGCCTCGGTTGCTTTGAGCCCGGCGGCCTCGCGCAGCCTGCGTAGCTCGATGCCCAGGCGTACCTGGCGTGCTGTGGGGTGCCGTCGTGCTGGCACGGCGTCCTTCTTTCCTCAACGGCCCTGGTGAGGTGACTCGTTCGGGGGCCAGGTTACGTGACCTGCTTGCAGCGAATGAAATTTATGCCCTACCGTCGGTGACGTACCGCACACGCAGCGGAAGTGCACCGCGTCTGCGGCGTTGCCACCCTGCGCCCAAAAATCCCTTCATTCCACCGGAGTTGATGACGCATGCCCGAAACCTGGGACTACACCCTCCAGATCCCCAACGACCCCAGAGCCGTCACCATCGCCCGCCGCACCCTGCGCCTGATCCTCACCCTGCACGACCTCATCGGCCTCGTCGACACCGCCGAACTCCTCGCCACGGAACTGGTCTCCAACGCCGTACGACACACCAAGGGACCCGCCGCACTCAGGGTCCGCCGCTCCCCGGAGGGCATGGTGTGGATCGGCGCCTGGGACACCGACCCTGCCCCACCCGACCCGCCACGCCCGCTCGAGCAGGTCGCCGAGCTGGAGGAAGGGCGGGGATTGGGCCTGGTCATCGCGTGCGCGGAGTACTGGGGGTGGCAGCCGGCGGCACGGTTCGGCAGTCGGGGGAAGTACGTGTGGTGCGAACTTGCGGCGGCCTAGCTCGTTGATGGTCGGCTCGTCGCATGAGGCGCTGCACCGGATCTTCCGGGAGCGGTGGCCCGCGGAGCAGGTGGGCCACCACTTACCGGGGCCTGGTCACGCGAGGCCGGCCGCCGTCGCGCGAGCGAACCCCTCCGGGTTGTCCAGCATGATGTTGTGACCGCAGTCCGGCACCCGTGTCACGGTGACACCGGCCGCCTCCAGGGAGTCGATACCGGTGAGCTCCCGGTCGTCCTCGGGCACGAGGAAGGTCCGGGGAATGGTCAGGCCGACGAGCAGCTCGCGCATGGTGGGGGTGGTGCCGCGGACCAGATGCGCGGCGCTGCGGTACAGGCCCTCCCGGCCGGCCAGGCGCATGGTGGACCACCAGTGCGGGCCCACCCGATCGCGGACCTCCTCCCAGCCTCCCGCCAGGAACTCCTCCTCCGAGTAGTGGGCGATGCCGCTGCTGCCGGCCCAGTTGGGCCGGGGCTTGAGCGGATCGAGGTTGGCGTCGATCAGTACCAGCCGGGACACCAGCTCCGGATGACGCGCGGCCAGCACGATCGCCACGGAGCCGCCCATGCTGTGCGCGACGAGTTCGGCCCCCGTGACACCGGCGGACGTCAGGGCGGTGGCCAGCGTGTCCGCGTGTGACTCCAGCGTGTAGTCGAAGTCCGTCGGGCGGTCGCTGATGCCGTGCCCGAGCAGGTCGATCAGCAGCGAACGGCGGCCGGTCAGCAGCGGATGGACGGCGGCCTCGGCGAAGTAGGCCGGCGAGGTGGCTCCCAGACCGTGCACGTACACGCGTGCCGGTTCCTCGCCGGGCAGTTCCACCCAGCGCATCAGATCACCGGCGGGCGTCACGGTGGCGGCACGCATGTCTGCTGCTCCCCTACTCAACGGCACAAAGGAAGGAAGAGTAAGGCCATTCGGCCTGCGATGGTATCCCTCACAATGGGAGGCATGCCGATACCCGGGACACCCAGCCGTGCGCAGCTTGTCGACCATCTGGTGAGGACCCGTATCGCGGGGGACGTCGCCACGCCCCGCGAGAACAACCTCTCCCACTACCGCAAGCTGGCCAACGGCGACCGTAACTACTGGCTCGGTCTGGAGCTGGGCGACCGCTGGACGGACGAGCAGGACGTGCTCGCCGTCATGGCGGAGCGGGTCGGCGTCAACGACGACCCCGAGTACCGGTACGGCCAGGACACCATCGACCCCGAGCTGACCGTGGACGCGCTGGAACGGATGGCGGCGCGGCTGCGCAAGGCGGCGGAGGGGCGGCAGCGGGTGTTGTTCGCCACCGGGCACCCGGGCGGTCTGCTGGACGTGCACCGGGCCACGGCCGCCGCGCTGCGCGGCGCCGGCTGCGAGATCGTGGTCGTCCCGGACGGGCTGCAGACGGACGAGGGGTACGTCATGCAGTTCGCGGACGTGGCCGTGCTCGAGCACGGGGCCACGCTGTGGCACACCCACTCCGGTGAGCCGATGCGGGCCATTCTGACGGGACTTGAGCGTGCGGGGCGGCCGCTGCCGGACCTCGTCGTCGCCGACCACGGGTGGGCCGGGTACGCCGGACAGCACGGTGTCGACTCCGTCGGGTACGCCGACTGCAACGACCCCGCGCTGTTCCTCGCCGAGTCCGAGGGCACCCTCCAGGCCGTCGTACCGCTGGACGACCATGTCCCCAGCCCGCGTTACTACGACCCGCTGACGGCCTATCTGCTGGCCGAGTCGGGGCTTCTGACGGGCTGACAGCGCTGTGCGGCTCCTCGCGCGCGGAGCCGCACAGTGTGGACGCTGTCCGCGTCAGTGGTCAGCGGCCGTTGTCGCCGCCACCGTTGCGGCCGTTGCGGCCGTTGTCGCCGCCACCGTTGCGGCCGTTGTCGCCGCCACCGTTGCGGCCGTTGCGGCCGTTCTCGCCGCGACCGTGGTGACGGCCGCCGTGATGGTGTCGACCGCCGCAGTCGTGGTGCCGGTGGTGGCCGCCGCGGTGGCCCTCGGGCGCCGCCGAAGCGGTGCCGGCCGCGCTGATCGAGGCTCCGCCGGCCAGCATCAGGCCGGCGGTGGACAGGACGACATAACGCTTAACGCGCTGTGCTCGCATGGGTTGTACCCTTTCGTTTCCATCATCTGCCGCGTCTCCCAGGGGAGGGGCGGCTTGGATGGTCGGGCGCCGCGCTCACGGAGAGGGAAGGCACGGCGCGCTCTTCAGGTGTCACCGCAGAGGTTGGCCGCACGGCCAATGCCTTCCACTCCCGTTCCGTCTGCACGGAACGTGTCCAGTCGGTCACGCTGTGCGCTGCGGCTTCACTGAAAGAGCGTAATAGCCCATCCGCCATCCGGCATCTCGGGACGAATCAGCCGCGCGGAACGCGGACCACGCCCTCCTGGATGACGGTGATGGCGAGTTGGCCGTCCCGCGTGTAGATGCGCGCCTGACCGAGGCCCCGGCCGCCGTGCGCGGACGGGGACTCCTGGTCGTACAGCAGCCATTCGTCGGCGCGGAAGGGGCGGTGGAACCACATCGCGTGGTCCAGGGAGGCGCCCACGACATCGCCCACCGCCCAGCCGCCTCGGCCGTGCGCCAGCAGGACCGAGTCGAGGAGCGTCATGTCGGAGACGTACGTCGCGAGGACGACGTGCAGGAGAGGGTCGTCGTCGAGCTTGCCGCTGGTGCGGAACCACACCTGGCTGTGCGGCTCGCGCGGCGCGCCGAACTGGCCGTACGGCGGCTCCTCGACGTAGCGCAGATCGACCGCTTCCCGTGCCTCCAGGAACTTCTCGACCACGGCCGGGTCGAGATGGCCGTAACCGCGCAGCCGTTCCTGTGAGGTGGGCAGGGTCTCCGGGTCCGGGGCGGGGGGCATGGGGGTCTGGTGGTCCAGGCCCTCCTCGTACGCCTGGAAGGACGCCGAGAGGTGGAAGATCGGCTTGCCGTGCTGGACGGCGACCACGCGGCGGGTGGTGAAGGAGCGGCCGTCGCGGATGCGGTCCACCGTGTAGACGATCGGCGCGCCGGGGTCGCCCGGGCGCAGGAAGTAGGCGTGGAGCGAGTGGGCGGGGCGGTCGGCGGGGACGGTCCGGCCGGCGGCGACCACCGCCTGCGCCGCGACCTGCCCGCCGAAGACGCGGGGTACGACGGCGGAGCGGGACTGGCCGCGGAAGATGTTCTCCTCGATCTGCTCGAGGTCGAGCAGATCGAGGAGGTCCTGGAGTGCCTGGCTCATGGGTGAGTTGTACCGGCCAGTGATTGCGTCGGGTTTCGTGGGCCTTACAGGCCCATGTCCTTGGCGATGATCGTCTTCATGATCTCGCTGGTGCCGCCGTAGATGCGGTTGACGCGGTTGTCCGCGTACAGGCGGGCGATCGGGTACTCGTTCATGAAGCCGTAGCCGCCGTGCAGCTGGAGGCAGCGGTCGATCACGCGGTGGGCGACCTCGGTGCAGAACAGCTTGGCGCTGGCGGCCTCGGCAGGGGTCAGCTCACCGGCGTCGAGGGCCTCCGTGGCGCGGTCGGCGACGGCCTCGGCCGCGTCCACCTCGGCCTGGCAGGCGGCCAGCTCGAACTTGGTGTTCTGGAAGGCGGCGACGGGCTGGCCGAAGACGACGCGGTCCTGGACGTACTGCTTGGCGAACCGGACGGCGGCCTTGGCCTGCGCGTACGCGCCGAAGGCGATGCCCCAGCGCTCGGAGGCCAGGTTGTGGCCGAGGTAGTAGAAGCCCTTGTTCTCCTCGCCGAGGAGGTCCTCGACCGGGACCTTGACGTCGACGAAGGCCAGCTCGGCGGTGTCGGAGGTCTTCAGGCCGAGCTTGTCGAGCTTGCGGCCGACCGAGTAGCCCTCGGCCTTGGTGTCCACGACGAACAGGGAGATGCCGTGCCGGCGGTCCTCGGCGGTGGGCGCGGAGGTGCGGGCGCAGACGATCATGCGGTCGGCGTGCACGCCACCGGTGATGAAGGTCTTGGCGCCGTTGAGGACGTAGTGCGTGCCGTCCTCGGAGAGCTTGGCGGTGGTCTTCATGCCCGCGAGGTCGGAGCCGGTGCCCGGCTCGGTCATCGCGATCGCCCACATCTCCTCACCGGAGACGAACTTCGGCAGGTAGCGCTTCTTCTGCTCGTCGTTGGCGAGCAGCTTGATGTACGGCAGGCCGAGCAGGACGTGCACGCCGGAGCCGCCGAAGGACACGCCCGCGCGGGCGGTCTCCTCGTACAGGACGGCCTCGAACTTGTACGAGTCGATGCCCGCGCCGCCGTACTCCTCGTCGACACGGATGCCGAAGACGCCCAGCTCGGCGAGCTTGTAGTAGAAGTCGCGCGGCGCCTGGCCGGCGGCGAACCACTCGTCGTAGACGGGCACGACCTCGGCCTCGATGAAGGCGCGGAGGGTCTCCCGGAACGCCTCGTGATCCTCGTTGAACACCGTACGGCGCACGGCCTACCTCCACGTACCTCGGCATGACATCGGCATGTCTAAGCGCTTGCTCAGACTCGAAGATACCGGCGAGTACGGGGACGCGTCCAGAGACGCAGGTCACTCCCCCGCGGGCCCCCGGGCCCCGGGGGCCCTCACTCCTCCCCGGCCGCCTCGAACGCCCCGCACGCCATCCGGTGCAGCAGGGCCGCCGTGGCGGTCCGGCCGGGCAGGGTGCCCGCGCGGCCGAGGTGGGGGGTGGAGTTCAGCAGGCCGAAGACCGAGTGGACGGCCGAGCGGGCGGCGGGCTCGCTGAGGGCCGGGTAGACCTCGCGGACGACCTCCACCCACAGCTCGACGTACTGCCGCTGGAGCTGGCGCACCAGCTTGCGGTCGCTGTCGCGCAGCCGGTCCAGCTCGCGGTCGTGCAGGGTGATCAGCGGGCGGTCGTCCAGGGCGAAGTCGATGTGGCCCTCGATCAGGGAGTCCAGGATCCGGCGCGCGGGCACCCCGTCGGCCTCCGCCAGGCGCCGCTTGGCCCCCGTCAGCAGCTGGCCGCTGATGCCGACCAGCAGCTCGGCGAGCATCGCGTCCTTGCCCGGGAAGTGGCGGTACAGACCGGGGCCGCTGATGCCGACCGCGGCGCCTATCTCGTCCACACCGACACCGTGGAAGCCGCGCTCCGCGAAGAGCCGGGCGGCTTCCTTGAGGATCTGCTCGCGCCGCGTGGGGGCGTCGGTTCTGGTGACCATGCGAGTAATTCTAGACAGCGAGGTTAGCGGTCGTTAACCTGAAGGAAATGGTTAACGCTCATTAACAGGCGATCTACAGGTTCGACCACTGGGTGAGGGGACCGCAGGATGCACGAGGCACCGGAGCTGACGAGCGCGGCCGATCCCGCGTCGGAGGCCTGGCGGGCCAATGAAGAAGCCCACCTCGCACTCGTCGGGGAGCTGCGCGCCAAGCTGGCCACGGCCGCGCTCGGCGGCGGCGAGAGGGCGCGGGCCCGGCACACCGCGCGCGGCAAGCTGCTGCCCCGGGACCGGGTGGACACGCTGCTCGACCCGGGCTCGCCGTTCCTGGAGCTGGCCCCCCTCGCGGCCGACGGGATGTACGACGACCAGGCCCCGGCCGCCGGGGTGATCGCCGGGATCGGGCGGGTCAGCGGGCGCGAGTGCGTGATCGTCGCCAATGACGCCACGGTCAAGGGCGGGACCTATTACCCGATGACCGTGAAGAAGCACCTGCGCGCCCAGGAGGTGGCCCTCGACAACCGGCTACCCTGCGTCTACCTGGTCGACTCCGGCGGCGCCTTCCTGCCGATGCAGGACGAGGTGTTCCCGGACCGCGAGCACTTCGGGCGGATCTTCTACAACCAGGCGCGGATGTCGGGGGCAGGGATCCCGCAGATCGCGGCCGTGCTCGGGTCCTGCACGGCGGGTGGCGCGTACGTGCCCGCGATGAGCGACGAGGCGGTGATCGTCCGCAACCAGGGCACGATCTTCCTCGGCGGGCCGCCCCTGGTGAAGGCGGCGACGGGTGAGGTCGTCACGGCGGAGGAGCTGGGCGGCGGCGAGGTCCACTCCCGGATCTCAGGTGTCACCGACCACCTCGCCGAGGACGACGCGCACGCGCTGCGGATCGTCCGGAACATCGTCGCCACGCTCCCGGCCCGGCGGTCCCTGCCCTGGGAGGTGCGGCCGGGTGCGGAGCCCAAGGTCGACCCGTACGGGATCTACGGCGCGGTCCCGGTCGACTCCCGTACCCCCTACGACGTACGCGAGATCATCGCGCGCGTGGTCGACGGCTCCCGGTTCGCCGAGTTCAAGAGCGAGTTCGGGCAGACCCTGGTCACCGGTTTCGCCCGGATCCACGGCCACCCGGTGGGGATCGTCGCCAACAACGGCATCCTCTTCTCCGAGTCCGCCCAGAAGGGCGCCCACTTCATCGAGCTGTGCGACCAGCGCGGGATCCCCCTGGTGTTCCTGCAGAACATCTCGGGGTTCATGGTCGGCAGGGACTACGAGGCGGGCGGTATCGCCAAGCACGGCGCCAAGATGGTCACGGCGGTGGCCTGCACGCGCGTGCCGAAGCTGACGGTGGTGGTCGGCGGTTCGTACGGCGCGGGCAACTACTCGATGTGCGGCCGGGCCTACTCCCCCCGCTTCCTGTGGATGTGGCCCAACGCCAAGATCTCCGTGATGGGCGGCGAGCAGGCGGCCAGCGTCCTCGCGACGGTCAAGCGGGACCAGCTGGAGGCGCGCGGCGAGGAGTGGCCGGCCGAGGACGAGGAGGCCTTCAAGGCGCCGATCCGCGCGCAGTACGAGCGCCAGGGCAACGCCTACTACGCCACCGCCCGGCTCTGGGACGACGGCGTGATCGACCCGCTGGAGACCCGTCAGGTGCTGGGCCTCGCCCTGACCGCCTGCGCCAACGCGCCACTGGGAGACCCCCAGTTCGGCATCTTCCGGATGTGAGGAGGGGACCTATGTTCGACACAGTGCTCGTCGCCAACCGGGGCGAGATCGCCGTACGCGTCATCCGTACGCTCCGCTCGCTGGGCGTGCGCTCGGTGGCGGTCTTCTCCGACGCCGACGCCGACGCGCGGCATGTCCGGGAGGCCGACACGGCGGTACGGATCGGCCCGGCGCCGGCCGCCGAGAGCTATCTGTCGGTGGAGCGGCTGCTCGAGGCCGCCGCCCGCACCGGCGCCCAGGCGGTGCATCCCGGGTACGGCTTCCTCGCCGAGAACGCCGCCTTCGCGCGCGCGTGCGAGGAGGCGGGGCTGGTCTTCATCGGCCCGTCGGCGGACGCGATCGCGCTCATGGGCGACAAGATCCGCGCCAAGGAGACGGTGAGGGCGGCCGGGGTGCCGGTGGTGCCCGGCGGGCGTGACCCCGAACTGGCCGAGGCTGCCCGCGAGTTGGGGGCTCCTGTACTGCTGAAGCCGTCGGCCGGCGGTGGCGGCAAGGGCATGCGGCTGGTGCGGGACATGACGGTCCTGGAGGAGGAGATCGCCGCCGCCCGCCGCGAGGCCCGCGCCTCCTTCGGCGACGACACCCTGCTGGTGGAACGGTGGATCGACCGGCCCCGGCACATCGAGATCCAGGTGCTGGCCGACGGGCACGGGGGCGTCGTCCATCTGGGCGAACGCGAGTGTTCGCTCCAGCGGCGGCACCAGAAGATCATCGAGGAGGCGCCCAGCGTGCTCCTCGACGAGGCCACGCGCGCGTCGATGGGCGAGGCGGCGGTGCAGGCGGCCCGCTCGTGCGGGTACCGGGGCGCGGGCACGGTGGAGTTCATCGTGCCGGGCGGCGACCCGTCGTCGTACTACTTCATGGAGATGAACACCCGTCTCCAGGTGGAGCACCCGGTCACCGAACTCGTCACCGGGCTCGATCTGGTCGAGTGGCAGCTGCGGGTGGCGGCCGGGGAGAAGCTGGGCTTCGCGCAGTCCGACATCTCGCTCACCGGGCACGCCGTCGAGGCCCGGATCTGCGCCGAGGACCCCTCCCGCGGCTTCCTCCCCTCCGGCGGCACGGTCCTGCTCCTCGACGAGCCCCAGGGCGACGGCGTCCGCACCGACTCCGGGCTCAGCGAGGGCACCGAGGTGGGCAGCCTGTACGACCCGATGCTGTCCAAGGTCATCGCGTACGGCCCGGACCGCGCGACGGCGCTGCGCAAGCTGCGGGCGGCCCTCGCGGAGACGGTCACGCTGGGTGTGCCGACCAACGCGGGCTTCCTGCGGCGGCTGCTCGCGCATCCGGCGGTCGTGGCGGGCGAGCTGGACACGGGCCTGGTCGAACGGGTCGTGGACGAGCTGGTCCCGACCGAGGTGCCGGAGGCGGTCTACGAGGCGGCCGCCGCCGTTCGTGCGAAGGCGCTGGAGCCGCGCGCGGAGGGCTGGGTCGACCCGTTCTCGGTGCCGAACGGCTGGCGGCTCGGCGGCACCCCGAAGCCGCCGGCCTTCGACCTCCGGGTGCAGGACCCGGTGACGTACACCCCCCGGGGTACGGCCACCGTCACCGACGACACGGTGAGCGTCACCCTCGACGGTGTCCGCCACACCTTCCACCGGGCCGGTGACTGGCTGGGCCGGGACGCCGACGCCTGGCAGGTGCGCGATCACGACCCGGTCGCCGCTTCCCTGACCGGGGCCGGGCACGCGGGCGCCGACTCGCTGACCGCGCCGATGCCGGGCACGGTGACAGTGGTGAAGGTCGCCGTCGGCGACGAGGTCGCGGCCGGGCAGAGCCTGCTGGTGGTGGAGGCGATGAAGATGGAGCACGTCATCTCCGCCCCGCACGCCGGCACGGTCGCCGAGCTGGACGTCACGCCGGGCACGACGGTCGCCATGGACCAGGTGCTGGCCGTGATCGCACCACACGATGACGAAGGGGCGGTGGCGGAGTGAGCGTGGCGGGACTGCCCATGGCCGTTCCGGCCCAGGATCTGCCCGCGCGGGTGCGGATCCACGAGGTCGGGGCGCGTGACGGGCTGCAGAACGAGAAGTCGTCCGTGCCGACCGAGGTGAAGGCGGAGTTCATCCGCCGGCTGGCCGAGGCGGGCCTGACGACGATCGAGGCGACGAGCTTCGTGCACCCCAAGTGGGTGCCCCAACTGGCCGACGCCGAGCAGCTGTTCCCGATGGTCAAGGACCTTCCGGGGGTCGCGCTGCCGGTGCTGGTGCCCAACCAGCGCGGCCTGGACCGGGCGCTCGCCCTCGGTGCCGAGCGGGTCGCGGTCTTCGCCAGCGCCAGCGAGTCCTTCGCGCGGGCCAACCTCAACCGCTCGCTGGAGGAGGCGCTGGGCGTGTACGAGCCGGTGGTGCGCCGCGCGAAGGAGGCGGGCGTGCACGTGCGCGGTTACGTCTCGATGTGCTTCGGCGATCCGTGGGAGGGCGCGGTGCCGATCCACCAGGTGGCCGCCGTCTGTACGGCCCTGAGGGACATGGGCTGCGACGAGCTGAGCCTCGGCGACACGATCGGCGTGGCCACCCCGGGCCATGTCCACGAACTGCTGAACGTGCTCAACGAGGAGGGCGTGCCGACCGACGAGATCGGCGTGCACTTCCATGACACCTACGGCCAGGCGCTCGCGAACACCTACGCGGCCCTGGAGCACGGGGTGACGACGGTCGACGCCTCCGCCGGCGGGCTCGGCGGCTGTCCGTACGCCAAGTCGGCCACCGGCAATCTCGCGACCGAGGACCTCGTCTGGATGCTGCACGGACTCGGCATCGAGACCGGGGTCGACCTCGGCCGTCTGACCGCCACGAGCGTGTGGATGGCCGAACAGCTGGGGCGGCCCAGTCCGTCCCGTACCGTCCGCGCTCTCTCCCACAAGGACCAGTGATCAGCATGGACCACCGCCTCAGCCCCGAGCTGGAGGAACTCCGCCGTACGGTGGAGGAGTTCGCGCACGATGTCGTGGCGCCGAAGATCGGCGAGTTCTACGAGCATCACGAGTTCCCGTACGAGATCGTCCGCGAGATGGGCCGTATGGGCCTGTTCGGGCTGCCGTTCCCAGAGGAGTACGGCGGCATGGGCGGCGACTACCTGGCCCTCGGCCTCGCCCTGGAGGAGCTGGCCCGGGTCGACTCGTCCGTGGCCATCACCCTGGAGGCGGGCGTCTCGCTGGGCGCGATGCCGCTGCACCTCTTCGGCACGGAGGAGCAGAAACGCGAGTGGCTCCCCCGGCTGTGCTCGGGCGAGATCCTGGGCGCGTTCGGTCTGACGGAGCCGGACGGCGGCAGCGACGCCGGGGCCACCCGTACGACGGCCCGCCTGGACCCGGACACCGACGAGTGGGTCATCAACGGCACGAAGTGCTTCATCACCAACTCCGGTACGGACATCACCGGGCTGGTGACGGTCACGGCGGTGACGGGCCGCAAGCCGGACGGCAAGCCGCTGATCTCGTCGATCATCGTCCCGTCGGGCACGCCGGGCTTCACGGTGGCGGCGCCGTACTCGAAGGTCGGCTGGAACGCGTCGGACACCCGCGAACTCTCCTTCTCGGACGTCCGGGTCCCGGCGGCCAACCTGCTGGGCGAGGAGGGCCGGGGCTACGCCCAGTTCCTGCGCATCCTGGACGAGGGCCGCATCGCCATCGCGGCGCTCGCGACGGGCCTGGCGCAGGGGTGTGTGGACGAGTCGCTGAAGTACGCCAAGGAGCGTGAGGCGTTCGGCCGCCCGATCGGCGCCAACCAGGCCATCCAGTTCAAGATCGCCGACATGGAGATGAAGGCCCACACGGCCCGCCTGGCCTGGCGGGACGCGGCCTCCCGGCTGGTCGCCGGGGAGCCCTTCAAGAAGGAGGCGGCCCTGGCCAAGCTGTACTCCTCCACCATCGCGGTGGACAACGCCCGCGACGCCACCCAGATCCACGGCGGCTACGGCTTCATGAACGAGTACCCGGTGGCCCGCATGTGGCGCGACTCCAAGATCCTGGAGATCGGCGAGGGCACCAGCGAGGTCCAGCGGATGCTGATCGCCCGGGAGTTGGGGCTGGTGAGCTGAAGGGGCCCTGCAACGGCTCACCCGCGGGCGTTCACTTCTCGCGGGTGAGCTTCACGCCGATGCCGCACGGGTCGTCCGGGTCGCTGGTCTCGCACAGGCTCTTCCCGCCGCCCACCACGGCCAGGTCGACGTTGCAGGGGAACTCCTGGCTGTCGTCGCTCTTGAACGACAGCCCGATCCGGTCTCCCGAAGCCGCCGTTGCCCGGCTCGGGCCCGGCGTCGTCGTAGTAGAACGTGGCGTCCTTCTTCGCGTACTTCGCGTCCATTCCCTTCTCCCTGGCCTGGCCCACCAGCGTGCTCCGCCACTCCGAGAAGGTCGGGTCGACCGCCAGGCTCGCCGTGAAGGCGTCGCCGCCGCGGAACTCCTGGTTGCTCTTGAGCGGAAACCCGCCGCCCCACAGCCGGCCGAAGAACAGCGAGCGCGAGGTCTCCCACCCGTTCTTGGCCTTCGGGTCATGGACCATGCCGTCGCCCCGGGCTGCCAGACCTGGCCCGTGCCGACCCAGCCGCTGGGGTTGGGAACTGTTGCCCGCCACGGGACTCACGGGCCTTGCAGGCATACATGCGTTTGTTCATCGAATGCGTGACCTTTGCCGGTGGTGGTCGTTATGTGCTGCACCAGCGTCAACCCGCCCGACTCGTCCGGTCGGGCGGGCCGTCTCTCGTCGCGGGTTGGTCCGATTGATCGGATATACCGGTGAGTCACGCCGGGACGTTCCGGGCGGCGGCAGAGCCGAGGTTATGAATGCGTCACCTGACCATCCATGAGCATCAACCTCAGGAGCCACACGATGCGCCCCATCAGAGCAGCCTGTCTCGGCACGACCACTGCGCTGGTCGCCCTTCTCGCCTGCGCCCCTGTCGAGGCCGCCGCGACGGACACCGGTTCCGCCCACGCCAAGGGCGGACACCGGGTCATCACACTCATCGGCGTGCTCAAGGAGCAGACGCGCTTCCCCGTCACCCCAGGCGGCATCCCCGCCGCCCAAGGCGATCGAACCGTCTTCCGCTCGGACCTCCTCGACCAGAACCGCAAGAAGGTCGGCGAGACCGGCGGCACCTGCACCACCACCCGGGCCGTCGACGGCGGAGCGGAGGAGTGCACCGTGACCTACACCCTCCCGGGCGGCCAGCTCTCCGCGCAGGGGATGGTCTTCGGCATCCTCACCCAGGGCCGCCCGACGACCCCTCCCCCTCCGTTCGACAACGCGATCACCGGCGGCACCGGGAAATTCGACCGGGCTCGTGGCCAGATCCACGCCGAAACGATCGCTCCGAACACGAGGCGCTTCACGATCGACCTCGACTGACCCACCCTGCCCCCGCCCGGTGAGAAGGCCGGCGGGGGCTCCTTTGCATGACGCAGCTCTCGGCAGTCCGATCCCAGACGTCGCCGCGTACGGCATGGCCGGCCCTCGCCAACCCGCCTCCGCACCAACAGCACCCGGCCCTCACGGCCCCCGAGCACGGCGGCGTCTCCCGGTATCCGCCCCGCAGCACATCGTGCCCTTCCTCGATGGGTGCCGCATTCACGGACCGCCGGACCGGTCAAGGTGGAGCGCCCGCAGCCGAAGCCGAGGACGAATGACCGACTTCGCGCCGGACAGCTCCCACGCCTTGCAGTCGTTGCGGTTGCCGGGCAGCGGCCGGCCGACAGCGACCACGAAAGCGCGGCCGGGCCGAACTCCCGGCCTGGAAAGAGGAACACAACGCGTCCCACCGCAAGGTCCGCGCACGCGTCGAACACGTCTTCGCGCGGATGAAGGCATGGAAGATCCTTCGCGACTGCCGTCTGAAAGGCGATGGCGTTCACACCGCCATGCTCGGCATCACCCGGCTGCACAACCTCGCCCTCGCGGGGTAACTCACGCCCCATACGAGATCAGAGAGGCCCAAGGGATGTGGCTCCCACCTCCCCGGCTCGAAGAATGTTCAGTCGATACAGAACTCGTTGCCCTCGATGTCCAGCATCGGGATGCACGACTCGTTTTCCTCATCGGCATACAGCGTTTGCACATGGGTCGCACCGAGCGCGACCAGCCGTGCACACTCGGCTTCGAGCGCGGCGAGGCGCTCGTCCCCCACGAGCCCGGTGCCGACCCGGACGTCGAGATGCACCCGATTCTTGACGATCTTGCCTTCAGGGACGCGCTGGAAGTACAGGCGCGGGCCCACGCCTGAGGGATCACTGCAGGCGAACCATGATCCCTGCTTCTCAGGAGGCAGGGTGCGGTTGAAATCGTCCCAGGTGGTGAACCCCTCAGGTGGCGGCGGCGTGACGTACCCCAACACTTCACACCAGAAGCGAGCGAGGCGCTCAGGTTCTGCGCAGTCAAAGGTGACTTGGAACTTCTTGATCTCTGACATCGGCGCACCGTACCGCGTACCAGGGGACCCTGTCGCTCATTTTCCCAGGCGGATCCGCCCGCCACCCGTCGCATCCTGGGCCGCCTTGGACACCAAGTGATCAAACCGAACAGTCCAGGAGAACGACGCGACCGTGGCGGTGGAGCGCCCCAGTGGTCCCCAGGATTCACTCCTGACCAACCACCTTCAGACCAAGATCAGTTGCCGGACAGCTCTCGGGCGTGGTGAGCGAGGCTTCGACCGACACAGGGATGGGGGTAAACGCATGGGCGGGCTGCGGGAGTTGGCAGCGCCATTCGTCGCCCTGGGACCGCTGGACCATGACAGCGGGCGGTGGGCCGAGCGTAAGCGCGTGCTGACGCGGGAGTCCTCCTCCCGGTGGGCCGGGTCGATCACGAAGGCCTCTCACGATCAGTGCGCGCCGGCCCGGCGCGGCCAGCTCACACACATCCACAGCCTGGAAGCCGGGATCGCGACGATCGCGCACCGGCCGTCCCTGCCGGTCGGGGAGAAGGGCGGCAAGGGGGCGCCGGGCGGTTATCGCAGCAGGCGGGAGTGGCATGCGAAGGCGCGCCGCCTGCGCGTGCCGGCCGACCGGCTGGATGCCGCGCGGGTGGAGTGGCAGGCCGGTGTCGTGCGCGTGGTGCGCGGCGGCAAGCCGCTGCTGAACACCCGCCACCACCTGGAAGCCGCCCGTCTCACCGAGGAGCGGTGGCGTGTGCGGTGGCAGGCCGAGCGCCGGTGTTGTTCGTCGCAAGAGGCAACCAAGCAAAGGCAAATGGACGGAAAAGCGCACACACTGACCGTCGGGCACGGGACCTCTGGACATCAAGTGAGGTTAGGCTAACCTTGCTTTCGCTCCTGTCCGGCGGGCGCCTCGCCCCGTTCGAAAGCAGTCACACCCATGCCCCATGCCCGTGCCCTCCACCTCACCCGCCGTGGCATCCTCGCCGCGGGTGGCGCCATCGGACTCGGCGCCGCGCTCGCCGCCTGCGGGGACGACAAGGGCGAAGACAGCGGCTCCGGCGGCGGGACGAAGGCCGGCACGTCCGGCCCCTGGTCGTTCAAGGACGACCGCGGTACGACCGTGAAGCTGGACAAGGTCCCCGCGAACATCGTCGCGTTCACCGGTGTCGGCGCCGCGCTCCACGACTACGGCGTCCAGGTCAAGGGCGTCTTCGGCCCGACGACGACCAAGGAGGGCAAGGCCGACGTCCAGGCCGGCGACATGGACGTCAGCAAGGTGACCGTCCTCGGCAACACCTGGGGCCAGTTCAACATCGAGAAGTACGCCTCGCTCGCGCCGGACGTGCTGATCACGACGATGTTCGACAACGCGGGCACCCTCTGGTACGTCCCGGAGGAGTCGAAGAAGAAGATCGCCCAACTCGCCCCGAGCGTCGGCGTCTCCGTCTACGACCGTCAGCTCACCCAGCCGCTGCAGCGCATGTGGGACCTCGCCGAGTCGCTCGGCGCGGACATGAAGGCCGCCAGGGTGACCGACGCCAAGCAGCGCTTCGAGGCCGCCGCCGCCCGGCTGCGCGCCGCCGCCAAGGCCAAGCCCGGCATCAAGGTGATGGCCGGCAGCGCGAGCGACCCGCTCTTCTACGTCTCCGGCACCAACCTCTCCGTCGACCTGGAGTACTTCAAGGCCCTCGGCGTGAACTTCGTCGAGCCCCCGGAGAGCGCCAAGAAGCAGGGCGGCGGCTGGTACGAGTCGCTGAGCTGGGAGAACGTCGACAAGTACCAGGCCGACATCATCATGATGGACGACCGGTCGTCCGCGCTCCAGCCCGCCGGCATCACCAAGCCGACCTGGAAGAAGCTGCCCGCGGTGAAGGCGGGACAGGTCATCGCGCGCTCCCCCGAGCCGATCCTGTCGTACGACAAGTGCGTGCCGCTGCTCACCAGCCTGGCCGAGGCGCTGGAGAAGGCCAAGAAGGTCAGCTGACCACCCACCTGACGTCATTTCAGGAGCTCACATGACGACGGCCGTAGCCGCCCCGTTCCGTTTCTTCTCCCTCCAGGTCGTACGGACGAGGCGGCTGGGGCCGTCTCTGGTCCGGGTCACCTTCGGCGGAGCCGATCTGCACGCGTTCCACTCCGACGGGCGCGACCAGTCCCTCTCCCTCTTCCTGCCGCACTCGGGCCAGCCGGAGCCCGTCGTACCCCTGGACCTGGGCGACAACTGGTGGCAGGCCTGGCGTGAACTTCCGGACGACGTACGGGCGGTGATGCGGTCGTACACCCTGCGCGCCCTGCGCCGGGCCCCCGACGAGATCGACATCGACTTCGTCCTGCACACCCCCGCCGGTCCCGCCTCCCGCTGGGCCGCCCGCGCCGCCGCCGGGGACCGGGTCCTGGTGCTCGGGCCCGCCCTCGCCGACAACCGCGCGATCCGCTTCCGCCCGCCCGGGGACGCCGATCTCGTCCTGCTGTGGGGCGACGAGACCGCCGTACCCGCCGCGACCGCGATCCTCGAGTCGCTGCCGGCCGGCACCCGCGCCCGCGCCTGGCTGGAGGTGCCGCACGCCGGAGACATCCAGGACGTGCGCACCGAGGCGGACGCGGACATCACGTGGCTCGTACGGCACGACGGGTCCCCCATGGCCGTCGATGCCGTACGGGCCGCCCAACTCCCCACCGCCGAGCGCCCGTACGTCTGGATCGCGGGCGAGTCGGGACAGGTGAAGGCACTCCGGCGGCACTTCGTCGGCGAGCGCGGCGTGGACCGGCGGCGGGTGACCTTCGTCGGGTACTGGCGGCAGGGGATGACCGAGGAAGAGCTGCGGGCGGCGGAGTAACACACCGTCACGTGAGGCTGTCACGGGTGACGTATGCCGTGATTCAAGGAACTTAGGTTAGGCTAACCTAAGTTCGACACCTGGACCCCAAACCCCCCGCACGGACTGTCCCTCGGAGGACCCCCACATGCGCTCGCACCTGCTCAATGGCCTCACCGCGGAGCACTACCGAAGCTCCGTGACCGAAGGAGTCGAGCGGGTGGCGGCCAAACTCGCCACCACCGACCGTCCGTTCACCGGCGTCACCGTGGACGCCCTCGCCCCCCGCGTCGACGCCATCGACCTGGACCGGCCGCTCGGCGACACCGCCGCCGTCCTGGACGAGCTGGAGGACGTGTATCTGAAGGACGCGGTCTACTTCCACCATCCCCGCTACCTCGCCCACCTCAACTGCCCGGTCGTCATCCCCGCGGTGCTCGGCGAGGCCGTGCTCTCCGCGGTCAACTCCTCCCTCGACACCTGGGACCAGTCGGCCGGCGGCACCCTCATCGAGCGCAAGATCGTCGACTGGACTGCCCGGCGGATCGGGCTCGGACCCGCCGCCGACGGCGTGTTCACCTCCGGCGGCACCCAGTCCAACCTCCAGGCGCTCCTCCTCGCCCGGGAGGAGGCGAAGACCGACTCCCCCGCGAAACTGCGCATCTTCGCCTCCGAGGTCAGCCACTTCAGCGTCAGGAAGTCCGCCAAACTGCTCGGCCTGGGCCAGGACGCGGTCGTCGCCATCCCCGTCGACCACGACAAGCGCCTGCAGACCGTCGCCCTCGCCCGCGAGCTGGAGCGCTGCACACGGGACGGCCTCGTCCCCATGGCCGTCGTCGCCACCGCCGGCACCACCGACTTCGGCTCCATCGACCCGCTGCCCGAGACCGCCGAACTGTGCGCGCGGTACGGCACCTGGCTGCACGTCGACGCCGCCTACGGCTGCGGACTGCTCGCCTCCCTCAAGCACCGGGACCGCATCGCCGGCATCGAGCGCGCCGACTCGGTCACCGTCGACTACCACAAGTCCTTCTTCCAGCCGGTGAGTTCGTCCGCCGTGCTGGTGAAGGACGCGGCCACGCTGCGCCACGCCACCTACCACGCCGAGTACCTCAACCCGCGCCGCATGGTGCACGAGCGCATCCCCAACCAGGTCGACAAGTCCCTCCAGACCACCCGCCGCTTCGACGCCCTCAAGCTGTGGATGACACTGCGCGTGATGGGCGCCGACGGCATCGGGCAGCTCTTCGACGAGGTCTGCGACCTGGCGGCCGAGGGCTGGAAGCTGCTCGCGGCCGATCCCCGTTACGACGTCGTCGTGGAGCCCTCGCTCTCCACCCTCGTCTTCCGCTACATCCCGGCGGCCGTCACCGACCCGGCCGAGATCGACCGCGCCAACCTCTACGCCCGCAAGGCCCTGTTCGCCTCCGGTGACGCCGTGGTCGCGGGCACCAAGGTCGGCGGCCGCCACTACCTCAAGTTCACCCTGCTCAACCCCGAGACGACCACGGCCGACATCGCCGCCGTCCTCGACCTGATCGCCGGCCACGCCGAGCAGTACCTGGGAGAGTCCCTTGACCGCGCTTCCTGAAGCCAGCCGCACCCATGACTTCGTGGGCATCGGGCTCGGCCCCTTCAACCTCGGTCTCGCCTGCCTCACCGAGCCGATCGCCGAACTGAACGGCGTCTTCCTGGAGTCCAAGCCTGACTTCGAGTGGCACGCCGGGATGTTCCTGGACGGCGCCCACCTGCAGACCCCGTTCATGTCGGACCTGGTCACCCTGGCCGACCCGACCTCGCCGTACTCCTTCCTCAACTACCTGAAGGAGAAGGGCAGACTGTACTCGTTCTACATCCGCGAGAACTTCTACCCGCTGCGGGTCGAGTACGACGACTACTGCCGCTGGGCGGCGGGCCGACTGAGCAGCGTCCGCTTCGGCACGACGGTGACCGAGGTGACGTACGAGGACGAGCACTACCTCGTGCGCACGGAGGCCGGAGACGTGTACCGCGCCCGCCACCTCGTCCTCGGCACGGGCACCTCCCCGCACTACCCGGAGGCGGTGCGCGGCCTGGCCGGCGACCACTTCCACAACTCCCGCTATGTACAGCACAGAGCGGAGCTGCAGCGGAAGGAGTCGATCACGATCGTCGGCTCCGGCCAGTCCGCCGCCGAGATCTACCACGACCTGCTCAGCGAGATCGACGTCCACGGCTACCGGCTGAACTGGGTGACCCGCTCCCCGCGCTTCTTCCCGCTCGAATACACCAAGCTCACCCTGGAGATGACCTCCCCGGAGTACATCGACTACTACCGCGAGCTCCCGGAGGCCACCCGCTACCGGCTCACCGAGCAGCAGAAGGGCCTCTTCAAGGGCATCGACGGTGGCCTGATCAACGAGATCTTCGACCTGCTCTACCAGAAGAACCTCGGTGGTCCCGTGCCCACGCGTCTGCTGACCAACTCCGCCTTGAACAGGGCGCGTTACGAGAACGGCACGTACACCCTCTCCTTCCGCCAGGAGGAGCAGGAGAAGGACTACGAGATCGAATCCCAGGGCCTGGTCCTGGCCACCGGCTACACGTACGCCGAGCCGGAGTTCCTGGCCCCGGTCAGAGACCGCCTGCGCTACGACTCGCACGGCAACTTCGACGTGGCCCGCAACTACACGATCGACGAGACCGGCCGGGGAGTCTTCCTCCAGAACGCCGGCGTGCACACCCACAGCATCACCAGCCCCGACCTGGGCATGGGCGCGTACCGGAACGCGTACATCATCCGTGAGCTGCTCGGCACCGAGTACTACCCGGTCGAGAAGACCATCGCATTCCAGGAGTTCGCCGTATGACCTTCACGTTCCGACCGCTGGACCCCCTGAAGGACGCCGAGCTCCTCCACTCCTGGGTCACCCATCCCAAGGCGGCCTTCTGGATGATGCAGGACGCGTCGCTGGTGGACGTCGAGCGGGCCTACATGGAGATCGCGGCCGACGAGCACCATCACGCGCTGCTCGGACTCCAGGACGGCGAACCCGTCTTTCTGATGGAGTACTACGACCCCCGGCACCGCGAACTGGCCGGGCTGTACGAGCCGTTGCCCGGTGACATCGGCATGCACTTCCTGACGCCGGCGACCGACAGCCCCGTCCACGGGTTCACCAGGGCCGTCATCACCGCCGTGCTGGCCCGGCTCTTCGAGGACCCGGCTGTGGCACGTGTCGTGGTCGAGCCCGACCTCGCCAACACCGCCGTGCACGCTCTGAACAAGGCCGTCGGGTTCGTGGCCGAGCGGGAGATCCAGAAGCCGGAGAAGAAGGCGCTGCTGAGCTTCTGCACGCGGGAGCGGTTCGAGAAGGCGGTGTCGATATGAGCCTCGCCGACGCCGTGGCCCACCTCTCCCCCGAGCGCTGGGCGACCGCCAACCGCCTGCTGGTCCGCAAGGCGCTCGCCGAGTTCGCGCACGAGCGGCTGATCACGCCGGAGCGAGACGGTGACACGTACGTCGTCCACAGTGACGACGGGCTCACCTCCTACCGCTTCACCGCCACCCGACGTGCCCTCGACCACTGGCAGATCGACGCCGACTCCCTCACCCGGCACCACGACGGCCGTGAACTCCCGCTCGCCGCACTCGACTTCTTCATCGAGCTGAAGGACTCGCTCGGGCTGAGCGACGAGATCCTGCCGGTCTATCTGGAGGAGATCTCCTCCACCCTCTCCGGCACGTGCTACAAGCTGGCCAAGCCCCGCGTCACCTCCGCGGAACTCGCCGTCGGCGGCTTCCAGGCGATCGAGACCGGGATGACCGAGGGACACCCGTGCTTCGTGGCGAACAACGGCCGGCTCGGGTTCGGCATCCACGAGTACCTGTCGTACGCCCCCGAGACCGCGAGCCCGGTACGGCTGGTGTGGCTGGCCGCGCACCGCTCGCGGGCCGCGTTCACGGCGGGCGTCGGCGTCGAGTACGAGTCCTTCCTGCGGGAGGAGCTGGGCGAGCCGACGCTGAACCGTTTCCGTGCCACCCTCACCGACCAGGGCCTCGACCCCGCCGACTACCTCCTCATCCCGGTCCACCCCTGGCAGTGGTGGAACAAGCTCTCCGTCACCTTCGCCGCCGAGGTGGCCCGACGGCACCTGGTCTGCCTCGGCGAGGGCGACGACGAGTACCTGGCCCAGCAGTCCATCCGGACCTTCTTCAACACCTCCCATCCCGGGAAGCACTATGTGAAGACGGCCCTGTCCGTCCTCAACATGGGGTTCATGCGCGGTCTTTCGGCCGCCTACATGGAGGCGACCCCGGCGATCAACGACTGGCTGGCCCGGCTGATCGAGAACGACCCGGTGCTGAAGTCGACGGGCCTGACGATCATCCGGGAGCGGGCGGCCGTCGGCTACCGGCACCTGGAGTACGAGCGGGCCACCGACCGCTACTCGCCGTACCGCAAGATGCTGGCCGCGCTGTGGCGGGAGAGCCCGGTGCCCTCGCTGAAGGACGGCGAGTCCCTCGCGACCATGGCCTCCCTGCTCCACGTGGACCACACCGGCGCCTCCTTCGCGGGCGCGCTGATCGAGCGCTCCGGGCTCCCGCCGGTGGAGTGGCTACGGCACTACCTCCGGGCGTACTACACCCCGCTGCTGCACAGCTTCTACGCCTACGACCTGGTGTTCATGCCGCACGGCGAGAACGTCATCCTGGTGCTGGAGGACGGGGTCGTACGGCGGGCGGTCTACAAGGACATCGCCGAGGAGATCGCGGTGATGGACCCGGACGCCGTACTGCCGCCCGAGGTACGGCGGATCCGCGTCGAGGTCCCGGACGACAAGAAGCTGCTGTCGGTCTTCACCGACGTCTTCGACTGCTTCTTCCGGTTCCTCGCCGCGAACCTCGCCACGGAAGGGGTCCTGTCAGAGGACGAGTTCTGGCACACGGTCGCCGAGGTCACCCGCGAGTATCAGGCTGCGGCGCCCGAACTGGCCGGGAAGTTCCGGCAGTACGACATGTTCGCCCCCGAGTTCGCGCTGTCCTGCCTCAACCGGCTCCAGTTGCGCGACAACCGGCAGATGGTGGACCTGGCCGATCCGTCCGGCGCGCTCCAGCTCGTCGGCACACTGCGGAACCCTCTCGCTCAAGCCACCGGCCAGGGCACCTGCGGCGACCGGTAGTAGCTCATCCCGAGGGCGTCCCAGCGGGGGGCCTGGGCGGCCAGCCGTACCTTGTAGGTGTCCCAGTCGTGCGTGGCCGCCGGGGACCAGCCCAGCTCGGCCGCGCCCGGCAGGCGGGGGAACGCCATGTACTCGATGTCGGCGTTCGTCTTCAGGGTCTCGGACCACAGGGGTGCCTCCACGCCCCGGATCGCCGAATCCGGGGCGCCGGGAAGGTAGGTGCCGGGATCCCAGTCGTACGACCGCCGTACCTCCACCAGGCCCGCCCAGGTGAGGCCCAGCGTGGTGTTCTTGGTGTACTTCATGTCGAGGTAGACCCGGTCGGCCGGGGACAGGATCAGTCCGGTGCCGTTCTGCGCGGCCTTCACCACCTGGGCCTTGTCGGCGGCGCTGGTGGTGTCCAGGCCCCAGTACTGGGCGAGGGCGCCCTTGGCGGGGTGGGCGCCGGTGAGCTGGTGCCAGCCGATAGCCGTCTTGCCGTACGTGGCCACTATGGGCTGCACGCGGTCCATGAAGGTCACGTAGTCGGGGTGGCTGGTGGAGTGGGCCTCGTCGCCGCCGATGTGGAGGTAGCGGCCGGGGGTGAGGGCGGCCAGCTCGCGGACGACGTCGTTCACGAAGTCGTACGTCACCTGCCGGGGCACGCACAGCGAGCTGAAGCCGACCTTGGTGCCGGTGTACAGCGGGGGTGCGGTGCCGTCGCAGTCGAGCTTCGCGTACGAGGCGAGGGCCGCGTTGGTGTGGCCGGGCATGTCGATCTCGGGGACGACCTCGAGGTAGCGGGAGGCGGCGTACCGGACGATCTCCTTGTACTGGGCCTTGGTGTAGTAGCCGCCCTTGCCGCCGCCGACCTCGGTGGAGCCGCCGTAGGTCGCGAGGCGCGGCCAGGAGTCGATGGCGATGCGCCAGCCCTGGTCGTCGCTGAGGTGCAGGTGCAGCTCGTTGATCTTGTACATCGCCAGCTGGTCGATGTAGCGCTTGACCTGGGCGACGGTGAAGAAGTGCCGGGCGACGTCCAGCATGGCGCCGCGGTAGGCGTAGCGGGGGCGGTCCTCGATGGTGCCGCCGGCGATCCGCCAGGGGCCGGGCTGGACGGTCTTCCTCTCGACGGCGGCCGGGAGGAGCTGGCGCAGGGTCTGCACGCCGTGGAAGAGGCCGGCGGGGGCGCTCGCGGTGAGGGTGACGCCGGCCGCGTCGCTGTGCAGCCGGTAGCCCTCGGCGCCGTAGTCGCCCTGGGCGAGGTGGAGCCGGATGCCGCCGGGGCCGTGGCCGGTGAGGGGCAGCGGGTAGCCGGTGGAGGGCCGCAGGATGCCGGTCAGGTACGCGCCGATGCGCCTCACCTCGGGGGTGGCGTCGACACGCACGCCGGTGGCGCGGGTGATGCGGTACGGGGTGCCGCCGGGCTGGACGGCGGCGGGGGCCGGGATGACCTGGTTCAGTGGCGTGGGGGTGGCCGCTTGTGCCGTGGGGGCCGCGCCGAGGGTGAGGATCCCGGCCGCCGCGACCAGAAGCAGTGATCCGAGGATGCGAGGTGTCCGGGGAGTCGTGCTGTGGTTCCGTCTCACATGCGCTCCCTTCAGATGTGACCGACCATCAGACGTGACGGTCAGTCATGACCGTCGGATGGTGGTCGAGACCACTGTCCCGCAGATCCGGTGAAACAATCCCTCCATGGCGGAAATCATCCAGAAGGACGGCACCTGGACGTTCGACGGCGACGCCCTGCGGCTCACCCCGGGCCGGGACAAGAACGTGAGTCCGCTCCGCCGGGAGCTGGGCGAACTCGTCGTCCCGCTGGGGGCGTTGGCCGGTGTCTCCTTCGAGCAGGGGCGCAGGGCGGGGCGGCTGAGGCTGCGGCTGCGCGACGGTGCGGACCCGCTGACGCAGGCCACCGGCGGCCGGCTCGCCGAGGGGGACGACCCGTATCAGCTGGCGGTGCAGTCCGACCGGTACGGCGTCGCCGAGTACGTCGCGGACGAGGTGCGCACCGCGCTGCTGCTGGACGGGGTCTCACCGGACCCGGTGGACGGGTTCCTGCTGCCGGGCCCGGCGCTGCCGGTGTCCGCCTCCGCCGGGGACGGCACAGCGGGCTTCGACGGGGAGCGGGTGCGGCTGGAGTGGAACTGGAAGACGGAGGACGCCAAGGCCGCCACCGGGCCCCGGACGATACCCCTCACGGAGATCACCGGCGTGGAGTGGCAGCCGGCGGCCGGGCTGGAGAACGGGCACCTGCGCTTCCTGGTGCGCGGCGCCCCGGTCACGGCACCGCCCAAGTACGACCCGAACGCCGTCGAGTTGTGGGGCTTCAGGAAGGACCCGCTGATGGCGCTGGTGGCCGCCGCCGTACAGGCCCGGCTGCCGCATCCCGCCACGGTGGAGGCGGACGTACGGCGGGATCCGCCGTCGCTCGAGAAGGCGCCCGCCGGGGACGACCACGACGCCCTGCTGCGCCGCCTGCGCGAGCTGGGCGAACTGCACCGGGACGGGGTGCTGACGGAGGAGGAGTTCACGCTGGCCAAGCAGGCGGTCCTCAAACGCCTGTGAGAGCGCGTGCGAGGACCGCCCGGCCCGGACCGGGGAGCTACTTCGCCCGGCGGGACACCGTGAAGTGGTCGATGCGGTCGCCGGTCTCGGCGATGCCCGACACCGTCAGGGTGGTCTGGCGGCCGCGCGGCGCGGGGGTGACGTCGACGCGGAGGAAGGAGTAGTTGAGGTAGCGGACCCGGGACCAGGTGACGGTCTCGTTGACCTTGCCGTCCTTGGTGTTGATGAAGGACGCGACCGAGTCGACCTCGTGCTCGTGGCCCTCGTAGGAGTCCGGGGCGCTGAACGCGTACAGGCTGCGGCCCGCGGCGCCGGCGGTGACGTAGACGACACCCTCGGTCTCGGGGTAGGCGGTGCCGCCGATCGGGAGCTTCTTGGTGACCTTGTTGTCCTTGATCACGTCGGTGCGCTCGTACTGGTGGTTGTGGCCGTTGATGACCAGGTCCACCTGGTACTTCTCGAACAGCGGCACCCACTCCTGGCGCACGCCCCCCTCCGAGGCGTGCGCCGTGGACGTGCAGTACGCGCAGTGGTGGAAGAACACGATGACGAAGTCGATGTCGTCACGGGCCCGGAACTTCTTCAGCTGGGCCTCGAACCATGTCGTCTGGGTTCCACCGGATATGCCCAGGTTCGCCGGGATCTCGAAGGAGATGTCGTTGGGGTCCAGCGAGACGACCGCGGTGTTGCCGTAGACGAAGGAGTAGACGCCGGGCAGGTTCTTGGCGTCCGGGCCGTTGTCCGGCAGGGTCCAGCGGGCTTCCTCGCCGCCGTAGCCGTTGGGCGAGTACCAGGCCTCCATGTCGTGGTTGCCGTACGAGACCATCCACGGGATCTGCTTGGCGACCGACTCGGTCTGGTAGAGGAACTGGTCCCAGGTGCGCGAGTCGAAGCCCGTGTCGGTGGCCTTGCCCTGGCCGGCCGGGTCGCCGTAGGCGATGTCGCCCGCGTGCAGGTGGAAGGCCGGGTTCTGGCCGAGGATCAGGGCGTTGTTGGCCAGGCCGTGGTAGCTCACGCCCTCGTCGCCGAAGGCGGTGAAGGTGAACGGCTCGCGGTGGGCCGGGGCGGTGGTGAAGGTGCCCAGGGTGCCCAGCAGGTGGGGCTCGGCCGGGTCGAAGCCCTCGTGGCCGACGCCGTAGTAGTACGTCCTGCCCGGGCGCAGGTGGGTGAGCTTGGCGTGCAGGTAGTACTGCGTGTGGTCGCCGCTCGCGCCGACGCCAGCCGGGGTGTAGAGGGTGCGGACCTCGGCCTCGATCTTGCGGGAGAGGTCACAGGGGTGGGCGCCGATCCGGATGAACGGCTTCTTCACGGCGACCGGGACCTGCCAGGAGACGGTCATCTCGGTGCGCGGGTCGGCGCCGAAGGCGAGGTGCCGGCCGAAGGGGGCGACGAGGGCGCCGTCGACCTGCTCGTGGGCGGAGGCGGTGCTCCCCCACTTCGTGGGAGGTACCCCCAGCGTCGGTACGGCGGCCTGGGCGGTGGCACCCGTCACATACGCGCCACCCGCGACGGCGCCCAGCGTGACGGCGCCGCCTCTGATCAGGTTCCGGCGCGAGAATCTCGCGCGCAGGTACTCATGCTGCTCGGCCATGCTCATGCGCTCGGCGAGCTTCTCGGGTACTCCCATACGAGGAATGTCCATGGCGTCCGAAACTCGTGGGTCCGGGCAACGAGACGCAGGACACAGGATGGACGGCTTGCGAACAGAGATCCAACAGCCCCACTGAAGGGGGCGTGCCCGAAATCGGGCACGTTTCTTGCGAAACCGGCGCCGGTGGCCGAGGATCTACCGGGTGCACGACGAACTTGTTGATCATCTGACGCGGTCCACGCCCCTGAACCGGGGCGAGGCGCTGCGGGTGGTCCAGGACGTGCTCGCCTACTTCGACGAGACGACCCAGGACTTCGTCCGTCGCCGCCACCGCGAACTCCAGACCCAGGGTCTGGTCAACGCGGAGATCTTCGGACGGATCGAGGCGGACCTGAAATACCGGGCGGTGGCGCCGCCGGAGCTGACGCTCAGGCAGCTGCGCCGCATGGTCTACGGCTGAGACGCCAGGCTGAGAGATACCTGTATATGTGCGGAATTGTCGGATACATCGGGAAGCGTGACGTGGCCCCCCTCCTCCTGGAGGGCCTGCAGCGGCTGGAGTACCGCGGCTACGACTCCGCGGGGCTGGTCGTCACCTCCCCGAAGGCGCCCGGCCTGAAGATGGTCAAGGCCAAGGGCCGGGTGCGCGACCTGGAGGCCAAGGTCCCGGCGCGCTTCAAGGGCACCACCGGCATCGCCCACACCCGCTGGGCCACCCACGGCGCCCCCTCCGACGTCAACGCCCACCCGCACATGTCGGCCGACGACAAGGTCGCCGTCGTGCACAACGGCATCATCGACAACGCCGCCGACCTGCGCCGCAAGCTGGAGGCGGACGGCGTCGAGTTCCTCTCCGAGACCGACACCGAGGTCCTCACCCACCTCATCGCCCGCTCCACCGCCGAGAAGCTCGAGGACAAGGTCCGCCAGGCCGTCCGCGTGATCGAGGGCACCTACGGCATCGCCGTCCTGCACGCCGACTTCCCCGACCGCATCGTGGTGGCCCGCAACGGCTCCCCGGTCGTCCTCGGCATCGGCGAGAAGGAGATGTTCGTCGCCTCCGACATCGCCGCCCTGGTCATGCACACCCGCCAGATAGTGACCCTGGACGACGGCGAGATGGCCACCCTCAAGGCCGACGACTTCCGCACCTACACCACCGAGGGCACGCGCACCACCGCCGAGCCCACCACGGTGGAGTGGGAGGCCGAGTCGTACGACATGGGCGGCCACGACACCTACATGCACAAGGAGATCTTCGAGCAGGCCGACGCCGTGGACCGCGTGCTGCGCGGCCGCATCGACGACCGCTTCTCCACCGTGCACCTCGGCGGCCTCAACCTGGACGCCCGCGAGGCCCGGCAGATCCGCCGCGTGAAGATCCTCGGCTGCGGCACCTCGTACCACGCGGGCATGATCGGCGCCCAGATGATCGAGGAGCTGGCCCGCATCCCCGCCGACGCCGAGCCGGCCTCCGAGTTCCGCTACCGCAACGCGGTCGTGGACCCCGACACCCTGTACGTCGCCGTCTCCCAGTCCGGTGAGACGTACGACGTCCTCGCCGCCGTGCAGGAGCTGAAGCGCAAGGGCGCGAAGGTCTTCGGCGTCGTCAACGTGGTCGGCTCGGCAATCGCCCGCGAGGCGGACGCCGGGATCTACGTCCACGCGGGCCCCGAGGTCTGCGTGGTCTCGACCAAGTGCTTCACCAACATGACGGTCGCCTTCGCGCTGCTCGCCCTGCACCTGGGCCGTACCCGTGACCTCTCGGTCCGTGACGGCAAGCGGATCATCGAGGGCCTGCGCAAGCTGCCGGACCAGATCACCGAGATCCTCAAGCAGGAGGAGCAGATCAAGGAGCTGGCCGAGCTGTACGCCGACGCCCGCTCGATGCTCTTCATCGGCCGCGTCCGGGGCTACCCGGTGGCCCGCGAGGCCTCCCTGAAGCTCAAGGAGGTCTCCTACATCCACGCCGAGGCCTACCCCGCCTCCGAGCTGAAGCACGGCCCGCTGGCCCTCATCGAGCCGGCCCTGCCCACGGTCGCGATCGTCCCCGACGACGACCTGCTGGAGAAGAACCGCGCCGCCCTCGAGGAGATCAAGGCCCGCAGCGGCAAGATCCTGGCGGTGGCCCACCAGCACCAGGAGAAGGCCGACCAGACGATCGTCGTCCCGAAGAACGAGGACGAGCTCGACCCCATCCTGATGGGCATCCCGCTCCAGCTCCTGGCGTACCACACGGCGAAGGCCCTGGGCCGGGACATCGACAAGCCGCGGAACCTCGCCAAGTCGGTGACGGTGGAGTAGTTCCCGCCCGAGACAGAACGGACCCCCACGTGGCCACCAAACACGTGGGGGTCCTTATCTGTGCTGCTCCGAATCAGCCGGCGGCCGTCACCCCCCGGCCCGCAGCACGCCTCGGAAGAGCGGTCGGCCAGTGCGCCACCGCGGCCGTAGCCGCGTACCACGCCACCGCACCCGCGACGGCCGCGACCCAACCCCCGACCTTGGTCAGCGAGGAGCTGTCGGCGAAGGCCGCGACGGCCAGCACGAGCATCGCCAGGAACAGCAGCCCGTGCATGACCTGACCGAGGCTGTCCCCTCCCGCGAGGGTCAGGGTGAGCGCCACGAGGGCGAACAGGAGAAGGAAGAGCCCGGCCGCGTGGGCCGACGAGTGACCTCCGACGGCCCAGGTGAACCACAGCGCGCCGAGGGCCACGAAGCCCGTCCCTGAGGCGCTGTCACGGTCACGGAAGGCCAGCAGGCCGACGAGGAACAGGGCAGCTCCGCCCACATAGTGGGCCACTGACACGGCGTCGGACGCTGCCACGCCATGGATCACGCCAGTCGTACCGAGGCCGAACGCCAACAGGGTGATTCCCAGGGCGAGTCGGCCCACCACCGTAGTGTTTCCGCTTCCCGCGGAGACGTCGTTGTCCACGGCGGGCTCCCTTCATGCTGTGCTGTTGCGCGGTGACCGATATATGCCCTTCACAAGGGCACAAACCACCTCTACGCGCGAGTAGTTTCGCGCTGCACAAAGGGAGTTGGCGCAGTCGGGGAGCGTCAGGGAATGACGATCACGGGCCGTTGTGCCCGCTTGGCGAGGCGTCCGGCGACGGAGCCGAAGATCCGGCCGACGATGCCGTGCGTGGAGCCGACGACGATCGCGTCCGCCTCGTACTCCCGCCCCACCTCTTCGAGTTCGTGGCAGATGTCCCCGCCCCGCTCGACCAGGATCCAGGGCACCTCGGCCAGATAGTCCGCACAGGCCAGTTCCAGCCCGAGGACCTCCGTGCGGTGGTCCGGCACGTCGACGAAGACGGGCGGCTCGCAGCCGGCCCACACGGTGGACGGCAGCCGGTTGGCGACATGGACGATGATCAGGCCGGAGTGGGAACGGTGGGCCATGCCGATCGCGTAGGCGAGGGCACGCTCGCTGGAGGTGGAGCCGTCGAAACCGACGACGACTCCGTGCCGGAAGGCAGGGTCGCAGGAGGGGCGTGACTCTTCCGCCGCCAGGGGCTCGGACGCCGTGTGATCGGCGACGGGCCGCTTGCGGTCCGCGGGTTCGAAGAATTCGTGACCGGCCATGGCTGTCTCGGCGTTGTGATCCTTTATGGGTGGGGACGACAGTGTGCGACGGAACGGTGTCACGGAGCTGTGTCCGGGAAACATCTTCCCAACCCCATACCCCCAAGGGTACGGCGGCACGCCTCCTGAGCACAGATCCCGCGCACGCTCCGTAAGCGGTCCCCCGACGTCCGTAGGGGTTCCCCGGAGCATGCACGAGCGGCGCCCGTAACGCAATGGTTGCTGTCCCGTACAGGCGGTTTGCACGGACTTCACTCCGTACGGCGGGTGACCGGCCGGTGACCGAGCGGTCGAACGGTCGTTGAACCCGGCGGGCGGGGCGGCAGACGTCACACTCGGGGGTGAACCCGGGGACAGACACCGGTCGATTGACCTGTTTCCGTACCCCCGAAGGTTTCTTTTCAGCCAACTTCCCCATGTCGCCCCGGGGGGTCCCGAACCACCCCCCAACCCCCGTTTGACCTGCACGGAAAGGGCCCACGGGCGGCTGCGCACCCTACGCGCTTCGGCCACCGCGACAAGGCGTACTTCCCTACACCCCCCGCGAGTGCAACGCTTCGTGATCGAATGCTTCACGCCAAGTTGTCATGTCGACAATGTCCGGCGTGTCGAACCGGCCACCGTGAGACCGCGGTAGCCAGTAGATTCGATCTTGACTGTCTTTACGGCGGGGGACTCGTGCAGGACCGAGGGGAAACGTGCAGGAGCGACACAACCGAGGAGCCGCGACCACCGAGGGGGGCTTAGCAGTATGAGCCACGACTCCACTGCCGCGCCGGAAGCCGCGGCCCGGAAACTCTCCGGGCGCCGCCGCAAGGAGATCGTCGCGGTGCTGCTGTTCAGCGGCGGCCCCATCTTCGAGAGTTCCATTCCACTGTCGGTGTTCGGCATCGACCGCCAGGACGCCGGCGTGCCGCGCTACCGACTGCTGGTGTGCGCCGGCGAGGAAGGCCCGCTGCGGACCACAGGGGGCCTGGAACTCACCGCACCGCATGGGCTGGAGGCGATCTCCCGCGCCGGGACCGTCGTCGTACCGGCCTGGCGGTCGATCACCGCGCCGCCGCCGGAGGAGGCGCTCGACGCCCTGCGCCGGGCGCACGAGGAGGGGGCCCGCATCGTAGGGCTGTGCACCGGCGCCTTCGTCCTCGCGGCGGCGGGCCTGCTGGACGGCCGCCCGGCGACGACCCACTGGATGTACGCGCCGACGCTGGCCAAGCGCTATCCGTCGGTGCACGTCGATCCACGGGAACTCTTCGTGGACGACGGCGACGTGCTCACGTCAGCAGGTACGGCGGCCGGAATCGACCTCTGTCTCCACATCGTGCGGACGGACCACGGCAACGAGGCGGCCGGCGCGCTCGCCCGCCGCCTGGTGGTCCCGCCGCGCCGCAGCGGCGGTCAGGAGCGCTACCTCGATCGGTCTTTACCAGAGGAGATCGGCGCCGACCCGCTCGCCGAGGTCGTCGCCTGGGCGCTGGAACACCTCCACGAGCAGTTCGACGTGGAGACGCTGGCGGCACGCGCGTACATGAGCCGCCGTACGTTCGACCGCCGTTTCCGGTCCCTGACGGGAAGCGCGCCGCTGCAGTGGCTGATCACCCAGCGGGTCCTCCAGGCGCAGCGTCTGCTGGAGACGTCGGACTACTCGGTGGACGAGGTGGCGGGCCGCTGCGGCTTCCGCTCGCCGGTGGCCCTGCGCGGCCACTTCCGCCGCCAGCTCGGCTCGTCCCCGGCGGCCTACCGCGCCGCCTACCGGGCCCGCCGCCCCCAGGGCGACAAGCCGGGTGAACCGGAGACCCCGGTCCCCGCGCCCGGCGCCCCCGCGGGCCTGCCCGGTCCGGGCCCGGTGGGCCACGTACCGGCCCTCCTGCACCCGGACAGCGGCGTGCCGATGCAGAGCCGGCGCGCTCCGGCGGGAGCGGTGAGCCTGCTGCCGGGGCCCAGGCACGGGAGCTGAGCGCAGTGTGAGGGGGGCGGGACCATCCCGCCCCCTGTCTTTCCGTGCCCCGAAGGACGCAGGAGCTTCTCGCGAAGCGACCCGCAGGGGGGCCGAAAAGCGCAGGCCCGCCTTAGGGTGGTCGCATGAACGATCGCATGGTGTGGATCGACTGCGAGATGACCGGCCTCTCGCTGTCCGACGACGCTCTCATCGAGGTGGCCGCCCTCGTCACCGACTCCGAGCTGAACGTACTCGGCGAGGGGGTGGACATCGTCATCCGCCCGCCGGACCAGGCGCTGGAGACGATGCCGGAGGTGGTGCGTCAGATGCACACCGCGTCCGGGCTGCTCGCCGAGCTCCCGAACGGCACGACCCTCAAGGACGCCGAGGAGCAGGTCCTCGCGTATGTGAAGGAGTGGGTGAAGGAGCCCGGCAAGGCCCCGCTGTGCGGGAACTCCGTCGGCACCGACCGCGGCTTCCTGCTGCGGGACATGCCCCGCGTGGAGGACTACCTGCACTACCGGATCGTGGACGTCTCCTCCATCAAGGAGCTGGCCCGCCGCTGGTACCCGCGGGCGTACTTCAACAGCCCGGAGAAGAACGGCAACCACCGGGCCCTCGCCGACATCCGCGAGTCGATCGCCGAGCTGCGCTACTACCGCGAGGCCGTCTTCGTCCCGCAGCCCGGCCCGGACTCCGACACGGCGAAGACGATCGCCGCGAAGCACGTCCTGCCCCCGCAGTAGCGCCCGGTAAAGGTGCTCGCGAAAACGTGTGCGCGAGCACCCCTTCGGACCCTGTAGACTTCTTCTCGGCCGGTCGGGGAAACGACAAGTTCCACCACCGGTCGTGGTGGGTGTAGCTCAGCTGGTAGAGCACCTGGTTGTGGTCCAGGATGTCGCGGGTTCGAGTCCCGTCACTCACCCTGCTGATCAAGGCCCCTGACCTGGGAAAAGGTCAGGGGCCTTGGCGTTTGCCCAACTCACGGGAGCACGACGGGAGCGCGGAACACGCGGCCCTGCCGCCGAAGCGCAAGCCGGGCGGCCTCACTCCTGCCAGCTGTGCGCGGTGCGAAACCCGTGCCGCCGCTCCAGCCGCTGCCACCGCGCGGAGCCCGCACGACGGCGTTGTTCCGCGGCGGGCGGCTGCGGCCGCGCGGCGGCACGTGCGAGCAGCACCGCGGTGAGCGCGGCGAGTTCCTCGTCGCTCGCATCGCCCTTCACCACCCGTACGACGTTCTCAGCGTTCACGCCTGTCTCTCCTCACTGGGGCGGATTGCCGTGCTTGCGCTGCGGCAGCTCCGCGTGCTTGGTCCTGAGCATCACGAGCGAGCGGATCAGCACCTCACGGGTGGTGGCGGGGTCGATGACGTCGTCCACCAGACCCCGCTCGGCCGCGTAGTACGGGTGCATCAGTTCGGTCTTGTAGGCCTTGACCATCTCGGCGCGCCTGGCGTCCGGATCATCGGCTTCGGCGATCTGCCTGCGGAAGATGACGTTGGCGGCGCCCTCGGCGCCCATCACAGCGATCTCGTTCGTGGGCCAGGCGTAGGTGAGGTCGGCGCCGATGGACTGCGAGTCCATCACGATGTACGCGCCGCCGTACGCCTTCCTGAGCACCACGGAGATCCTGGGCACGGTGGCGTTGCAGTACGCGTACAGCAGCTTGGCCCCGTGCCGGATGATCCCGCCGTGCTCCTGCTCCACACCCGGCAGGAAGCCCGGGACGTCCAGTAGCGTGACGATCGGGATGTTGAAGGCGTCGCAGGTCTGGACGAATCGTGCGGCCTTCTCACTCGCCTCTATGTCCAGCACACCGGCCAGCGACTGCGGCTGGTTGGCGACGATGCCCACCGCCTGGCCGTCCAGACGGCCCAGCGCGCAGATGATGTTGGTGGCCCAGCGCTCGTGGACCTCCAACACCTCGCCGTCGTCGACCAGTTCGGCGATCACCTCGCGCATGTCGTAGGGGCGGTTGCCGTCCGCGGGCACCAGATCCAGCAGCGCCTGACAGCGCCGGTCGACGGGGTCCGCCGACTCCGCGGCCGGCGGGTTCTCCCGGTTGTTCTGCGGCAGCAGGCTCAGCAGGTAGCGGACCTCTTCCAGGCAGGTGACCTCGTCGTCGTAGGCGAAGTGACACACGCCGGACTTCTCCGCGTGCACGTCCGCCCCGCCCAGCGCATTCTGGGTGATCTCCTCGCCGGTCACGGCCTTGACCACGTCCGGGCCGGTGATGAACATCTGCGAGGTGTCACGGACCATGAACACGAAGTCGGTCAGCGCCGGCGAGTAGGCCGCACCACCCGCGCACGGTCCCAGCATGACGCTGATCTGGGGTATGACGCCGCTCGCCTTCGTGTTCCGCTGGAAGATCCCGCCGTACCCGGCCAGGGCCGACACGCCCTCCTGGATGCGTGCGCCGGCGCCGTCGTTGAGGCTGACCAGCGGTGCCCCGGCCGCGATGGCCTTGTCCATCAGCTTGTGGATCTTGTTGGCGTGTGCTTCGCCCAGCGCACCGCCGAAGATGCGGAAGTCGTGGGCGTAGACGAAGACCGTGCGCCCGTGGACGGTGCCCCAGCCGGTGATCACGCCGTCGGTGTACGGCTTCCTGGCGTCCAGTCCGAAGCCGGTCGCCCGGTGCCGCCGCAGCAGCTCCAGCTCGCAGAACGACCCCTCGTCGAGGAGGAGGTCGATGCGCTCGCGGGCGGTCAGCTTGCCCTTGGCCTTCTGGGCCGCGGTGGCCTGCTCGCTCGGACCGGCGTACGCCTGGCGGCGCAGGGCCGAGAGTTCCGCCGTGTGGATGGTGGCCAATTCCCCTCCTGGGCTTCGCGTGCGAAGGTGGACGGCCCGTCGGGCCCCCGTCACAGGAACAGACCCGCACCACACCGGCGTGGATACAGCCGGCGCTGCCTTCCGTCACCCGGGGATGCCGCGCTGCCCCGTCACCGAGTGCACCTTGCGGATGCGGCCCGCATCGTCGAACTCGAAGACGTCGATGCCGCCGACGATCCGGTCCGGGCCGATGCGCAGGTTCCACAGCGACACGGCGAAGTCCGTGGCAGGGTCCACGAAGTTGCGCACGAGGGTGAATTCCAGGTCGTTGTCGAATGAGGCCCGGAAGTCGCGGACGAATGCCTTCAGTTGTGCGGGATCGGTGATGTCGTCCCCGTTGTGGGTCGAAACGTCCCGGCCGAAGTGGATGGTGAACTCGGGAGAGCAGATCTCGTCCGCGAAGGCCAACTCGCCATTCCACATGTCATTCCACAGAACCAGCTTCCGCAACTCGGTCATTTTCGAAGGCCACCTTCTCGTGTCGATGCGTACCGTTCGCGTGTGCGGCAAAGGAACTCCGCCTCACGCGTCTTCGCCACCCGCGCCGCCGTCGAGGGCACCGTGGTGAACGCGTGGGCCGCTCCGGCGAAGATGTCCAGTTCCGTCGGCGCGTTCCATCGCCACCGCGCCTCCATCGCCAGGGTCTGCGGGAGCAGCGCGTCGCCGGTGCCGACGCAGAATCGGGCGGCCGGGACGCCGGTCAGGTCGGCGAACAGCGGCGAGGCGGCCCGCCGGTCCGCGGCACCGGCGCCCGGCATCAGGAGCGCGAGCGCGCGGTCGAGCCCGGCCGTGAGGTCGAAGGCGCCGTAGTTGAGCGAGACCGCGGAGAAGGGCTGCCGCCCCAGTCGTTCGGGCAGTCGGGTCACGGTCAGGGCGGCGAGGTGGGCGCCGGCGGATTCGCCTCCGATCGCCAGGAAGCCCGCGTCCGCCCGCTCGCTGACAGCGCGGGCGACCGCGAGCACGTCGTCGAGACACGCCGGGTAGCGATGTTCGGGCGCCATCCGGTAGCCGACCGACGTGACCGTCAGCCCGGTACGGTCGGCGAGGCGTTGCAGGGTCTCGTCGTGCATCGTGTGGCTGCCCAGACACCACCCGCCGCCATGCAGATGCAGGTACTCGCCCCACGTGGGGCCGTCGGGGGTGAACGAACGGACGGGCACACCCTCGATCGTCAGATCCCGCGCGGTCGGCACCGTCGCGTCGTCACCGAACCGGATCGTCGCCCGGTACTGCGCGAAGGTCATGCCCGGCGGCACGTCGTACAGCGTCGCCAGCCTGGACTTCAGCTGCTCGCCGGCGCGTACGGATTCCTGCGCGTACTCGTGCCCGATCGTCGCCAGGGCCAGGGGCTCGTCGGGGAGTGCGGTCATCGCGCCGCCTCCAGGGCCACCACCGAGGACTGACTGCCCAGCGCGAACGCGAACGACAACGCGGCGGATATCTCGGCATCGCGCGCGCTGCCGAAGACGGAGTCGACCCCGCACTCGGTGTCGGGCTGCGCGCTGTTGGCCGTCGGCGCGATCGTCTGCGCGTTCAGCATGGAGGCCGAGGCCGCGATGTTGACCAACGACGAAGCCCCGAACAGATGCCCGAAGATCGGTTTCACCGACGTCAGCGGCACATCGGTGTGGTCACCGAACACGCGGCGGACCGCCCGGCTCTCGGCGATGTCGTTGGTCCGGGTGCCCGTACCGTGACCGCACACGTGACCGATGTCGCCGATCGACAGGTTCGCCTTCTTTATCACGCGCTCGGCAAGCGCCGCGGTCTTCTCCCCCGACAGCTCCATCGTCGTCGGGTGAGCCGCTTCGTTGGCGACGCCGGTCGCCAGCACGAACGCGTAGATGTGCGCGCCGCGGGCCACCGCGTCGGCTTCGCGTTCGAGGACGAGGGTGACGGCTCCCTCGCCGAGCACGGTGCCGTCGCGGTGGGCGTCGTAGGGACGGATCGATTCCGCCACCGTGGTTCCCAGGCTCAGCACCCGTGACTTCGGATCGGTGTACACCCGCAGCAGGTTGGCGGTCAGCGGAAACTCGTGCCCTACGACGATCATCACGTCGGCTTCGTCGGACCGCAGCTCCGCCGCCGCCGACCGCAGTGCGTGGGTGCCGCCGACACAGGCCGACGACACGGTGGAGACGTAACCCTGGACGCCGGTGCGGATGGCCGCGATGCTCGCCGGCGCGCCGGGCAGACCGCCCAGTACCCGTCCGATCCCGGACGCTGAGGCGAAGTCGCGTTCCCACCACTGCAGCGGGCCGCGCGACGACGAGGCGATGACACCGGCGCGGTGCGGATCGAAGTCACCGACACCGGCGTCGGCGAGTGCCTCGTCGATGCTCGCGAGCGCCGCGAGGATCTCGCGTGAGTACTTGCTCGCGTGTTTCGGATCCAGCCCCTCGACCACCGGGTCGTGCGTGAGCTGTCCCGCCATCACGGTCGGCACTCCGCGGTCGTTGAACGCCGAGTGCGGCGTGAGCGCCGATTCCCCGGCACGCACGTGTCGCCAGAAGTCGTCCGCGGTGCGGACCCCGCCCGGCAGCGTGAACCCCATCCCGGTGATGGCGAGGCGCGTCATGCCGCACGCTCCTGCGGCACCTGCAGTACGGCGCACGTGTAGGAGTAGCCGCCGCCGGCCCCCAGGACGAGCACGATGTCGCCCGGCGCGAAGTCGCCCGCCGTCTCGGCGTCGGCGATGTTGGCGAGGAAGTCTCCCGCGCCGAGGTGGCCGGTCGCGCTGTAGTGGCAGACGATCCGGTCGCTGTACTTCTCCTCGATCGGTCCGATCATCAGCTCCCGCACCTTGTCGCTCAGCCGCGGGGCGAGCACCGCGGCGATCCGCGGATCACCCGGCGACAGCCGGGCGCGGTCGAGGGCCTTGTCGACCGCCTCGGTGATGCACTCGTGCGACACCGCGCGCAGCCGGGGCCGCCCGCCCTCGTCGGAGAACTTCTCGGTCGGCATCGCGTTGATGTACGGCGGCGCCGCCGCCGGTTGCGGGCCGAAGCCGTCGTAGTCGTCGCGGGTGCGCCACAGTTCCGGCGCGGCGACGTGCTCGATGGCCAGCAGGTGGAACGCGTCGCCGGGGGTGGGCCGTCCGACGACCGCGGCCGACGCGCCGTCGCCGTAGGCGAGCATGATGTGGCTGCGCCAGTGGTCGACCGCAGGGGCTCCGAACCGGTCCGCCGCGACGATCAGCGCGTGGGAGTGCTCGTCCAGCCGCAGTTGACCGGCCGCCAGGGAGAAGGCCATCGCCGCCCCGTTGCAGGCCTGCTGGACACCGACCGGCGCACACGAGCGCGGGAGCCCCAGCCCCTCCGCGACGCAGTGCCCCGCGGTGAAGAAGGGATTGCCCTGGTAGTTCGTCCACGCGTAGGCCAGCAACCCGATGCCGTCGGCGGGCACGCCCGACGCCGACAGCGCCGCGCGGCCGGCGGCCACGGCCATCGCGGGTGCCGACTCGGTGTCCCACCCGCGGCTGATGTGCAGCGTCACGTCACCGTGCCGGGCCGCCTGCTCGGCGGTGAGGTTCCCGGTGCGCACCATGTCCCTGGGCGTACGAGTCTTCTCCGGGAACCAGCAGCGTGCCGCCCGGACCCCGAGCAGCGGCTCGGGCGTCTCTGAATGCAGTGCCATGGGATGCTCCTCGTTGGTCTGGGATGACGGCGGGGGGCTTAGGTCGTCCTGGTGACGGCGCCCTGGGACCAGCACTCGGTGATCTGCAGCGACTCGTCGACCCGGAAGATGTCGACCCCGACGAAGATCGCCTCCTGGCCTGGGATGTCCTGCGGCCAGCCGGTGGCACCGGTCCAGGTCCCGGTGCCGATCCAGCGGTAGGCGAAACGGCGCTCGGACTCGTCGACGAACGGTCCGAAGTCCGTGGAATACCGCAGCGCGTCGAACTTCCGGGTGAAGCCGGACACCCATGCCGACATTTCCGCAGGGCCCGATATCGTCGACGGGTCGATCGTGGCGCCGACGTCGGGCAGGTGCAGCACGTAGCCTTCCGGGGAAATGATGTCGTGTGCGATGTCGGAATCCTCGTTCCACATGCGCAGCCAGTTTTCCCAGATCTTGTGCGCGGCGGACGTGTCCAAGGTGAGCATGTGCCGATTTCCTTTTATTCAGTGGGAGAGGTGGCCGTCGGGCGGGAACCGGCCAGGGCGATACCGGCCGCGACGACGGTGAGCACGGCGGCGACGATCCATGCTTCGCGCAGGGCCGGCACCGGCGACGTCCCGCCGTGGGCGGCGCTGTCGTGGATCACGAGGAGCAGGGCGACACCGATCGCGATGCCCATCTGCTTGGCCATCGTGTGCACGGCCGAGCCCGAGGCGTAGAAGGCCTGCGGGATGGTTGCGGACACGCGCCCGGCGAACGCCGCCATCGCCACGATCGTGCCGATGGAGGTGAGCATGGAGCCCGGCATGATCGCCAGCACGTAGGGCAGCTTCGTCGGGGCCGTGACCGTCCACCACACCATGCCCAGGCCGAGGACGACGCAGCCCAGAGCCGCGGTCCTGGGCAGACCGATACTCTTGCCCATCCGCCCGGTGAGCATGGCGAACACCGGCATCAGCACGGTGCCCGGCGCGATGGCGAGACCCGTCTGGATCGCGGAGTAGCCGCGGACGTTCTGCGTCCACAGGACGACCGAGAGAAGCATCACCGCGAAGGCGGCGCTGTAGATGAACGCCGCGATGTTCGTCCGGACGTAGACGGACAGCGCGAGCAGTTCACGCGGAATGACGGGCGACGCGTGCCGCAGGTTGCGGACCACGGCGACGACGAGCATCACCACGGCGCAGGCGAACGCCGACAGCGTGGTCGCCGAGCCCCATCCGGCGTCCGGCGCCTCGACGAGCCCGAAGACGACCGCACCGACGAACAGCGCGACGGCCAGAGCACCGATCAGGTCCGGGCTCGGCGCCGAGGAGCGCTTCGCCGAGGCGGGCAGCACGCGCAGCCCGACGACCGCGGCCAGGGCGCCGATCGGCACGTTGATCAGGAAGATCAGCCGCCAGTCGGACTGGACGAGCAGGCCGCCGACGATCGGCGCCATAGCCGCGGCGATCCCGCCGGCCGCCGTCCAGCTGCGGATCGCGCGCTGCTGCAGCTCGGGCGGGTTCACCTGCAGCAGCAGGCCCATGGACGTCGGGGTGAGGGCGGCGGCACCGAGCGCCTGCAGGGCTCGTGCCGCGATCAGCACCGGCAGGCTCGGCGCGAACGCGCACAGCGCGCTGGCCAGGGTGAAGAGCACCAGCCCGCCGAGGAACACCTGCTTGCGGCCGAGATGATCGGCCAGCCGGCCGGCCGGGATCAGCGCGGCGGCGTAGAGAATGGTGTACGCGTTCAGCGTCCAGCTGACGACAGCGTTGCTGTAACCGGGAAAATCGTGCTCGATCGCCGGGAAGGCGACGTTCACGATCATCATGTCGAGGCTTGTCAGCACGAATCCGCAGCACAGGACGGCGAAGACAATCCCTCGGCGGCGGTCGGTCGCCGTGTCCACCGGAACGGTGGCGGTGGCGGCGGGCGTGTCGGCGCTCATGAGCGGTTCTTTCGGTTCGCGTTCGGATGGTTGCATCAGTGCGGCCAGGTCATCGGATGACGCCCTTGGTTCTCATCAGGTGTTCGGACAGGTAGCCGTCGTGCGGCACTCCCGGTTTCATCCATGTCGTGGTGTGGGCGCCGACGTAGACGTTGGCGATGCTCGGCTCGTCGAGCAGTTGCTGCGCGAACTCCAGGTCCTCGGTGATCGCGGCGACGACCAGCGAGGAAGTCAGCGGCGCGATCCCGTCGGCTCGGCTGAACGGCGCGATCCAGACACACGGGAAGGGCAGTTCCACGCCCAGCACCGGTGCCTCGGCATCCGGCGCGACCCGGACGACCGGGTGCAGTACGGCGGTTCCCGGCCGGACCGTCTCCACGATGTCGTCCCGACCGAAGCTCGTCGTGCCCGCACCGGCCTTCTCGACGTAGTCGGCGAGTTGACGGGCCGTCTCCACGGGCAGCTCGGTGCGGTGCTTGCCGACCTCCAGCTCGGCGAGGCGGTCGGCCAGGGCGGCGGCGAACGCGTTCGCCACGGCGGCGTCACCTTCGACGAGCACCGCGGTGGTGCAGGTGCAGGCGGCGCCGCCGAGGCCCGCGACCGAGGCGGCGATGGTGTCCAGGTGCTCGCGCCAGTCGACGTCATCGGTGACGACCGTCTTCGAGCGCCCCGGCCCCTGCGTGAGCACCGCCGGGTTCGCGGCGTACTTGTCGACGACGGCCTGCCCGCCGTAGACCAGCGCCCTGTCGGCCTGCTCGACGAGCACGTCGGCGACGTCGTGGTCGGTGGGCAGCAGGGCCACGTTCGAGGTGAAGCCCGCTTCCCGGAACGCCCGCACGAGCCGTTGCGGGGTGAAGGGTTCACGGCTCGACGGGCGGACCGCCACCGCGTATCCGAGCGCCAGCGCGCTGGGCCACAGACTGTGCACGCCCGGGGTGTTGCCGGAGGCGTGGACGGCGAGCGTCCTGCCGCGGCGCGCCCAGTACGCCGCGCCCTCCCGCACCCGGGGGTCGTCGACGCTGGTGACGGCTCCGGTCGGGATCTCCTGGGCCAGCGTGTCCGGCAGCGCGCGCAGGGTCCGCGCGATGGCGGCGATCGAGGCGTGCGCGATCACGCGCGGCACGCCGGCGCACAGGCTCACCAGGTCGAGGTAGTCGTCGATCGACTGCCCCGCGAGCGTGGCGTTCTCGAACAGGTCCGCCGCTTTGGCGAGCATCTCCAGCCGTGTCGCGTACGGCAGTACCGGGGCCTGGGCCAGCCGGGCGAACGCGCGGGTGACGTACAGCCGGGGAACCTCGGAGATGGCGCCGATCTCACGGCCGTCCGGCAGGCGGAGCGGCTTGCTCGCCCGGGCGCGGTACTCGCCCGTGTCGGTGATCGCGTCGACGTGGGCGAACACGGGCGCGCCTTCGGGGACACTCATCGTCAGTAGACCCCTTCGGTGACGGTCGTGCCGCCGAACGACTGCACCGGCGCGACGTCGGCGACCGCGTCGCCGATGTGGCCGTCCTCGGCCTGCACCCGGATCGCGGTGTCGCGTTCCAGGTTGTTGGGGATGAAAGCGAACTTGGTGATGTGGTTCATCACGATCTGGCCGCGCTCGCCGTGGGCGACCGGTCGGCCGGTCTCGGGGTCGACGACCCGGAAGAACACGTACGGGGAGAACGGGTCGAAGGTCGCCAGTCCGGAGGGCTGCTCCTCCTTCCGTTCCACCGCGACGCTGAGGATCGTCGTGCTGCCGTAGCCGCCGACGATCGGGATGCCGGGGAACACCTCCTCGCGCAGGATGGCGCGGGTGTCCGGATCCATGTGCGCCCCGCCCCAGGCGATGCGCTTGACCTTGGAGCGGACGAGCTCGACGAGTTCGGGGCGTTCGGCGATCTTCGTGAGCAGGATCGGAATGGTCTGGATCATCCCGATGTCCTGGGTCGCCAGGATGTCGGCGGTCTGGTCGACGAGGTGGTCGACGTAGGCGCGTAGCTCGTCGGTCTGGCCGCGCTCGATGAGCTTCTTGACCCACCGCGGGTCGATGTCGATGGTGAACCGCTTGCCGCCGAGCGCGTGCGACTGCCGGACGGTGACCTCGCCGATCATGTGCGGGCCGGACGGCGTCGTGGCCAGCAGGTTGATGCCCGATCCGCCGAGGCCCGACGCGGCCTTGCGGCCCGCCCAGGCCAGGTAGCGGGAGAACCAGTCCTCGAACATGACGAACCGCTTGGGCCGGCCCGTCGTGCCGCCGCTCTCGAAGATGGCCGCGATCTTCGGCGAGTCGCCGAGGCCGCGCGGGACCAGCTCCTCGGCGGCGATGTCGCGGAACTCGTCGACGACATTGGGGAACAGCGCGAGATCCTCCACGGACTTCACGTCGGTGAGGGGGTCGAAGTCCAGGGTGGCCCTGCGCTTCAGCCAGAAGGGCGACCCCGTCTCGGGGCCGAAGTGCCACTGCATGAGCGTACGCACGTAGGCGTCGGCATCGGTGACGGTCTGCTGCAGCGGGTCGACATCCAGGATCGACCAGTCGCGGGCGCCGGGGACAGACATCGTGGGTCCTTTCACGGTGTGAAGGTGTTGCTGGGGAGGGGGTGAGCGGTCAGGTCCGCGGGGCCGACGGGCCCACCTTCTGCACGAGCGCGGCCGACCAGGTGAACCCGCCGCCGCCACCGACGACGAGCGCGTACTGCCCGTCGGCGAGGAGATCGGTGCGCCGCAGGTGGTCCAGGTTCGCGAGGAAGTCGCCCGCGCCCAGATGCCCGGTCGTGTCGCGCTCACAGTGCAGCGTCGGCACGAGTCGAGGGTCGATCGCGTCGCGGTACATGAGGTCGAGCACCTTGGGGCTCAGCCGCGGGAGCATCGTCGCCGCGACGTCGTCGGTGCCGACCCCGGCCGTGTCGAGGACGCCGGCGACGAGTTCGCCGATCGTCTTCACGGCGGCGTCGCGGAACGCGGCGGTCCCGCCGGAACGCTCGAAGAAGGCGCGTTTGGTGGCCTTCACGTCGATGGTGGGCCGCAACGCGTGGGGGGTGGTGCCGAAGGGGTCGCCCTCGCGGTACATGGCTTCGAACTGCGGCCGGGCGCGCGAATCCAACGCGACCAGGCGCAGGCTGGGCACCCGCGTGCCGTCGGCCTCCGGGGAGAGGATCACGCAGGTGGCGCCGTCGCCGTACACGGTGTCGTAGTCACCGCCCCACCGGTCGAAGCCGGTGCCGCCGAACGTGTCCGCCGTGGTCACCACGCTCAGGACCGGCTCGCCCGGGACCGTGCGCCGCACCCGCTCGATGCCGATGCCGAGCGCCGCGGCGCCGCCGTTGCACATCTGCCCGACGGACATCGGAACGCACTGCTCGAACCCGGCTTCGTGGGCGATGAAATGCGCGGGTGACCAGAAGTCGTGGCCCTGGTAGTAGATGTGAGCATGCATAAGGTGACCGACGCGGTCGGGCTCGACACCCGCCTCGGCGGCGGCGGCGCGGGCCGCGGCGGCGGCGAGCACGGGCGCCGGCTCGGCACCCACGTGCACGCTCGTCACGTCCAGCCGTGCGCGCTCCTCCTCGGTGATCCGCCCCGCGCGCACGGCCCCGGCGGCGGACACCACCGCGGCGGGCAGCACGACGGCGCTGCCGATCACGAAGGCGCTCGACTCAGCCGGCGGCCGCATGCGACGGCTCCTGTCGTGTGCCGGCGACGGTGATCTTCTTCTGCATCAGGATCGGGCTCCCGCCGGGATCGTCGCGCCGAGCTGGCCGTACAGGTCGAGCTGGTCGTCGCTGAGCCAGTACTCGGCGATGCGCCGCTTCTCCAGCCGCAGGATGTCGACGCCGCAGATCGAGACCTCGGTACCCGGAGCCGCGGTGGCCGTCGCGGGTACACCGCCCTGCCACGTCCCGGTGAAGCGCCAGCGCGCCACGACGAACGTGTCACCGACGAGCCACGGCCCGAGTTCGGCTGCGAACCGCGCCCCTGGTCTGTAGCAGCTCCGGAATCCCTCGATCCAGCGCGTAACGTCGTCGCGAGTCGTCAACGACGTCGAGGGCGGCATCCCGAACGTCGGCAGGTGCACGGTGACATCATCGGCGATGAATTCGGCCGGGTCCGTGCCGCCGGTGCCGTTCCATAAACCGGTCCAGGCATCCCAGATCTGCTGTCCGAGGTCCGTCGACGGATTTCCCGCAAAAGAGGGTGTCGGTCGCATCGTCATTCTCCTTCGGTACCGACGGCCGGAATCATCACCGCGCGCCGCCGTCGGACTCGACAGGCGAAAGAGGTGAATTGGTTTTCCATCCCCCAGCTCACGCCTCCCGTGAACGCCGGGCCGCTCCGCGACGGGCGGCGGCCCTCTCGCCCGCATCGGGGCGGCCTGGCCGCGCGAACGTCGGCAAGCAACGGCGACGCGTCGTCCGGCAGGAGTGACCATAGCCCAGCCCGACACCCTCCGCAACCCTTAAGTAAGTGGTCACATACAAACGAGCCAGATCCACACACAGCATCTTGAGCTGGGAAAACATGGGGATCAACGGAGCCGCCCGAAGCCCCTGCAGGTCAGGTTAGTTAGTGCTAGCATCCAACCGGCGACGTGATCGCGCCAAGGGGAGCCGCCGAGCCGGACGCGGCGCGGAACCCGACACCGAGCCGGGGAGCCCGGCGGCGAGGTGTGCCACACTGAACTATGCAAAGAATCCGCATGTCAGCAGCAGAGCGACGGGCACAGATTCTGAATATCGCCATGCTGGAGTTCTCCCGAACCGGGCTTTTCGGAACCCCTGTCGATGTGATCGCCAAGGCGGCGGGTGTGACGCAGCCCTACGTTTTCCGGCTGTTCGGCAGCAAGACCAATTTGTTCACCGAATGCGTTCGCATTTCGTTTGCCCAGTCGACGGTGCGCATGCTGGATGCGGCGGAAGGTCTGTCCGGGGTCAACGCGCTCATTGCGATGGGTAACCAGTACCGGTCAAACCTGGAGAACAATCCCGATGTGCTGATCCAGGTCCAGGCCTTCGCCGCTTGCGCCAACGACGAGGTGCGCGAGGCCGTCCGGGAGGCCTACGGCGACCAGTGGCAGCAGCTTTCCAAGCGAGCCGGCGTGGAGCCGGTGCAGATGAAGATCTACATGGCCCTGGGGCTGCTGCTGAACAACCTGACGATGATCGGTGCCGACTCTTCCACCGGTACGGACGAGCAGTGGGTGAGCGATGCCTACACCGTCATCGGCACCTCGGTCTTCGCCGCTCTGGGGACGCTGGGCGGCACCGACATGTGAGCGTGCCCTTCCCTCGCCCTCCGCCCTCCAGAAAATCCCCGCCCCCGCGGTGTATCCGACGGCACCCTCCGCAGCCTCTGTACGAGGGCCGGTGGGACGGCACCCGGACGGGACGTCCCCCGGTGACCGGACCGTAGGGGCCGTGGGCGGCCCCGTCTCCGTGGGGAGACCGTATGTGGAGGGAGCCGACGTCATGCCGGACCACCAGCGCCGAGTCGTCATCGTCTCGGGGGGATCGCGCGGCATCGGACGCGCCATCGCCGTCCAACTCGCCGCGGAGGGCTACGACATCGCCTTCTGCGGCCGCAGCCAGTCCGCCGCTGCCGAGGAAACAGCCGAACTCGTCCGCGCGCAGGGAGCGGCCTGCTTCCACGCGCCCTGCGACGTCGCGGACCACCAGGCCGTGGAGACGTTCGTCAAGCGGGCCGAGCACGAACTCGGGCCCGTGTACGGCCTGGTGAACTCCGCGGGCATCGTCCGCGACAGCCACCTGGTGATGATGCCGGTGGAGGACTGGGCGGCGGTCATCGACGCCAACCTCACCGGCACCTTCAATTTCTGCCGCACCGTCGGCTTCGGCATGCTGAAGCGGCGCGAGGGCGTCATCGTCAATGTCTCGTCCGTGGCCGGTGTCTACGGCCACGCCACCCAGGCCAACTACGCGGCGTCCAAGGGCGGGGTGAACAGCCTGACCCGCACCCTCGCCAAGGAGCTGGCCCGGCACGGTGTCCGGGTGAACGCGGTGGCCCCGGGATTCATCGACACCGACATGACCGACGGGCTGAGCGAGAAGGCGCGCAAGGAGGCCGTCGCCGCGGTCCCGCTGCGCCGATTCGGCACCGCGCAGGAGGTCGCCGACCTCACCGCCTTCCTGCTGTCGGACAAGGCGGGCTACATCACGGGACAGATCCTCCAGGTCGACGGCGGCGTGGCCCTGTGACCCAGGCGCGCGGGCGTCCACTGTCCGGCGAGCTGCACGTGTGGTGGCTTCCGGTGCCGCCGGGCGCGTCCTCGGGGCGCGCCCGCTCGGTGCTGGACGCGGCCGAGACCGCGCGCGCCGAACGGCTGCGCAGGCCGGAACGCCGGCACCGCTTCGTGCTGGCGCACGCCGGACTGCGCCTGCTCTGCGCCCGGTACCTCGGCACGGGGCCGGGCGAGGTGGCCTTCGAGCGCGCGCCGTGTCCGCGCTGCGGGCACGGCCACGGCCGGCCCCGCCTGCGCGGCGGTGACGGCCTGGAGTTCTCCATGGCGCATTCCGGAACCGCCGTCCTCTACGCGTTCGCGACCGCCCCCGTGGGAGTGGACCTGGAGACGGCGCCGGCCCGGCCGGGCCTCGAACGGATCGTCGGCGGGTGGTTGCACCCCGGCGAACGGCGGACGCTCGACGAGCTCCCCGACGCCGAGCGGCCGGACGCGTTCCTGCGACTGTGGGTGCGCAAGGAGGCCTATCTGAAGGGGACCGGCACGGGCATCGCCCATGGAGTGGACGGCCCGCCCGGCTCGTACGACGATGCGTGGACGCTGCTCGACCTCGGTGCGCCCGACGGATTCGTCGCCGCCGCGGCCGTCCGCGACGGCGCGCCCCGCACGCTGCGCAGCAGCACACTCTCGCCGTCGGTGGTGGCGACAACGACTCGCCTGTGAGGAGACACGCGATGCAGCACAGCCGCAAGCCCGACACCCCGCCGGACGAGACCTCGCCCCTGCCGGACGGCTCGTCGGGGCCTGAGGCGTGGCTGATGGGGGCAGTACGGGAGGCGGTCGGGGAGGTTCCGCCACGGCTGCTGACCGAGGTGGCGAGCTGGCCGGCCCCGGCCCCAAAGACCTGACGGTCCGTTACATTTCCGCGGCGGTCAGCACGCCCCGGGCCTGAAGCCGATCGGCGAGCCGGCGCAGGGCGCGGCCGCGCAGCGGTCCGACGGAGCCGCGGGCAATGCCCAGACGGCGGCTCACCTCGTCGTAACCGGGAGCGGGGTCCGCGCTGAGCAGGGTCAGCAGCGCCCGGTCGCGGGCCGGCAGCGTGGACAGCGCGAGAAGGACCTCGGACCGGCGTTCACGGGAGAGCAACGCACCCTCGGGGCCGTGGTCGGCGGCGGGACGGTCGAGGACCGAGCCGTTGCCGACCGGCACGTACCGGCCGGTTCTCTGGTACTGCTTGAGGCTCTCCCGCCGGGCGCAGGTCGTGATCCAGGCGGGAAAGCGGTGCGGTGAGTGCAGCCGTGCCAGGCTCTGATACACCCGCAGCCAGGTCAGCTGGTACACCTCCTCGCAGTCGGAGGGGGCGAGGCGGTGCGAGCGAGCCACCGTCCACACCAGCGGTGAGTACTGTTCGACGAGCGCCGCCCACGCCCGCTGGCTTCCCGCCAGGCAGTCTGCGACGAGTTCTGCGGGGCCGGCAGCGACAGGGGAGCCGGTGCGCGGGGCGGGGGCGGCGGATGTGCGCGGCACGGGAACGGTTTCCTTCCAGCCGTCGGGCGACGAGGCCGCCGCGAGGGCGGCGAGACGGCTGCCGGACCGGGCGGGTCCGGCAGCCGTGGGGACAACGGCGTCAGCCAACGCTGCCGGCCTCCAGGACGGCGCAGCCGACGTTGCCGTCCCGGGCCACGGCGGTGACCAGGGCGAGCTCGCCCTCGGAGGCCGCGGTGTGCCGCCACGCCCCGATCAGTCCGGCGATCTGCAGGACCCCGGCGGCGCTGAAGCACTCACCGGTCGTCTCCTTCACCCGGACGCCGCGGCCGGGTGACCTGCCGCCGAGGGCCGCCCGTACCGCGCGCTCCTCGACGCGGTCCAGGCCCGTCAGCCCGGTGGCTCCGTACGACACCGCGCCGACCTCCTCCGGCCGCCGGCCGCAACGCTCAAGGGCCGCGGCGACGACCGAGGCCAGTGCGTCGGAGAGGCCACCGGGAGCGCCGTATCCGGTCTCGCAGGCGAGCACCCGGGCGAGCACCGGACGGCCGGCGGCCGAGGCCTCCGCCTCCTGCTCGACCATCAGCATCGCCGCTCCCTCGCCGACGGGTACGTCGACGTCGAGCGCACCGGAGAGATGCCAGCCCCACGCGCTCTGCGCGCAGAACTCCTCCACCCCGCCGACCAGGATCCGGTCGGCGTGCCCCTGGCGCAGGGCGTTGCGCGCGTACCTGAGGGCCTGGACGCCGGAGAGGTGGCCGCCGGCGATCGTGGCGTTCACGCCGTGCAGCCCGTGCCGGATGGCTATCTGGCCGGCCGCGCAGTTCATCACCGTGTTGGGGAAGAGGCTGGGGTTGACCAGATAGGGCCGCTCCTGGCGCAGCGTCTCCAGGGAGAACTCGCTGGAGCTGCGGATGCTGCCGGTGCTGGTGCCCAGGACGACGCCGGAGCGCTCACCGACCTGTCCGGGATGGACGTCGAGCGCCAGTCGGCAGGCCACCAGCGCCAGTTTCGTCGTTCGGTCCAGGTGCCGGGTGCCCTTGCGGCCGATCAGTTCGGCCACGGGCAGTTCGGGGACCACCCGCGCCGGGCGGGGCGGCAGGGTCTCCTCGCTCAGGCCGACCGGGTCGGCGTGCCCGGCGATGCCCTCGACGACGGCGCGTCCGAGCGCGTCCAGGCCGATGCCCGCGGCGCTCACCGCACCGACCGCGGTGACGGCGAGCGGGGTCGCGGGCAGCCGAGGGAAGGTGGCGACCGGGGCCGGGACGGCTGCTGCCGAGGTCATGCGACGCTCCCGAGAATCGTGATGGCGTTGTTGCCGCCGAAGGCGAAACCGTGGTTCTCCACGATGCGCGGACGTGCCGTACGCGCCCGGCCGGGCACCGGATCGACGCCCGGACCGAGGTCGGGGTCGGTGCGCTCGACCCCCGCCGTGGGCGGCAGGAACCCGTCGTACAGCGCCCGGCAGCAGATGAGCGCGCCGAAGCCGCTGGCCGCTCCCATGGTGTGGCCGATCATCGACTTGATGGAGCTGATCGGCGGGAGCCGGTCGCCGAACACCTCGCGGACGGCGGCGACCTCGGTGGCGTCGTTGGTGCGGGTACCGGTGCCGTGAGCGCAGATGTAGTCGATCTGCTCGGGCTCGACCCCGGCGCTGCGGTGGGCCGCGCGGATGCAGGCGGCGATGCTCGTCGGGTCCGGGTGCACCATGTGCTCGGCGTCGCAGTTGACGCTGTAGCCCAGCACCTCGGCGTAGATGCGGGCGCCCCGTGCGACGGCCCGCTCGTACGGTTCGAGGAGCAGGGCGACCCCGCCCTCGGCGGTGAGGATGCCGCTGCGGTCGGCGTCGAAGGGGCGGCAGATCTCCTCCGCCAGGGCGCCGAGCCGGTAGAAGCCGGCGTGGGCCCAGCGGTTCAGTGAGTCCGCGCCGCCCGCCAGCATGTACTCGGCGTCGCCGCAGGCCACCATGTCGAACGCGTAGCCCAGGGCGTAGTTGCTCGCCGAGCAGGCCGTGGCCAGGGTCAGCGCCTCCCCGGTCAGGCCGAGTTCGCTGTTGACGGCGGCGGCGATCCGGCCCGCCGGCACTGAGCCCACCAGGTCGGGCGGCAGGGACTTGAGGCCGTCGGCCGCCCAGGCGTCGACGAGTTCCTCGATCACGGCGGACTCGCCGCTGGTGGTGCCCATCACCGAGCCGGCCCGGGTGCGGGCCAGCTCGTCGGCGGACAGCCCCGCGTCCTGGACCGCGAGCCGGGCGGCCGAGGCCGCGAACTGGCTGCTGCGCCCCCACTGCGCGGGGTCGATGCGCTCCAGCCACCGGCGGGGCTCGAAGTCGTGCACCTCACCGGCGTGGACGTGCGGGAACCCGGACGTGTCGAAGGCCCGTACGGGGGAGGTGGTGCGCCGCCCGGACCGGATGGACGCCGTGAACTCGTCCGCGCCCATCCCCGCGCTGCTCACCGCGCCGAGGCCGGTGACGACCACCCGCCGTGCGCCCCGCTCAGACATCGCGCGTCTCCTTCAGGCTTCGGGACACCACGGCGCGCACGCCGTCGAGGTTGGTCATCTCGGTCAGGTCGTCCTGCGGGATGGTGACGCCGAGGTCCTTCTCGATCCTGGCGAGGATCTCGATGGCGAGCAGGGAGTCGGCGTCGTGGTCGTCGATGAAGCTGCTGGTGTCGGTGAGCTCCTCGGGCTCCAGCTCCAGGACCTCTATGACGATCGCGCGGAGGAGTTCGTCCTGCTCGGCGGTGAGAACGGAAGCGGTGCTCGGCATGACGGATGCCTTTCGTGACAGGGGTGATGTGCGGAAGCGGTGCACGGGCTCGGTGCCCACGCGGTGCGGCTGGCGACGGTGGCAGCGCGCACGGACGGCCGCCGGGTCCGCGTTCGGGGCGCCGGGCGCCGTCGCGGACCGTGGGCCGGACAGGTGGCGCAATCAGCGGGTCCGGCCCGCGCCGGCCACCGCCGGCCGCGCGGCCGTGCCGCGGTGGCGGATGTTGACCACCGACGCCTTGGCCAGGGCCAGCGGGTTGAGGAAACGCAGCGGGCCGATGAGGCGGGAGGCGAACATGTGCATGTGCCGGGCCATCGCCTCGTCGCGGGCCGCGGCCGAGAACATCAGCCTCTCGAAGGGGTTGAACGGACGGCTCTTGGCATAGTCGGCCGCCAGGTGCTGGTGCCCGCCCAGGGCCCGGCGGTGCCGACGCCGGTAGGCGGTGAGGGCGGCCGAGAGGTCCCCGCGTCCGGTCACCGCGTCGCCCGCCGCCTGGGCGAGCCACTGTGCGGACTGCAGGGCCCAGCCGCAGCCGACGCCCCACAGCGGGTCGCCGCACAGGGCGGCGTCCCCGATGAGGGCGACGCCGGGCGCGGTCGGACGCCTGCTGTGCAGCGGGTAGTTGACGGTTCCGGTGACCTTGCCGATCCGCTGCGCGCTGTCGATCGGCGGCGCCTGCGGCAGGTCCCTGACGAACTGCAGGAAGCTGCCCTCCAGATCCTCCCGGAACGCGGGGAGACGCTTCTTGTCGGGGATCACCGCGACCACGGTGACGCCGTCGTCGTTGGGCATGGCGTAGGCCATGTCCGGCTCCAGGAACCAGGAGTGGGTGATGCCGTCCTTCAACTCCAGGCCCCGGAAGTGCGCGAAATAGCTGAACCGGCCGTTGTCGTAGGTGTGGCCGGGCACACCGGCGAACTTGGCGACGGCCGAGTCCTTGCCGTCGGCGCCGACGACGAGCCGGGCGCGGATCTCGCTCTCGCCCTCCTCCTTGCCCGTGACGCGCACGCCCACGACGCGGCCGTTCTCCTTCACCAGCCCGGTCACGGTGTGCCCGAGCAACAGGTCGACACCCGGCGTCTCGGCGGCGCGGCGGCGCAGCATCGGGTCCAGCGTGCTGCGGCGCACGTTGTAGGCGTACGGCAGCTCCGGGCCGCCGGGGGCCGCCTTGGGCTCGATCCAGCCCCAACGGGTGTACCAGCGCGCCTCGTTGCGCACCGCGCCCACCTTCTCCAGCTCCTCGATCAGGCCGAGCTCGTCGAGCACCGGGTAGGCGCACGGCTGGAGGTAGTGGGTGCACAGTACTTTGTGTGCGGCGGGGTCGGAGCGCCGCTCCAGCAGGGCGACGCGGGCTCCGCGACGGGCCAGCAGCACGGCGGCGGCACTGCCGGCGATGCTGGCGCCGCTGATGACGACGTCGTACGAACGGTTCTGCGGGGTCATGCGCTGACTGCCTCCGTGTCGGGCTCGTACAGACCGAGCCGGCTGAGGAATTCGACGATGTGCGCCGCCACCGCGTCCGGCGCCTGGACCTGGCAGAAGTGCCCGAACGACGGATCCTGCCGGGCCTCGGCGCCGGGGATGCGCCGCAGGAGTTCACGCACCGCCTCCGGCGGCGCGGACGGGTCGTGGTGACCGCTGACCAGACGCACCGGGGAGGTGATCCGGTACGGCGGCAGCTCCGCGGCGCGCGCGAGCGTGGCGTAGAACTGCAGGAAGCCGTGCGGTTCCACGCGTTCCCTGACCTTGCCGCTCATCGCCTGGAGGATGTCCGCGGGCACGGTGGCGGCCCGCCGCCCCAGCCGGGTGCGCAGGCCCTCGCCGAGCACGCCGCGGAACCGCCGTACGGCCTCCGCGTAGAACTCCGGGTCCAGTGGCCGATCGTGCGGCCGGTACACGGGGGCCACCAGGACCGCCGGCGGCTGGGCGTCGGCCGTGCGGCGGGCGAGCAGGTTGAGCAGGGTCGTGGCGCCGAACGAGTGGGCGACGATCGCGTCCGGCGGGCTCGGCAACAGGCCGAGGGCCCGCTCCAGCCAGAGAGCCGATCCGCCCTCGTCGGCCCAGCGGTGCGGGGAACCTGAGCACCAGGGCAACCGCAGGGCATACAGGTGCAGTTGCCCGGGGAGCCGCCGGGCCAGCGGCAGCCAGGTGTCAGGGCTCTCCTCGAAGCCGTGCACCAGCACAAGAGCCGGTGCGCCGGGCGAGACGGCCGGCCGCTCCAGCACCCGCAACGACTCGCCGCCCACCGCGCGCTCGGTGACCAGCCGCCATGCCTCACCGTTCGGTGGGCCGTGGTCTGCCATCAACACTCGCATCACTCCTAGAGCGGGGCCCCGGGGTGGGCGTCCCGACGGAATCGGACATGCCGAACGTACGAAGGACGGTCGCCGGGAAGGGAGCTGCGTAGCGTGGTCGTGGAGCGGCGCTTTAGAACGGCTTTGGAGCCACTGGCGGAAGTGACAGCTCCGCTTGGCGGGCGCGCCCGTGAGCGCGGCCACGGCGGGGTGCGACCGATCCGTGCCAAGAAGGGATCAAGTGTCGGGAAACCGCCCGGGGGGAGGAAGCGGACGGTGTCGCGGTTCGGCCATGATCAAGAATGATCAAGACTCGACCAAAGGTCGTTGACATCCGCTGGAGCGGATTTCTAGGCTCTAGTAAGTGGTAAGTAACCACTAAGCACTCGGGGGAACTGTGAACATCTCCATACTTGGACCTTTCGACGCCCATGTGGCGGGCAGAAGGATCACGCCCACCGCGGCCAAACCCGCCACGTTGCTGGCTCTGCTGGTCGTCGAGAGGGGACGGACCATCGCCCTCGACGACTGCATCCGCGAACTGTGGCCCGACCGCGTGCCGCGTACGGCCAACGCCGCCATTCACACCTACATCAGCAAGCTCCGCGAGACACTCACCGCCGCCGCACCCGGCATGGATCCCAAGACCGTCCTCAGGACCAGGCCCGGCGGCTACCTCCTGACCCCGCACACCTGGAGCAGCGACCAGGAGGGGTTCGAACGGCTGACCGAGCGCGGGCACCGGGCCGCCGCAGCCGGTGACGACGCGGCGGCCTCCGTCCAGTTCCGCCGCGCGCTCGCCCTGTGGAAGGGCACGGCGCTGTCCAGCATCGAGACCGGACCCCTGCTGCAGCGGTGCCGGGTCGAACTGGAGGAACGGCGCAAGGCCGCATACGCACGCTGCGTGGCCGCGGAGCTGCGCCTGGGCCTGCACTACGAGCTGCTGGGCGAGCTGGTCGCCCAGGCCGCGGCCGACCGTACGGACGAACAGCTGCACGCCAACCTGATGCTCGCGCTGTACCGCGTCGGACGCCGGGTCCAGGCCTTGCAGGTCTACCGCAACCTGCGGCACCAGATGGTGACCGAACTCGGCCTCGAGCCCTCCCCCGGGGTCCGGGCGCTCCAACGCGCGATCCTCAACGCGGACAGCTCGCCCCATCTCGTCGGCAACACCGCTCAGGACCGCCGCACGGCGTAGGGCGCCGACGCACGCCCGCGAAGGGGCGGTGGCCGGCAGGTGTATCCGTCGGCGTGTGCGCGGGCTCTGTGTCACGGGAGCGCGGCGTGTCGGCCCGTCCGGAGAACCGTGCCGGACGGCCGGCCCGCCCACCCAAGGCCCCGCCGAGGGCCCAGGAGGTAGGACCTCTTGCGGCCATCGCGCAGGCCCTCGCCGACTGTTGGGGGCAGGCTGACCAATCGGGGTTGTCTGCGGGGCCGGTTCGTACAGCACGCTCGGCCGGACTTCGGGCTGATCGACGTGGCCACAGCGGTGTGGACAGGACACCCACTTCCAGGGGCCGGGCACGCGGAGCGCACCGGGACTCGTGGGCGCGGTCGGGGTCGCCGCCGGCGCAGCACCGTCGGCCGCACCCCCGAAGCCCGCACCCGGTGCACAGGCCGAAGGCGCCGCGGTAGGGGCCGCAGCGTTCGGCCTCGATGGCGGCTGTCCCGCACGGGAGCACGGGGTGCGGGTAGGGACGTCCGCTGCCGGCGAGCGGGCTGCCGTCGGCGGGGTCGTACTCGAGTCCCCTCACTCACCCTGATCAGTTCGGCCGGTGGCCCGTGAAACGGACCACCGGCCGAACTGTTTCCTACGTCACCTCAGGGCTACCGGCCCCGCCCGTACGCCGGTTCGCATCACCCTCCCGGCAACAGCCCGATGTCGGAGACCGGGCCGAGGTGGACGAGCTTGTCGGGATTGGTCAGGGCGTGGATCGCCCGGATCCGGCCGTCGGCGATGTCGAGTTCGACCACGCTGGCCACCCGCCCCTCGGCGTCGTAGGCCACGGCACCCGGCCGGCCGTTGACCCGGGCCGGCCGGAAGGCGGCCCCGAGCATCCGGACCCGGCGGAAGCCGCCGACGAGCATCCGGACGACGCGCCCCGGCTCGGCCACCGACGTCCCGAACGCCTGCGCCCTGCCGCCGCCGTCGCCCTGGAACACCACGTCGGGAGCGAGCATGCCGAGCAGCGCGTCCATGTCACCGCTGTCGGCGGCCTCGAAGAACCTGCGGGCCAGCTCCGCACCCTCGGCCCGCCGTACCGGAAGCACCGGCGCAGGGCCGTCCGGCCGCCCTTCGGGGGCGACGCGCCTTCGGGCGCGGGCGAAGATCTGCCGGCAGTTCGCCTCGGACTTGCCGACGATCCCGGCCACGTCCGCGTAGCCGTACCCGAAGACCTCGCGCAGCACGAACACCGCCCGCTCCACCGGGGTCAGGACCTCCAGCAGCACCAGGAACGCCATCGACAGCGCGTCGGACAGCTCGGCGTGCTCGGCCGGTGCGGACCGGTCGGCGGTCACGACGACCGGCTCGGGCAGCCAGTCGCCCACATAGGTCTCCCGGCGTACCCGCGCCGAACCCAGGTGGTTGATGCCGAGCCGCGTCACCGCCGTGGCCAGATAGGCCTTCACATCGGCGATCACCGTCCCCGCCCGGCGCGCGCGGGTCAGGCCGAGGAAGGCGTCCTGCACGAGATCCTCGGCGTCGCCCACGGAACCGGTCATCCCGTAGGCGATCGAGAACAGCAGCGGCCGGTATCCGTAGGCGTCCGCCCCCACGGTGACGCGCATCACATCTCTCCCTTTCACAGGACGCCGAGGTCTCTTGTCTTAGAGGGGCGACAGCACACGGGCAACCACCCAGCAGGGAGAAACCCCATGAACGTCGCTCTGTGGATCGTCGCCGGACTGCTGGCCGCCGCCTACTTCTTCGGCGGCAGCTACAAGCTGGCCACGCCGAAGGAGAAGATCGCCGCCGCCGGAGCCGCCGGGGAGTGGGTCGAGGACTTCAGCTCCGGCGGCGTCAAGGCCATCGGCACCCTGGAGATCCTCGGCGCGGCGGGCCTGATCCTGCCCGCCGCCCTCGGCATCGCCCCGGTCCTGGTCCCCGTGGCCGCCGCCGGCCTGGTCCTGCTCATGACCGGCGCCGCACTCACCCGCATCCGCCGCCACGAGTTCCACCTCGTCCCGGTGGACCTGCTCTACATCGCCCTGGCCGTCTTCGTGGCCTGGGGCCGTTTCTGACCGGAGTCCCACACCGAGCAGGGCTACGACGACGCCCGCACCACCAGCTCCGTAGCCAGCACCGCGTGCCGTCGTTCCAGTCCCCGGGACGCGGCCGGGCGGCGGTCGGCGATCTCCGCCAGGAGGAGGTCGATCATCGCGCGGCCCATCTCCTCGATGGGCTGGCGGACGCTGGTCAGGGGCGGGTCCATGTGGCGGGCGATGGCGGAGTCGTCGTAGCCGATCAGGGCCACGTCCTCGGGGATGCGGCGGCCCGCCTCGCGCAGTACCCGGCGGGCGCCCGCCGCCATCACGTCCGAGCCGGCGAAGACCGCGTCCAGATCCGGGTGCCGCTCCAGGAGCACGGACATGGCCCGGCGGCCGCCCTCTTCCGTGAAGTCACCCGGTTCCACGAGGAGTTCGTCCAGCTCCACCCCCGCATCGCGCAGGGCGTCGCGGTAGCCGTCGACGCGGCGCTGGGCGCCGTAGACGTCCGGGCGGCCGGTGATGTGGGCGATCCGGGTGCGGCCCCGCGCCAGCAGGTGCTCCACCGCCGAGCGGCCGCCGCCGTAGTTGTCGGAGTCCACCGAGGTGAGCGTCTCGCCGGCCGAGCGCGGGCCGCTGATCACGGCCGGGATCTCCAGCTGGGCCAGCAGATCGGGGAGCGGGTCGTCGGCGTGGACCGAGACCAGCAGGACGCCGTCGACGCGGTGCGCCGCCAGGTACTGGGCCAGACGCTGGCGGCCCCGGTCGTTGCCCGCGAAGGTCAGCAGCAACTGCATCTCGGTGTCGGCGAGTTCGGCACCGACACCGCGCAGCATGTCCGAGAAGTACGGCTCCGCGAAGAAGCGGGTCTCGGGCTCGGGGACGACGAGGGCGATCGCGTCCGTGCGGTTGGCGGCCAGGGCGCGGGCCGCGGTGTTGGGGACGTAGCCGAGTTCGGCGACCGCCGCCTCGACCGCGGCGCGGGTGGCGTCGCTGACCCGGGGCGAGCCGTTGATCACCCGCGAGACCGTGCCCCGGCCGACCCCGGCCCGGGCGGCGACCTCCTCGAGCGTGGGCCGACCCCCGCCCCGGCACCGCGCTCCCTGGCTTGCCATGGGCTCCGCCTTTCCGCCGCATCCTCTGTGCTGGCCGAATGTAACAGCACCGCTCACTGTGGTGACCGTTCCCTGGAGGCTGCCGCCCCCGGGCCCCCGCCAGCTGGTTTGTGTCGACCGGCGCCGTCGGCTCCCGTCGATTAACAGCCCGATAAGTCAACTATCCGTCGCTAGAGCAACGGGCTTGCACAACGGGCGCCACTGGCGGTGGCGCTGCGTTTGCGTCCAGCCCCGTCCCGCTGACGCGGTGGTGGGGCAGGGGCCGTTGACGGGGCCCCGCGTCGCCACAACTCCCACGCTCTGGCACGGATGTTGCGGGAGCCGTTCCGATCCGCGTGATCAACGAATCCGCAGGACCGGCACGCGAAGCAGGCCTGCGAGACCCGGTTCGCCTTGCCGATGTACCCGCACTCGGCACAGGTGCGCGAGGTGTACGCCGGATCGACGTACACCACCGGCACCCCCGCCCGGCGGGCCTTGTACGCGATGAACGACCCCAGCTGGGCGAAAGCCCAGCTGGAGTGGGCGGCCCGTTGGGGCTTGCGAAGCCGTACCCGCTCGCGGATGCCCGTAAGGTCTTCCAGGGCGATCCCGCGACCGGTGCGTTCAGCCTCGGCCACCACATGTTTCGCGATCTTGTGGTTGATGTCCTTCGCCCGCCGCGCCTCCTTACGGCGGCGTTTCTTCAGCCGGCGCTTGGCGGACGGGGTGTTCTTTTTCTGCAGCTTGGTACGAAGCTTCCGCTCCCGCGCGCGGATGCGGTTGAGCTCGCGCCCGGCCATGATCTCGCCGTCACTGGTGGTGGCGATGTTCACGATGCCAAGATCGATGCCGCGGAAGTCCACCGGGTCGGAGTTCGCCGGTGCTTCGGGCACCTCACAGGTGGCCATCAGAAACCACATGCCGTCCCGCCACACCAGGTCGGACTCGCCTTTCCGGTACAACGCCAGGGTGGCCAGCTGCTCCGGGGACGCGGTGAACGCCACGTCTTTCACCCGCCCCTGCACGGTCCAGACTGAGATCCGGCGCTGGTCGATCTGCCAGGACAGCATCCGGTCGTCGTACGGTTGTGCCCCCTGTACACGGAAGGCGATCGGCTTCTCCACAGCGCGGCGGTACCGTTTCGAGCCCGGCCTGCCCAGGTTCCCGGCCTTCAGACTGGCCCTCAGTGTGGCGTACGCATCGCACACCTTCTTGATCACGTGCTGGGCGGCCTGTGCACCCAGCCCCCACCGGGCCTTGATCTCGGCGTAGGTGTGCTCGCGCAGCGCGAAGTTTCTCTTCACATCCTTCGCGAAAGCCACGCCGCTGACCCAGCCGGCGGCCTCGTTGCAGGCGCGCAGGGTCGCCTCAAGTGCCGCCGCCTGCACGGGCGTCGGCAGCAACTGGACTTGCACCACCAGCTTCACGATCACCGAACGTACACACCCGTACGACTCTCCACTGCACGTTCCCCTCTCCTCACCCGACAGAGTGAAGCTGAACGCGCTCCTCCGCGTCATCTCCCTTGACACCCCGCCTCGAACCGACGACTCTTCAACACATCACTTGTGGGAGCGCTCCCACACTACCTGGCACATACACATCCCGCACGTTCCCCGCCCGAGCCGCAGCGAGCAACAGACGGGCCCAACAGTGCAGTTGGCCGGGGGGTCGGCACGTCAGGCAACAGGAGGACGCAATGCGCACGAGCATCCGCCGGTCCCGCAGGCTGGGGGCCCTCGCGGCCGTGGCCGCGCTGACCACGGGGCTGCTGGCCGGCTGCGCCAAGGACAGCGGCAGCAAGTCCGACACCTCGGGCGATGGCGGCGGCAAGGGCAAGACCACGATCACCCTGGGTCTGTTCGGCACCATGGGCTTCAAAGAGGCCGGCCTCTACACCGAGTACGAGAAGCTGCACCCGAACATCTCGATCCAGGAGAACGTGATCGAGAAGAACGAGAACTACTACCCGGCCCTGGTCAACCACCTCACCACCAACAGCGGCCTGCAGGACATCCAGGCCGTCGAGGTCGGCAACATCGCCGAGGTCGTCCAGACCCAGGCGAGCAAGCTGGAGGACCTCTCCAAGGTCCAGGGCGTGAACAAGACCAACTGGCTGGACTGGAAGTGGCAGCAGGCCACCACCAAGGACGGGCAGACGGTCGGCCTCGGCACCGACATCGGGCCGATGGCGATCTGCTACCGCAAGGATCTGTTCAAGTCGGCCGGGCTCCCCACCGACCGCGACCAGGTGTCCAAGCTGTGGGCCGGTGACTGGAGCAAGCTCGTCTCCACCGGCGAGCAGTACAAGAAGAAGGCACCCAGCGGCACCACCTTCATGGACTCCCCCGGCGGTCTGCTCAACGCGATCCTCAGCAGTGCGAGCCAGAAGTTCTACGACGCCTCCGGCAAGGTCATCTACAAGTCGAACCCGGCCGTGCGGAACGCCTTCAACCTGACCGCCCAGGCCGCCAAGGACGGGCTGGTCCAGTCGCAGCCGCAGTTCCAGCCGGGCTGGGACCAGCTGATCTCCAACAGCAAGTTCGCCTCCGTGGCCTGCCCGCCGTGGATGCTCGGCTACATCAAGGGCAAGTCGAAGGCGGACACCGCCGGTCAGTGGGACGTGGCCCAGGCGCCGCAGGCCGGCAACTGGGGCGGCACCTTCCTGGCCGTGCCCAAGTCCGGCAAGAACGTCACCGAGGCCGAGAAGTTCGTGACCTGGCTGACCGCGCCCGCCCAGCAGGCCAAGCTCTTCGCCGTCCAGGGCAGCTTCCCGAGCGCGCCGCCCGCGTACACGACGTCCCAGGTCACCGGCGCGAAGAACCAGATGACCGGGGACGCCCCGATCGGCACGATCTTCGCCCAGGCCGCCAAGTCCATCCCGACCCAGCCGATCGGCCCGAAGGACCAGATCATCCAGCAGGGCCTGACGGACAACGGCGTCATCCTCGTCACCAAGGGCAAGTCGGCCGAGGACGCCTGGAACACGGCCTCCAAGACCATCGACAACAACTTGGAGAAGTGACCGGCATGGCCACCCGGCACGACGCCGCCGCGCCCCCCGTCAAGGAGGGGGGCGCGGCCCCGGCCCGCTCCGGCGCCGGATCCGGCATGTCCGGCGGCGACGAGCGGCGGCGGGCGCGGCTGTCCCGCCGCTGGCAGCGGGACGTGCGCTTCAGTCCGTACGCCTTCGTCTCCCCGTTCTTCCTGCTCTTCGTCGCCTTCGGCCTGTTCCCGCTGATCTACACGGGCTGGGCCTCGCTGCACACGGTGGAGCTGACCGCGCCCACCGACATGCAGTGGGCGGGGCTGCACAACTACACCCGGATCTTCGACGACGACTTCTTCTGGAACGCGGCGAAGAACACCCTGACCATCGGGATCATCTCCACCGTCCCGCAGCTGGCGATGGCGATGGGGCTGGCCCACATCCTCAACTACAAGCTGCGCGCCTCGACCTTCTTCCGGGTCGTGATGCTGGCGCCGTACGCGACGTCGATCGCCGCCGCGTCGCTGGTCTTCGTGCTGCTCTTCGGCCGCGACTACGGCATGATCAACTGGGCGCTGCACTCCGTCGGCGGCGGCCACATCGACTGGCAGAACGACAAGTGGCCCTCGCAGATCGCGGTCTCCTCGATCGTCGTCTGGCGCTGGACCGGCTACAACGCGCTGATCTACCTCGCGGCGATGCAGGCGGTCCCGCAGGATCTGTACGAGTCGGCGGCGCTGGACGGCGCCAACCGCTGGCAGCAGTTCTTCCACGTCACACTGCCGCAGCTGCGCCCGACGATCCTGTTCACCTGTGTCGTGTCGACGATCGGCGCCTCGCAGCTGTTCGGCGAGCCGCTGATGTTCGACGCCAACAAGGGCGCCTCCGGCGGCGCCGAGCACCAGTTCCAGACGCTCGGCCTGTACCTGTACGAGCAGGGCTGGGTCAACCAGCACCTGGGCCGCGCCTCCGCGATCGCCTGGACGATGTTCCTGATCCTCATCGTGATCGGGATCGTCAACTACGTCATCTCGCGCCGCCTGCGCGAGAGTAGTTAGGAGTACGGCCGTGACGACGACCCTGACCCCGACCACCGAGGCGGCGACGGACAAGGAGCCCAGGCGGCTTCGGCGGCCGAAGGCGGCGCGGGCCGGCGGGACGCTGCACGCGGGCCCGCTCGCGTACGCGGTCCTGATCCTGTTCTCGCTCGGCTCGCTGTTCCCGCTGGTGTGGACGGCGATCGCCGCGTCCCGCGACAACAACCGGCTGGCCGAGACCCCGCCGCCGTTCTGGTTCGGGTCCAATCTCGCCCACAACCTGGACATCGCCTGGAACGACGCCAACCTGGGCAAGGCGTTCGTCAACACCACGTTCGTGGCCGGTGTTTCGGCGGGGACCATCGTCTTCCTGTCGACGATCGCCGGGTTCGCCTTCGCCAAGCTGCGGTTCAAGGGCCGCAACGCCCTGATGCTGATCGTGATCGGCACGATGATGGTGCCGCCGCAGCTCAGCATCATCCCGCTGTACATGATGGTCGCCAAGCTGGACTGGACCGACCAGCTGCAGGCGGTGATCCTGCCGTCGCTGGTGAGCGCGTTCGGGGTGTTCTTCATGCGGCAGTACCTGATGCAGGCGCTGCCGGACGAGCTGATCGAGGCGGCCCGGGTGGACGGCGCGAGCAGCTGGCGCGTGGTGTGGCACATCGTGTTCCCGGCGGCCCGGCCCGCGATGGCGGTCCTCGGGATGCTGATGTTCGTCCAGACCTGGAACGACTTCCTGTGGCCGTTCCTGGTCCTCACCCAGAACGGCAATCCGACCGTGCAGGTCGCGGTCTCGGCGCTGGGCCGCGGCTACACCCCCGACCAGTCCCTGATCATGGCGGGCGCGCTGCTCGGCACGCTGCCGCTGCTGCTCGTGTTCGCGGTCTTCGGCAAGCAGATCGTGGGCGGGATCATGCAGGGCGCGGTCAAGGGCTGACCGCCTTCCGCGCAAGGGGCCGGGTCAGCGTCGTCCCGGCCCCTCTTCTCTCCTTCACTTCACCGGTCTCCTACGACCCTCTATGGGAGCGCTTCCATGCCTGACTCCGTGTCCTCCGTGTCCCCCGTGAGCTTTCCGCCCGCCTTCCTGTGGGGTGCGGCGACCTCGGCGTACCAGATCGAGGGGGCGGTACGGGAGGACGGCCGTACCCCCTCGATCTGGGACACCTTCAGCCATACGCCGGGCAGGACGGCCGGCGGCGAGACCGGTGACATCGCTGTCGACCACTACCACCGTTACCGCGAGGACGTGGCGTTGATGGCGGAGCTGGGCCTGACGGCGTACCGCTTCTCGGTCTCCTGGTCCCGGGTGCAGCCGACCGGCCGTGGTCCGGCGGTGCAGCGGGGTCTGGACTTCTACCGCCGGCTGGTGGACGAGCTGCTGGCGCACGGCATCAAGCCGGCGCTCACCCTCTACCACTGGGATCTGCCGCAGGAGCTGGAGGACGCGGGCGGCTGGCCGGAGCGGGACACCGCGCTGCGGTTCGCCGAGTACGCGCACCTGGTCGGGGAGGCGCTGGGCGACCGGGTGGAGCAGTGGATCACCCTCAACGAGCCCTGGTGCAGCGCCTTCCTGGGCTACGGCTCCGGCGTCCACGCCCCCGGCCGTACCGACCCGGCGGCCTCGCTGCGCGCCGCCCATCACCTCAACCTGGCGCACGGTCTGGGCACGTCGGCCCTGCGTGCGGTGATGCCCGCCCGCAACCAGATCGCCATCAGCCTCAACTCCTCGGTGGTGCGGCCGCGTTCCGAGGACCCGGCCGACCTGGCCGCGGCCCGCCGGATCGACGACCTGGCCAACGGGGTCTTCCACGGACCGATGCTGCACGGCGCGTACCCCGAGTCGCTGCTCGCCGCGACGGCCTCGGTCACCGACTGGTCGTACGTCCTCGACGGCGACCTGCGCACGGCGAACGCGCCGCTGGACGCGCTGGGCCTCAACTACTACACCCCGTCGCTGGTCTCGGCCGCCTCCGACGAGGTCACCGGTCCGCGGGCGGACGGCCACGGCGCCAGCGACCACTCCCCCTGGCCGGGCGCCGACGACGTGCTGTTCCACCAGACGCCGGGCGAGCGCACCGAGATGGGCTGGAGCATCGACCCGACGGGCCTGTACGACCTGATCACGCGCTACACCCGCGAGGCCCCGGGCCTGCCGCTGTACGTCACCGAGAACGGAGCGGCCTACGACGACAAGCCCGACCCCGACGGCCGCGTCCACGACCCCGAGCGCATCGCCTACCTGCACGGCCACCTCTCGGCGGTCCGCCGGGCGATCACCGACGGCGCCGATGTGCGGGGCTACTACCTGTGGTCGCTGATGGACAACTTCGAGTGGGCGTACGGCTACGGAAAGCGGTTCGGCGCGGTCTACGTGGACTACGCGACGCTGGAGCGCACCCCGAAGTCGAGCGCGTGGTGGTACAGCGAGGCGGCGCGTACGGGGACCCTGCCGCCGGTGGGCTCCGCCGCCTGAAAGACGGGGGTGCGGCCCGCCGTGGGGGCGGGCCGCACCTCTTCCGCACGCGGATGTGCTCGATGCCGCCGCCCGCGGCGGTGAGCTTCGACGGGCCCTTCTGTACGGCGTCCTTGGTGGTGAGGGTGCCCAGTTGTTGGCGGACGCGCCCTGTACGGCCAGGTCAGTTGAAGGCGCCGAAGGCCTTCGAGAAGGCGAATGGGTCCTGGACGATCGAGCTGCACGTGGGGTCGGCGGAGTTCTTCGCGCCGCCGGCGCACTGCTTGTCGCGGGCGGCCGACCACATCGACAGGCCGCCGAGGCCCTTGGACCTGGCGAAGCCGGCCAGCTGGGTGGCGTCGTCGACCTTGAAGATCTCGGAGGAGACGTCGTTGACGCCGATCATCGGGGTGATCGCGACGGCCTTCCAGGCGGCGGAGTCCGACAGCTCGAGGACGCCCTTGATCTGGGCCTGGGTGGCGGTGGCGGCCTGCTGGGCGTAGTCGCCCATGTCGCCGTTGTACGAGGCGCCGTAGTCCATCGCCATGATGTTGACGGTGGAGATCTTCACGCCGTTGGACCTGGCGTTCGACAGCAGGTTCACGCCGTCCTGGGTGAGACCCTCGGGCATCACCGGGAGCGTGAAGGAGACGTCCAGGCCCGGGTGCTGTGCCTGGAGCTTCGCTATCGCCTTCGCCCGCAGGGTGTTCGCCGCCGTGTTGGGCAGCGCGCCGCCCTCGACGTCGAAGTCGACCTTGGTCAGCTTGAACGTGTCGATCGCCTTGCCGTACGCCGCCGCCAGCGCGTCGGCCGAGGAGCAGGTGGTGGCCAGCTCGGAGCCGGAGGCGCCGCCGAAGGAGACCCGGACGTCACCGCCCTTGGCGCGCAGGGAGCCGATCTGCGCGGCCACGGCGTCGCCGGTCAGGTCGGTCACACCGCCCCACTTGGGGGTGCAGCCGCCGCCGTCGGTGACGAAGGCGAGGTTGAAGTTCTTCACCCCGGTCGCGTTCGCCGCGCCGACCAGGTCGAAGGCCGGGTAGAGGGAGGTGTCGACGTAGGGGGCGAAGCCCGCGGAGGTGGTGGTTCCGGAGCCGCTGCCGGTACCGGTCGTGCTGCTGGCGGTCGGGGCCGGCGTGGCGCTCTGGGTGGGGGTGGAGGTGCTGGTGGCCGTCGGGGTGGGGGTCGGCGACTGGGACGGGGTCCCGGTGGGCCGGCCGCTGGGCTCGGGGGTGGCGCCGCCGTCCGCGGAGCACTGACTGTTGTCGATACGACAGCCCGTCGGGTCGCCGCTGCCGTCCACCACGAAACCGACGGTCACCGACTTCCCCGGGGCGAGGCCCTCGGTGTCCCACTTCGCCGGCTTCACGGTGACGTGCGAACCGCTCACGCTCGACTCGCCGTTCCACAGCGAGCTCAGCCTGGCGTTCGCCGGGAGGTCGAACTCCAGCGTCCAGCTCTTCTCCTGCGAGCCGCTGTTGTTGGTGACGACGTACTGGGCGGTGTAACCGGTCGACCAGTCGCTGGTCTTCGTGTACGCGGCGTTCACCCCGGCCGCGTTCGCGGTGCCGGTGAGCAGGACCGCGCCGCCGCCGACGACGGCCGCGGCCACGAGGCCTCCGATCGCCTTGTTCCTGCCACTGATCCTGCGCCGGTGCGTGCTCATGCGCCTGCCTGCCTTCGATGGTCACGGGGGTGGGGTGCGGCAGCACGCTAGCGAGCCGGAATCGGACAAACGGCCTGATCGGGACGTCGGTTGCAGACCTTAGGGTGCGCTTAAGGAAGGGATCGGGGACGGTTAATGGTCGAGACCAGTCGGGACCGGTTTGCCCGATCGGCGCCGGCGCACCCTGCCGCGGTGTCCCCGCACCGGCGTCCGGCGTCCGTCCAGCTGGAACCAGATCCGCACCTCGGTGCCGCCCAGCACCGAGGAGCCGATGCGCACGTCACCACCGGTGGACTCGGCGAGCCGGCGCACGATGTCGAGGCCCAGCCCGGTCGAGCCGGCGCTCCCCGAGCCACGCCCCCGGGCCATCGCGGCGTCCGGGTCGGATATGCCGGGGCCCGCGTCGGAGACCAGCACGATCACCGCGTCCTCGGCGTTGTGCACGTCGACCGCGAAGGCGGTGCCCTCGGCGGTGTGCCGGAAGACGTTGCCGAGCAGGGCGTCGAGCGCGGCGGCCAGATCGGCGCGGGCCACGGGTATCCGCACCGGTCTCTCGACGCCGGCCACCCGCCACTTGCGGCCCTCGTCCTCGGCGAGCGCGGACCAGAACTCCATGCGCTCGCGGACCACTTCGGCCGCGTCGCACCCGGCGCCGGGCCCGGCGGCGGCCGTCTGCGGCTTGGCCTCCCGGGCCGTACGGATGATGGTGTCGACCTCGCGCTCCAGCTGGGCGACGGCGGCCCGGGTCTGCTCGGCGGCCGGTCCGGCGCCGAGGGAGGCGGCGTTCAGCCGCAGGACCGTGAGGGGTGTGCGCAGGCGGTGGGAGAGGTCCGCCGCCAACTCGCGCTCGTTCGCGAGCAGTTGGACGACCTGGTCGGCCATGGAGTTGAACGCGACGGCGGCGAGCCGCAGTTCGGTCGGGCCGTCCTCCGGCACCCGCGAGCCCAGTTGGCCTTCACCCAGCTCGTGGGCGCCCTGGACCAGCCGCCGCGCGGGCCGCACCATGCGCACCCCGAGCCGGTCGGCGACGGCGACCGAGCCGACGATCAGTGCGAGGCCGACGCCCGCGAGCACCGCCCAGGCCGTGCCGACGCCGTTGGTCACCTCGGACTCGGGGACGTAGACCTCGACCACCGCTATCGTGCCGGAGCCGAGCGCGACCGGCTGGAGCAGCGTCGAGCCACCGGGGACGGAGGTCGTCGAGGCCTGGCCCATGCTCCGTACGGCCTCGATGTCGCGGCCGGCGGCGCGCTGTTTACCCAGGTCGAGCGCGGAGCGGCCGTCGGCGGCGGGCAGGTGCACGGCCATCCCGGAGTCGGCGCCGGCCGAGGCCACCACGCGCTCCAGCTTGTCCCGGTCGGTGGTGATGGACAGTGCGGGCGCGACGGCGGCGGCTTCCCGCTCGGCGTTGGAGAACGCCCGGTCGCGGGCCATCTCCCTGACGACCAGTCCGAGCGGCACGGCGAAGGCGACCACGACCATCGTGGTGACCGCCAGGCAGACCTTGACCAGGGCCCACCTCATCGGGCCGGCCCGTCCGCAAGGGGGTCCGCCGGGGGTTCGAGCTTCACGCCCACGCCCCGGAGGGTGTGCAGATAGCGGGGCCGGGCGGCGGTCTCCCCCAGTTTCCGGCGCAACCAGGACAGATGGACGTCGATGGTCTGGTCGTCGCCGTAGGACTGCTGCCAGACCTCGGCGAGGAGTTCCTTGCGCGGGACGACGACCCCGGGCCGGCCGGCCAGGAAGGCGAGCAGGTCGAACTCCCGGCGGGTGAGGTCGAGGCGGATCCCGTCCAGCTCGGCCTGCCGGCGCAGCGGATCAACGGTCAGGCCGCCGACCCGGAGGACCGGCGAGGGCGGGGTCTCGGCGCCGGTGGAGCGGGCCCGGCGCAGCACGGCCGCGATGCGGGCGGAGAGGTGCTCGACCGAGAACGGCTTGGTCAGATAGTCGTCCGCTCCCGCGTTCAGCAGCCGGACGATCTCCGTCTCGTCGTCCCGGGCGGTGGCGATGATGACCGGCACGTCGGTGATGCCGCGCAGCATCTTCAGGGCCTCGGAGCCGTCCAGGTCCGGCAGTCCGAGGTCCAGGATGACCACGTCGAAACGAAAATGGGCGACCTCGCGCAGCGCCTCCAGCGCCGTACCGACACTGCGCACGGTGTGCGCGGCGTCGGTCAGATGCCGGATGAGCGCCGAGCGTACGAACTGGTCGTCCTCGACCACGAGCACACTTGCCATGCGCCGCACCGTACGCCATGCGGCCGGACCTGATCGGGGCCTGTGGACAACTCGGGGTTTGTGGACAACCCGTGTGGGTGGTGAGGCAGTATGGCCCGCGATGCGCAGAGGACTCGTACCGGTGATGGCGTGGCTGCTCGCGACGGGAGCGGCGGTCACGCTGTCGTGGTGGGGTGTGCACACGGTCATGGCCGGGACGGCGTACGACCCGCCGCGCGCCCTGCCGATCACGGCGGCCGACGCGAGGGACCGAGCCACGACGCCCGCGCCCCCGCCGCCGCCGTCCGCCTCCCCCACCCCCTCACCCCGCCCGACCCCCACTCCTGCACGCACCCCGAGCGTATCCGCCACCGCCTCCGGCCAGGTCAAGGCGTACGACACCGACGGCGGCCGGGCGGTGTTCGACCTGGGCGCGTCCAGTGCCACGTTCGTCTCGGCGACACCGGGGTCCGGCTGGTCGATGCAGGTGTGGAAGACCGACACCTGGATCCGGGTGGAGTTCAGCCGGGGCGCGGACCGGGTGTCGGTGTTCTGCACCTGGCACGACGGTCCGCCGCATGTGGAGGTGGGCACCTACTGAACGGCCGCCCGGCCGGAGCACGGCGGGGGCGGCCTTCATGGTCGAGCGGAGCGCTCAGCGGAACACCGAGGGCGGTGGTGCCGGGGAGGCCGCCGCCGTATCGTCCGTCACCGGCAGCGCGCCGCCCGTGAAGTCCGTGAGCGGCTTGCCGTGTTCGACCCGGCCCGGGTGCGGGTCGGAGGCGGCGCGGCGGGTGAGTTCGGCGAGCGGGAGCGGGGCGTCGGAGGCGACCAGGATCGCGTTGCCGAAGCGTTTTCCGCGCAGCACGGCCGCGTCGGCGATCAGCGCGAGCTCGGCGAACCGGGCGGTGGCGGTGGCGATCTGGCCGCGCAGATGCGCGAGCGGCGGGCCGTCGGCGAGGTTCGCGGCGTAGACCCCGGAGGGCTTCAGCGCCCGGCGGACCTCGTCCAGGAACTCGGTGGAGGTGAGGTGGGCCGGGGTGCGCGCGCCGCTGAAGACATCGGCGATGACCAGGTCCGCCCACCCGTCCGGCACTTTGCCGAGCCCCACGCGCGCGTCCACCGCACGCACCCTGATCCGGGCGTTCGGATCCAACGGCAGCTCCCGGCGCACCAGTTGCACCAGGCTCGCGTCCCGCTCGACGACCTGCTGGGTGGAGCGGGGCCGGGTCGCGGCGACATAGCGGGCGAGGGTGAGCGCCCCGCCGCCGAGGTGCACGGCGTGCACCGGCTTGCCGGGCGCGGCGGCGAGGTCGATGACATGGCCGAGGCGGCGCTGGTACTCGAAGGAGAGGTACGCCGGGTCGTCCAGGTCGACGTGCGACTGCGGGGCGCCGTCGATCAGCAGGGTCCAGGCCCGGCCGCGGTCGGGGTCGGGGACGAGCTCGGCGAGCCCGCCGTCGACCGCCTCCACGACGGCCTCGGCGGCCGCCGACCTGCGCCGCGTGTTGTTCCTGGACCTGCCCACCGGCCCATTTTCGCAGGTACCGGGGCCGGGTGCCTCACCGGCGGCTGTCGGCCGCCTCGATCAGCCGGGCCGCCTCCCCGAGCGCCTTGCGCAGCACCACCGGATCGGTGGCGAGGTCGGCCTCACCGGGCGGCAGCAGCCAGTCCGAGCCCTCCACCGGCGGCTCGGGGGTCAGTCTCATGCCGCGTCCGTCGGTCTCCGTGCAGGTGCTGCCCGGCACGTCCCAGCAGGCCGCGGTGCCGGCCGGGACCAGGAAACCGAGGGTGTCGCAGCCGTCGTCGTGCAGGACGGGGCCCATCGCGTCGCCGGAGCCGCGTCGCAGGATGTCGACCGCCTCCAGTCCCTGCCGGGCGGGCACCGTCACGAGGTCGCACACTTCCGCGCCCGCGTCGTCCGCTGCGTCCGACGACGGCGACGTACAAGGTTCGTTGCTCTGGCTGGTCTCCATCCCGGCCTCCACCACACAGCACTGTTGCGGGTCCAACCGGACCAACGCGCGAGTCCGTCAACGGCTACGGCACAAGTGCGCCGCAAAGGATGGCACTTCATGGCAGATCGTGGATGAGATATCCGGTTTGTAGCCAAACACCGCGTGGCGGGTCCGTCACAGCAGGTACGTTCATGCCCGGTTCGACGGTTCGCACGAGAGGACCCGGCCATGGCGTCGTCAACCGTGACCTCGTCACAGCCCGAACGGCCACTACGGCCCAACCTCGCCTTCCGGCAGTTGCGCGGCAGGCGCTCACCGGCCGAGTTCGCGGCGCTCGTACGGCGCGCCGCGCGCGAGATCGGTGAGCGGGTGAGCTGTGACGCGCGTTACGTCGGCAGGGTCGAGGCGGGCGAGATCCGCTGCCCGAACTACGCGTACGAGCGGGTGTTCCTGCACATGTTCCCCGGCCGCACGCTCACCGACCTCGGCTTCGCGCCCCGCTCGTCCGTCCGCGGCCGGGCGGCGCGCCCCGCCGCGGACGCGCCCGGTGAGTCACGGGGGGCCTTCGAACCGTATGACCCGCACGAGCCGTACGAGAACGACCACCTGAACCACGAGGAGAGCGACGTGCTGCGTCGCGCATTCATGACCGGCGGAGGCGCCACGGTGGCCGCCGTCACGCTGGGCCCGCTGGGACCCACCACGGACGCCGCGGCCGCGGTCGGGCGCCCCGGACGGCCCGGCACGTCCGAGGCGACCGCCCTGGAGGAGGCCGTGCGCCGCATCCGGCTGCTCGACGACCGGCACGGCGCGGACGGGCTCTACCGGCGCGCGGCGGCTCCGCTGCGCGCGGCCTACGAGCTGCTGGACGCCGGCGCGACCCGGCAGACCACCGCCGACCGTCTGCACTCGGGCGCCGGTGAACTCGCCATCTCCGTGGGCTGGCTGGCCCATGACTCCGGCCGTTTCGACGATGCCCGCTCGCACTACGCGGAGGCGCTGGCCACGGCCCGCATGACCGGGGATCCGGGGCTGGAGGCGCACGCCTTCTGCAACACCGCGTTCCTGGCGCGGGACGCCGGCCGGCCCCGGGAGGCGGTCCGCGCGGCGCAGGCCGCCCAGCGCGCGGGCGCTCCGCTGGGTTCCGCGCGCCTGATGTCCCTGCTCGCGCTGCGCGAGGCCGGCGGCTGGGCGGGCCTCGCCGACCGCACCGGCTGCGAACAGGCCCTCGCCCGGGCCCAGGCCCTCTTCGCCCGCGGCCACTCGGACGCCGACCCCGAGTGGATGAGCTTCTACGGCGAGGCCGAGCTGGAGGGGCTGGAGGCGCAGTGCTGGTCCATGCTGGGCGACTGGCGGCGGGCCTCACGGCACGCGTATCGCGCCACCGAGTTGCAGGATCCTCACTTCACGCGCAACATCGCGCTCTACACGGCCGAGTTGGCGGACGACCTCGCGCGTGAGGGGCGGCCGGACGAGGCGGCGGCCGCCGGGATGCGTGTGCTGTCGCTGTTGGACCAGGTCCAGTCGTCGCGGATCCAGAGCATGTTGGCGGGCACGGCGCGGGTTCTGCTGCCGCACCGGCGGGCGTCCGGGGTCTCCGAGTTTCTGGATCGGCATGCTTCTGTGCCGAGAACAGGGAGGGTCTGAGGATCGTTCAGGACGTCAGATGTCCCAGATCGTTCCAACTCTCGATCGCCGGCTCCCCGTACGCCCAGCCGAGCACGGACAGCGACGTCGGGTTCAGGCGTATCCGCGCGGCGAAGTCCAGCGGCAGGCCCAGCCAACGCGCGCCTATGGAGCGGAGGATGTGGCCGTGGGCGAAGATCAGGACGTCGCGGTCGGCCGAGCGTGCCCAGGAGACCACCTCGTCCGCGCGCGCGGTGACCTCGGCGATGGTCTCGCCCTCCGGGACGCCGTCGCGCCAGATCAGCCAGTCCGGGCGCTGGGCGTGGATCTGGGCCGGGGTCAGGCCCTCGTAGGCGCCGTAGTCCCACTCCATGAGCGTGTCCCAGGCGGTGGCCCGGTCGCCGAAACCGGCGAGTTCGCAGGTCTCACGCGCGCGTACCAGCGGGCTGGTGCGCACCTCCGCGTCCGGCAGGCCGTCCAGCGGAGCGCGGTGCAGGCGCTCGCCGAGCAGCTTGGCCCCGCGCCGGCCCTCCTCCAGCAGCGGGATGTCCGTCCTGCCGGTGTGCTTGCCGGACAGTGACCATTCCGTCTGTCCGTGCCGGGCCAGCAGGATGCGCGGTGCCATGGGAGACCTTTCCGGATGCGAAGGGAACCCCTCCATCATCGCTCACCGCGCGCCGGGGCAACCCGGCGGTCGCTCCCGGCGTCTTGGAGGGCTGAGCGCCCCACGCGGGCGCGTGCCTGGGCGAACGCTCGGGCGGCCCTCGAGCGAGGAGGGAGCGACCGCGTGGGCGATGTACGGACACCGTAAAGTGGCACGGTCGCCCGCCGGGGCGCACCGCACAGCATGACGAGGGGGAGGGCGATCGGATGCCGCAGACCGAGACACCGGGCACCGAGGCGGTCCCGCGTACCCGGCTGCGCTGGTGGACCGAGCTGCCGCTGATCCTCCTGGTCTACGGCTGCTACTCGGCCGGACGCCTCCTCGCGCGCGGTGACGTCACCTCCGCCGTCGACCACGGACTGGCGATCCTGCGCCTCGAGAAGGCGCTGCACCTGAACGCCGAGCACCCGCTCAACCGGCTGTTCACGCGCGAGCCCTGGCTCGGCGTACCGGCGGACTTCTGGTACGCCTCGCTGCACTACCTGGTCACGCCCGCCATCCTGATCTGGCTGTTCCGGGCCCGCGCCGAGCACTACCGGCGGGCCCGCACCTGGCTGATGACGTCCACGTTCATCGGTCTGATCGGCTTCACCCTGCTGCCGACCTGCCCGCCCCGACTGCTGTCCGCCGGGCACGGCTTCGTGGACACCATGGCGCACTTCAGCTCGTACGGCTGGTGGGGCGGCGAGGCCAGCGCGCCGCGCGGCATGGGTGGGATGACCAACCAGTACGCGGCGATGCCGAGTCTGCACGTCGGCTGGGCGCTGTGGTGCGGGGTGATGCTGTGGCGGCACGGCGGCACGCGCGTAGCGAAGGCTCTCGGTGTCGCCTACCCGCTGGGCACCGCGCTGGTGGTCATGGGCACCGCCAACCACTACCTGCTGGACGCGGTCGCGGGCATCGCCGTGATGGGCGTCGGCTCTCTGCTGGCGCCGCGTGTGATGCGGGGCCTGGACCGCCTCCGGGCCCGCCTGTTCCCGCGCACCACAGCCGTCGCGGGTGCCACGGGTTCCCCGATTGTCAGTGGCGGATGCCAGACTTCCGCGGGTGAGCGAATTCCACGGCAGCGCCAGTCGCAGCTCGACGCCGGGGCCGGATCGGACACCTCCCCCAGCGACGAGGGGGAAGGGGCTCGGGCAACGGCTCGCTGAGCTGCGCGGTCCCGACGTACCGGCCAAGGCCCTGGACGCGCGCGCCCTCGCGGCGCTCGCCGCCAACCCCGGGTGCCGTCGGCGGGCGATCCTGGACGGCGCCGGGGTGGACAAGGCGCGGCTGGCGAGCGCGCTCGGCGCGCCGTCGGGTTTCGGGCAGTCGCAGTTCGCGCTGACCCGGGGCAACGCGTTCGAGGCCCGAGTGAAGGCGGACGGCGGCGCGGAGCTGCTGCGCCTGGCGCACGCCCGCCTCGACCCGGGCGCCGAGCCGCCCGAGGGGGCCGCCGTACCCGACCTGACCGCACACGGCCCCGAGGGGCGTACGGCGCGTACGGCGCTGGCGTTGCGCGAGGCCACGCGCGCGGGTGGCTGGACGCTCCTCGACCATCCGATGCTGGCGCTGGACGTGGCGGGCTCGCTCGCCTTCCTGGAGCCGGACGCGGTGGTGGTGCACCCGGACGGCAGCTGGTCGGTGGTGGAGATCAAGTCCTTCCCGATGCTGGACGGCGCGGCGGACCCGGCGAAGGTCGGCGCGGCGGCCCGCCAGGCGGCGGTGTACGTGCTGGCGCTGGAGGAGGTGGCCGCCCGCCTCGACGCGGAGCCGGAGGGGCTCGCCGGTGACAGCGCCCCGGCCCCGCGCGTACGGCACCGGGTGCTGCTGGTGTGCCCGAAGGACTTCTCCAACCTGGCCGCGGCCTCCGCCGTGGACGTGCGCAAGCAGCGCGCCGTCACCGCCCGCCAGCTGGCCCGGCTCACCCGGATCGAGGAGATCGCCGAGGCCCTGCCCGAGGGCACGTGCTTCGCGCCCGACCGGCCCTCGGAAGAGCTGTCCGCGGCCGTGGCGGCGGTCCCGGCGACGTACGCGCCGGAGTGTCTGTCGGCGTGCGAACTGGCCTTCCACTGCCGGGAACGCGCGCGTGAGGCGGACGCCGTCACCCGCCTCGGCCGGCCGCTGCGCGCCGAACTGGGCGGTCTGGCCACCGTCGGGGACGTCCTCGCGGCGGCCCGGGGCGAGAGCGGCGACCCGGACGACCCCGCGGTGTCGGCCCTGCGCCGGGCGGCCGCGCTGCGTGCCGAGGCGCTGGAGGGGGCAGCCGCGTGTCGCTGATCACCACCCTGGCCCGGCTCGAGGCCGTCGACACCGGCCGGGCCCAGCCCGTCGCGACGGTCCGGCACCGGCATCTGTCCGACCGCCCGCTGGTGTTCGTGCCGCTCACCACCGCCGGTGAGGCCGGTGCCCCGCTCGGCGCGCTGGTCGGCACGGACCGCGACGCGCCCCGTCTGCTGGTCGTGCCGCAGCCGCGCGACCGCGATCTGCGGTTCGGGTTCCTCGCCGACCTGGCCGACGTCGTCCTGCCGTACATCGACTCCTACGCCCAGGCGGTGGAGGCGGCCGAGCGCACCGAGACCGACGCGGAGACCGGCAAGCGGGTCAAGGTCGAGGTGGAGCTCTGCGCGGACGCGCCCCAGCTGATCATGCCGAGCCGCGCGGGCCTGGACTTCGTACGGCTGCTGGGCCGTTCCACGCGGTTTCGCCGTACGGCCGAGCAGGACCCGGAGACGCCCCATCCGGCGCCGCCCCACATCCCGTTGCTGGGCCGCTGGCTGACCCACTACGGCGAGCGGGCCCGGGTCCCCGACTCCTCGCTCCTGCTCGCCCTCACCGACGTGCTCTCCCGGCACTGGGCGACCGGCCAGTCCAGCCTGGAGGACCAGCACCTGGGCGCGCTGCTCGCGTGGATCGACCCGCCGGAAGGCACCTCCGGCGCCGAGGCCGCGCGCGAGGCCGAGCTGGCGCGGGACGCCGACGGCCAGCTGCGGTGCCCGCCGGCCGGCCCGGCCACCGACCCGGCGTTCGACAACAGGCTGCTGGCTCCGGCCATCGAGCGCTACGACCGCGCGCGTGCCGCCCTCGCCGCCGCCGAGGACGCCGTGGCCGCCGACGACCGGCTGGCCGCGCTCACCGCGGCCGAGCGGGAGATCCGCGACCTGGTGGAGAGCCGCACCCGGCCCACCTGGGACGCGGTGTGGCGGGGCCTGGACCTGCTGCGGGCACTGCCGGAGGGCGCACATGCCGAGGAGCGCTGGACCCGGGACCGCTGGTCGTTCACCGGCCACCGGGACCGGGTACTGGCCGGCGAGCCCCCGCAGCCACGCCGGGACGACGCGGTGACGGCGGCGAACAAGCTGGCCACGCGCGAGCGTGAGCAGGCCCGGCTGGAGGCGCAGGAGGCGCTGGACGACCCGCTGGTGATGGCCGGGCGGCGGCTGGCCGGGGAGGCGTTCGCGGGCGAGGTGATCGATGTCGTCATGGCGTACAGCGAGGGCAGGCGGCCGAGCCCGCGCCCGCTGGTGACGGTCCGCACGGACGACCGGCCGCATCTCGCGGAGCGGGCGAAGGTGTACCGCTCGCTGGGCGGAAAACCGCAGGCGGCAGAGTTCGTCGGGTATGAGACCGAGGGCGTGCTGGTCCTGCGGGTGCTGGACAAGATGGGCCGTGGCAAGGAGCCCGAGCCCGGGTCGGTGCCGGAGAAGGGCGACCGGATCTGCTGCACGCTCTTCGAGCACGAGCAGCGCGGCGGCGCGAAGCTGCCCGACCCGGAGGAGACCCCCTGGACGCACGGCGGCCCGCCGGGTGAGGCCGTACCGGAGGCGCCCGACGCCGTCACCGAGGAGGACATGCTGTGAGTCCCGTGAGCCCTGTGCCGGCGGTCGGCCTCGCCCCCGGAGCCGCGGCCGCCCGCGCCACCGACGCGATCCTGCGCGACACCCTGCACGGCACCGAGCGGGGCGTGGTCGTGGACTCCCCGCCGGGTGCCGGCAAGTCCACGCTGGTGGTTCGCGCGGCGCTCGAACTGGCCGACGCGGGGCGCCCGTTGATGGTGGTGGCGCAGACGAACGCCCAGGTGGACGACCTGGTCCTGCGCCTCGCCGAGAAGAACCCGGAGCTGCCGGTCGGCCGGCTGCACAGCAGCGACACGGACGCGTACGACCCGGCGCTGGACGCCCTGCCCCAGGTCCGTACGTCGGCGAAGGCGGCCGACCTGAACGGCCTGCCGGTCGTCCTCTCCACGGCGGCGAAGTGGGCGCACGTCAAGGTGGACGAGCCCTGGCGGCACGCGATCGTGGACGAGGCGTACCAGATGCGCTCGGACTCGCTGCTGGCCGTGGCCGGGCTGTTCGAGCGGGCGCTGTTCGTGGGTGACCCGGGGCAGCTGGACCCGTTCGCGATCGTCGGCAGCGAGCAGTGGGCGGGCCTGTCGTACGACCCCTCGGCCTCGGCCGTCACCACGCTCCTGGCGCACAACCCGGCCCTCCCCCAGCACCGCCTCCCGGTCTCCTGGCGGCTCCCGGCCTCGGCGGCCCCGCTGGTCTCGGACGCGTTCTACCCGTACACCCCGTTCCGCAGCGGCACCGACCACGGCGACCGCCGCCTCGCCTTCGCCGTCCCGTCGGACGGCTCCGGCCCGGACCGGGTGATCGACGAAGCCGCCGGGTCCGGCTGGGGCCTGCTGGAGCTGCCCGCCCGGCACACCCCGCGCACGGACCCGGAGGCGGTCCGGGCGGTGGCGACGGTCGTCCGCCGCCTGCTGGACAGAGGCGGCGCGGCCACCTCGGAACGCTCACCGGATCCCACCCCCCTCACCGCCGACCGCATCGCCGTCGGCACGGCCCACCGCGACCAGGCGGCGGCGGTCCGCGCGGCGCTCGCCGAGCTGGGCGTGGCGGACGTGACGGTCGACACGGCGAACCGGCTCCAGGGCCGCGAGTACGACGTGACGGTCGTCCTGCATCCTCTCTCCGGCCGCCCCGACGCCACCGCCTTCCACCTGGAGACCGGCCGCCTGTGCGTCCTGGCCTCCCGCCACCGCCACGCGTGCATCGTGGTCTGCCGGGCGGGGGTGGGCGACCTCCTGGACGACTACCCGTCCACGGAACCGGTCCAGCTGGGCACGCTGGTGAAGTTTCCTGACGGCTGGGAGGCGAACCACGCGGTGCTGGCCCACCTCGGCGAGCACCGGGTGGTCTGGCGGCCGTGACGGGCCCCTTGCGGGGGCGCGGGACAATGGACGGTGGCCCACCTGAAGGCGGTGCCCCAGCGCGACGTACGAGGAGGAGACAAGACATGGCGGAGCCCACGCCGCGTCGTAACGAACCGCGGCTACGCCCCGCGCCCCTCATCTTCGAGCCCGCGGAGGCGGCCGGCGATCCCGAGCACTTCTTCGACCTGGAGTCGATCGAGGATCCGCGGGCGCTGCTGGCCCGGGCGACGGAGCTGGCCCAGGCGTTCCGCGCGGCCGCCGACCGGGCCGTGGAGTTCCAGGCCGTCGCGGCGGCCCAGCTCGCCGACCCGCGCCGCTTCGACCGGCTGACCCCCGCGGACATCGCCGAGCGCGCGGAGTGGACCGAGGACTACGCGAAGAAGATGGTCGAGTTCGGGCGGGACCTGATGCGGGGCAACGGCGAGGGGCGGACGTCCCCCGACCCCGTATGACGCGTTGAGTCAACCCGCCTGGCATATGCCGGGCGGGCAAGATACTCCTCCCCCACCCTCGTTGTCCCGTCTTTCGGCAACTCAGCAGAACCGCCCGCTCACACCCGGTACATGTAGGTGGCATGAGCAGCGCACCGAACGCCACCCGAGTCACCTCCGACGGCGTCGCCTGGCTCGCCTCGGCGGGAACGTACCCCCGGAGCACGCTGGCGCGCTGGGAGCAGTACCCGGACGCTCCGGTCGTCCTGCCCTGCGGCACCGCCTTCGACGTGGTGAGCGCCCCCGCGATCTTCGGGCGCCGGATACTGGACCAGTTGTGGGACGAGGGGCCGGGCTCGGGCCCGGTCGCCATGTTCCGGGGCCGCATGCTGCTGTTCGCCGCCCCGGGCACGGCCCAGCGGCTGCCCTCGCTGCTGGCCTGGGAGGAGTGGGGGTCGCACCGTACGGACGCGGTGCCGCCGCTGCTGTGTCACGGCACCGGCGACGCGGTGACCGTCCCGGCCCCGGCGGGCGAGGGCCCCGGTGCGGGCGACTGCCGCTGGCTGGTGGCGCCGGACGAGCGTCATCCCTGGTTGCCGGGCCCAGAAGTCGTGCTCTGGGCGGCCGTGCGGGCGGCCAGGGCGGCGGTGCGGATATCGATTTTTCCTCCCGCCGACCAGGATGCTAATGTCTACGACGTCAGCAGGCGCCGCTAGCTCAGTTGGTTAGAGCAGCTGACTCTTAATCAGCGGGTCCGGGGTTCGAGTCCCTGGCGGCGCACGCGAAAGAGGACGGCGGGTCCGATTCGAAAGAATCAGGCCCGCCGTTTTCGTATACACACGGCACTCGCGCACACGGCACTCGGCCCTCAGTCCCCCTTCAGTCCCGGCGTGATCTTCACCGTCCACGCCCCGGACGCCGTCCGGCCCTCCACCTCCACCTTCGCGCCCTCCCCGGGCACGGTGAAGCTCTCCCCCAGGGCGACCGGGGCGTCGGCGAGGGGTGGGTAGACCGAGTTCTCCCAGCAGGCCGCGGTGTGCGGGTGGGCGTCCACGACCTCCACCGGGCCGGCGCCGGACTCAGCGCCGCTGGTGATCCGGTACACCAGCACGCCCTCCCGGCAACCGGCCCGGTCGTTGCCGGCCCGGATGCGCGCCTCGAAGCCCAGGGCGCTGTCCGGGCCGGTGCGTACGAGCGCCAGCTTCACGCCGTGCCCGAGACCGAAGGCCGGGGCGCCCGCCGTGCCCTGCACCGGGACGCCGGGGCCGGCCTCCAGCGGCTCCAGGGTCAGCCGGGTCGCCCTCGTGCCGCGTACGCACACCACCTGGCGCGGATCCAGCCAGCCCAGTTTCCACTTGTGCCAGGCGAACAGGTCGGGCGAAATACCGAACTGGCTGCCCATCAGGTCCCAGTCGCCGACGTAGGTGTCCCAGTCGCCCTTGCCGTCGACCGGGCGGTGGTAGAGGTCGGGCAGGTCGAAGACGTGGCCGGTCTCGTGGGCGAGGACCAGGCGGTCCGGCGGGTGTTTCTCGAAGACCGTGACGACCCGGCGGACGTCCGTGCCGTCCACGTGCACGGGCGTGTCGAGGTTCACCACCTTCGTGGCGTCCGAGTCGACGCCGGGCGCGTCGGGGTCGGCGACGAAGTACACGACCTGGTAGCGGGAGAAGTCCACCTCGGGGTCGGCGACGGTGAACGCGTCCCGCAGATAGGCGGCGCGGTCCTCGGGGCTCCAGTCGCGCTTCATGGCGTACGCCGAGGACGGCTTCGGCATGCGCAGCCAGTGGTTCAGCGGGTGCGGGCGCAGGGTGAAGCGGCCGTAGGAGGCCTGCTCGTAGTAGCGGCTGGTGGCCGGGAAGTGGTCGGCGGTCAGCTGGGCGGGGGTGGTGCGCGGGGCGGCGTCCGGGAAGGAGAGGTAGACCAGGACGGCGTCGAGGGTCCCGGTCGGGCGGGTGTAGTCCGGGTTCCAGGTGTCGAGGCCCTCCGAGTGGTGGGCGTCGGTGCGGTGCAGGGCGCAGGGGGTGGTGGAGAAGGGCTCGGCGGCCGAGGGGCCGGAGAGGATCGAGGTGGCGGCGAGCGCCGACAGCGTGGTGCACACGGCGGCGGTGCTGCGCAGCTTGGCCACGGACTGACTCCTCCGGACGCGGTTCGCGGGACCCGCGTTCCAGGCTGAGGGAGTTTGTTGCGTATTGCCCTGTTTTCCGGCACCAGAAGGGTGAGCGCGCCCTCAGGCGCTCCGGCGTGCTCCGGCGCCCGACACCCCGAAACACTCACGGAACGTCACAACTGGTCGGGGGCCTGAAGAAGCCGTCCAGGTGCGGGCAGAAACGATCTGTCAGAAAGTGTGCTCGATCCGGGACACTGGAGAGTGGCTGGAAGCCCTTGGGGCCAGCCTCTATGATCGGCACACTTTCCGGCACGGACAGGCACGGACAGGCACGACAGAGATCGAGTGCACTGCGGGAGCGAGCGGTGAGCGGAACGTCCGAAGGGCCGACGCCCGCGGCAGACCTCGACCGGTCAGCCGTAACAGACAGTGACCACACCACCTACCACCGTGTCTTCGCGGCCGCCCCGCTCGCCATGGCCGTCGTGGACCGCGCGGGACTCGTCGTCCGTGCCAACGCGGCCTTCGGGGAGCTGCTCGGCACCGACTCGGAGACCCTCACCGGCCGGGTCGCCGCCGATCTGGTGGACCTGGCCTCGGACGCCCGCAGTTGGCACGCCTACCGCGAGGTCCTGCGCGGCCGGCAGGCCCGGCTGCGCTGCACCCGTCGGCTGAAGCACCCCGAGGGGCACTCGGTGTGGGTGCAGGTGACCGTGGCCCCGTTGAGCGGCGAGCCCGGCGTGCCGCGCACGGACGGCGAGCCCGGCGTCCTGCTGACGGTCGCCGACATCAGCGCCCGCCGTGAACTCCAGGCGCGGCTACGGCACTTGCAGATGCACGACCCGGTGACCCGGCTGCCCAACCGCACCCTGTTCTTCGAGCGCCTCTCGGCCGCGCTGGAGGCGGAGTCGTACGAGCAGAGCGGCACCGGCCGGATCGGCCTGTGCTATCTGGACCTCGACGGGTTCAAGGCCGTCAACGACACCCTCGGCCACCGCGTCGGCGACCGGCTGCTCGCGGCCGTGGCCGAGCGCCTGACCCGGGTCGCCGACGAGGCGGGGTACGCCCGCGCGGCCACGCCCCTGGTGGCCCGCCTGGGCGGCGACGAGTTCGCCCTGCTGGTCGAGGACTCCACCGGCACCGAACAGCTCGCGGATCTGGCCGAGTCGGCGCTCAAGTCCCTGGAGGCCCCCTTCGACCTGGCGGGCCAGCACCTGTCCCTGACGGCGTCCATCGGGGTCGTGGAACGCCACGCGGCCGGTACGACGGCCACCGGTCTGATGCAGGCGGCGGACACGACCCTGTACTGGGCGAAGGCGGACGGCAAGGCCCGCTGGACCCTGTTCGACCCCGAGCGCAACGCGCACCGGATGACCCGTCAGGCCCTCTCCTCCACCCTGCGCCCCGCCATCGAGCGCGGCGAATTCGTGCTGGACTACCAGCCGTTGGTGGGCATGGAGGACGGACGCCTGTCCGGGGTCGAGGCGTTGGTGCGCTGGCATCACCCGCAGTTCGGCACGCTGACGCCGAATCGGTTCATCGGACTGGCCGAGGAGGACGGCTCGATCGTGCAGCTCGGCCGCTGGGCGCTGAACACCGCCTGCCGGCAGGCCCGCCGCTGGCAGCTCGACCACCCCGGCGAGCCGCCCATCTTCGTCAGCGTCAACGTGGCCGTACGGCAGGTGTGGGACTCCGACCTGGTGGCCGACGTGGCCGAGGTGCTCGCCGAGAGCGGCCTGGCCCCGCATCTCCTCCAACTGGAGCTGACCGAGTCTGCGGTGATGGGCTCGGCGGGACGCCCGCTGCAGGCACTGCAGGCGCTCAGCGACATGGGCGTGCGCATCGCCATCGACGACTTCGGCACCGGCTACTCCAACCTCGCCTACCTCAGCCGCCTGCCGGTCTCCACACTGAAGCTGGACGGCTCCTTCGTGCGCGGCTTCCAGTACGAGGGCGACCCGAAGGCGATCGCCCCCAACCCCGCGGACGAGGTCATCGTGGAGGCGATGATCCAACTGGCCCACCGCCTCGGCATCACGGTGACCGCCGAATGCGTGGAGACCTCCGCCCAGGCAACCCGGCTGCGCCGCATCGGCTGCGACACCGGCCAGGGCTGGCTGTACTCCCGCCCGGTGCCGCCGGATCGTATCTCCGAGCTGCTCACCCAGGCCTGCCCTCAGGCCTGACCCAGGGCGGCGAGCCGGTCGTCGGCCGCCGGTCAGGCGCTCGGCAGGCCGTAGGCGTCCGCAATCAACTCGTAGGAGCGCAGCCGTAGTTCACCCCGGTGGGCGTGGCTGACCAGCATCAGTTCGTCGGCTCCGGTGCGCTTCTGGAGGTCGTCCAGGCCGGAGCGGACCTCGTCGGCGGTGCCGTGCACGATGTTGGCGGTCCAGGAGGTGATGAACTCCTCCTCCATCGGGCTGAACTCGTGCTTCTCGGCCTCGTCCGGGTCGGGGAAGAGGCCGGGGCGGCCGGTGCGCAGCCGGAGCATGTTCAGGGCCATCGCCCGGGTCTGGCGGCCGGCCTCGCGCGGGTCGTCCGTGGCGAGGGCGGAGACGCCGATCAGGGCGTACGGCTCGTCGAGGACCGCGGAGGGGCGGAACGTCTTCCGGTACAGGTCGAGGGCCGGGACGGTGTTCTGCGCGGAGAAGTGGTGCGCGAAGGCGAACGGCAGGCCCAGCATCCCGGCGAGGCGGGCGCTGAAGCCGGAGGAGCCGAGCAGCCAGACCGGCGGCCGGTGCGGGGACTGGACGCCGCCGGGGGCGGTGGCCTGGACGGGTCCCGGGATGGCGTGGATACGGCGGTACGGGTGCCCGTCGGGGAAGTCGTCGTCCAGGAAGCGGATCAGCTCGGCGAGCTGCTCCGGGAAGTCGTCGGCGCCCTCGTTGAGGGTGTCGGTACGGCGGAGCGCGGCGGCCGTGGCGCCGTCCGTGCCCGGCGCCCGTCCGAGGCCCAGGTCGATCCGCCCCGGCGCCATCGCCTCCAGCGTGCCGAACTGCTCGGCGATGACCAGCGGGGCGTGGTTGGGCAGCATCACGCCGCCCGAGCCGAGCCGGATGCGGTCGGTGTGGGCGGCGAGGTGGGCGAGGATCACGGCGGGCGAGGAGGAGGCGACCCCCGGCATGGAGTGGTGCTCGGCGACCCAGTACCGGTGGAAGCCACGGGCCTCGGTGAGCCGGGACAGCGCGACGCTGGTGCGCAGGGCGTCCCCGGCGGTACTGCCCGCGCCGACCGTCACCAGGTCCAGTACGGAGAGGGGGACGGGGGCGGTGCCGAGCGTCGTACCCCGGATCTCGTCTGCCTCGTCTGCCGACACGGTGTGGCCTCCTGTTTGTGGCATGGCTGTCCTGGCGAGCTAACAGGAGGCGGTCTCCGCTTATTCCCCGCCGATCATCGGACCTGCACGATCGGCTCCCTCGTGAACAGCGCCCCCAGCCTCGGCGCGTTCACCCGCCGGTCCGCGAGCCGCAGCCCCTCCCACACCGTGACCTGGTTGGCCGTGAGCACCGGCTTGCCCAGCTCCTTCTCCAGCTGCGGCAGATACGCGGCCGTGTGCAGGGCCGTGTCCGGGAGCAGGACCGCCCCCGCGTCCGGAGAGTCGGCGGAACGCGCCAGCGCCAGCACCTCCGCCTCCCCCCACGTGCCGACCTCCGCCGCCGTGACGATCCCCGACGCGCGCACCCCCGTCACCTCCAGGCCGCCGGCCCGCAGGAAGTCGGCGAACAGTCCGGCCACGTCCTCCGGGTAGGTGGCGCCGACGGCGACCCGTCGTACCCCGATCTCCTGGGCCGCGTGCACGAAGGCGAACGACGTCGAGGAGGCGGGCATCCCGGCCAGCAGGGCCAGGGTGCGCACCTGGTCCCGGGCGCCCTCCCAGCCGTGCACGAAGCTGCCGCTGGTGCACGCCCACACCACCGTCTCCGCGCCCGTGAGCCGCAGCTCCTCCACCCCGGACGCGAGCCGCCGCTCCGAACCCATCTCGCGCAGCGCGTCCACCCGGTGCGCGTCCTCGCCGATGTCGGTGTGGACCAGGTCCAGCCGGACGTCGCTGCCGAGGAGCTGCTCGATGCGCGGGTAGTCGTCCTCGCCGGAGTGGCCCGGGTACAGGAATCCGAGTGCGGTCATGACGCCCCTTCCTGGTGTTCCTGCTGCTCTTCCGGCAGTACGGGGGGCCACGCACGCGCCGACTCGTCCAGCAGCGCCTGATACGGCCCCACCGCTCGGGTACCCAGCCTGCGCAGCGCCGCCCACATCGTGACCTGGTTGGCGGACAGCACCGGGATGCGCAGCTCGGCCTCCAGCTGGGGGATCACGTCGTACGTCGGCAGATTGGTGCAGGAGATGAACAGCGCGTCGGCGGCGCCGGGCCGGACCGCCTGCCGGGCCATGGCGACGACGTCCCGGTACGGCACCCGCCAGATCTCCCGGGTCAGCCCCATGAAGGCGCACCCGGTGACCCGTATGCCGGCCTCGGCGACGTACTCCTCCAGCACCCGGGTCACGGACACCGTGTACGGCGTGACCAGCGCGACCCGCCGTACGCCCAGCTCGGCCAGCGCCTCCAGCAGCGCCCCGGAGGTCGTCACCGAGGCCGGTGCGCCGGCGAGGCTCATCGCCGCGCACATCGACCGCTCCCCGGCGATCCCGCCGACGAAGCTGCCGGAGGCGCAGGCGTAGCCGATGACCTCGGGGGCGACGGCGGTCAGCGCGCGGACCGCGTCGCCGAGGGTCTCGTGCTCGCTGACCAGCCGGGCCAGGTCCAGGCTCACCTCGACCGGCACGTACGGGGTGCGGGTCAGATGCAGCGACACCTCGTCCGGGACCCAGCGCCACAGCTCCCGGTCGAGGGCGAAGTCAAAAGGGGCGACGACACCCACACCGCGCTGCGGGCCGGGCCCGCCGAGAAAGGAGACGTCCATGGCTGGCACCGGCCTCACGCTGGGTGGACGAGGGGGCAACGGATCGCGGATGCGCCCGTGTTGACGAAGGTAGGTTCGGGTGCGAGCGTGGTCAATCCGCAGATAATCCGCCCATGTCAGACGCGTGATCCCCGCGCGTCGGACGCCTGGTCCGCGCACGTCGGACGCTTCATCCGCGCATGTCAGACGCCCGGAGCCGCCCCGTATGACGACCACCCTTCCCACGCTCCTCGTCCTGGACGCCGAGCCGCCGCCCCGGCTCGGCCGCCTCACGGGCCGCGCCCGGATCATCCACACGGACGCGGCGCACCTGGCCGAGCGGCTGCCGCGGGCGGACGTCCTCCTGGTCTGGGACTTCACCTCGCACGCGGTGCGCGAGGCCTGGCCGGGCGACGGGCCGCGCCCCCGCTGGGTGCACACGGCGAGCGCGGGCGTGGACCATCTGCTGTGCCCGGAGCTGGCCGCGTCCGACACGGTGGTGACCAACGCGCGCGGGATCTTCGACCAGGCGATCGCCGAGTACGTGGCGGCCCTCGTGCTCGCGGTCGCCAAGGACCTGCCGCGCACACTGGACCTCCAGCGGGAGCGGAGCTGGCGGCACCGGGAGAGCCGGCGGGTGGCGGGCACGCGCGCGTGCGTGGTCGGCTCGGGCCCGATCGGCCGGGCGATCGTACGGATCCTGAAGGCGCTCGGCGTGACGACGGCGCTGGTCGGACGGGTCCCGCGGACCGGCATCCACGGCCCCGCCGACCTGGACCGGCTGATCTCCCGCGCGGACTGGGTGATCGCCGCCGCACCGCTCACCGAGCAGACGTACCGCATGTTCGACACCCGCCGCTTCGGTGTGATGCAGCCGTCGGCGTTCTTCGTGAACGTCGGCCGCGGCCGGCTGGTCGACGAGGACGCCCTGGCCCAGGCCCTGACCCGCCGCTGGATCGCGGGCGCGGCCCTGGACGTCTTCACGACCGAACCCCTCCCCGAGGACAGCCCGCTGTGGGGGCTGCCGGGACTGATCGTCTCTCCGCACATGAGCGGCGACACGATCGGCTGGCGGGACGAACTGGGTACGCAGTTCGTGGAGCTGTACGAGCGGTGGGCGGCGGGCAGATCACTGGTGAACGTCGTCGACAAGAAACGCGGCTACGTCCCCGGCCGCTGACACCTCCGGGAGGGTGCATGCAGCTCACCGACCTGACCGCCGTTCAGCTCCTCGACGGTTACCGCAAGGGCGAGTTCAGTCCGGTGGAGGCGGCCGAACGGACCCTGGAACGGGCCCGGCGGATCCAGCCGGAGGTGAACGCGTTCGTCCGGCTCACCGAGGAGGACGCGCTGGCCCGGGCGCGGGAGTCGGAGGAGCGCTGGCGGCGCGGCGAGCCGGCCGGCCTGCTGGACGGGGTGCCGGTGACGGTGAAGGACATCCTGCTCCTGCGCGGCCACCCGACGCTGCGCGGCTCCAGGACCATTCCCGAGTCCGGGAGTTGGGAGGAGGACGCCCCCTCGGTGGCGCGGCTCCGCGAGCACGGCGCGGTGTTCCTGGGCAAGACGACGACCCCCGAGTTCGGCTGGAAGGGCGTGACGGACTCCCCGCTGACCGGCATCACCCGCAACCCGCACGACCACTCCCGCACCGCCGGCGGCTCCAGCGGGGGCAGCGCGGCTGCCGTGGCGCTCGGCGCGGGCCCGCTGTCGCTGGGCACGGACGGCGGGGGCAGCATCCGGATCCCGGCCGCGTTCTGCGGGATCTTCGGGCTGAAACCGACGTACGGCAGGGTGCCGTTGTACCCGGCGAGCGCGTTCGGCACCCTGTCGCACGCGGGCCCGATGACCCGGGACGCGGCCGACGCCGCCCTGCTGCTGGACGTCATCGGCACCCCGGACGCCCGTGACTGGTCGGGCCTGCCGCCCGCGCCGGGCTCCTTCACGGAGGGGCTGAGGGACGGCGTGCGCGGTCTGCGGGTGGCGTACTCCCCGTGCCTCGGCGGCCAGGTCGCGGTCCAGCCGCCGGTCGCCGCGGCGGTACGGCGGGCGGTGGCTGCCCTCGCCGACCTCGGCGCGTACGTGGAGGAGACCGACCCGGACTTCAGCGACCCCGTGGACGCCTTCCACACCCTGTGGTTCAGCGGCGCGGCCCGGGTCACCGAGCGGCTCTCCGCGCGCAGGCGGCAGCTGCTCGACCCCGGCCTGCGGGAGATCTGCGTGCAGGGCGCCCGCTACAGCGCGCTGGACTACCTGGCCGCGGTCGACGTCCGCATGGACCTCGGCCGGCGCATGGGCCGCTTCCACGAGCGCTACGACCTACTGGTCACCCCGACCCTGCCGGTGACGGCGTTCGAGGCGGGCGTGGAGGCGCCGAGGAACTCGACCCATCACCGCTGGACGGGCTGGACCCCGTTCACGTACCCGTTCAACCTCACCCAGCAGCCCGCGGCGACCGTCCCGGTGGGCACGGACGGGGACGGGCTCCCGGTGGGGATGCAGCTCGTCGCGGCCCGGCACCGGGACGACCTGGTGCTGCGGGCGGCGCATGCGCTGTACGAGGCGGGGGCGGTTTCGGCACCGCCGGGCACCGCCTTCGCAAGGGCGTAGCTTTCGCCCTGGCCCGTACCGAGGGCGGCGAGCCGGTCGGCATGAGGACGGACACCGCACCTGCCTCACTCCCTCCGAAACCCCAGCCGCTCCCCCTCCGCCCCCCTCCGCCACAGGTCGTTGCACGCCTCGGCCATCGCCTCCAGCCCCTCCACCACCTGGCCCCAGACGATCCCGGGCACCCAGCCCACGTCGCCGTTCAGCAGCAGGTTGTTGCGTTCGTAGAACAGGGCCAGGTCGACGACCGTGCTGCCGGGGCGGACCTCGTGGTCGTAGCCGTAGGCCCGCGTGGCCAGTTCGGTGCCCGCGAAGGAGAAGTAACAGAGGTCGCCGGGAATCGGGGTGACCGTCGGGTTCTCCAGTGGGGGTTCCGTGGAGGTGAACGGCGGGAAGAGGGCGTAGATCTCGTTGCGGGCGTATTTGGCGTGGTGGACGTCGCCGGACAGAGGCAGGGCTTCCCACACCGCTTCGCAGGTCAGGGGCGCGCGGTCGGCCAGGAGACGGGCCGTGCAGTGGACGTTCCGCCGCTCCAGCGAGACTGTGACGAATCGATCGGCCATGTCATCCAGGGTGCATAGCCCGAGTGCGCTTGGGTAGCCGCGCCGCCATGGCTCCACCACTTGGGAACGACGTACACACCATCCGGTCGGAACACAGACACAGCCGGCGGTCCGTGCTCGGCGGTCTCGGCGGGCTCGCCGCCCTCGGGGCGCTGGGGGCCGCCGGGTGCACGCGGGTGGCCGCCGCGTCCGGCAAGAAGGGCGGTGACCTGCTCGAACGGCTCCGGGCTCAGGGGGTCGTACGGCTCGGCATCGCCGGGGAGATCCCCTTCGGGTACATCGACAAGGACGGCCATCTCACCGGTGAGGCGCCCGAGTTGGCCAAGGTCGTCTTCAAGCGGCTCGGGGTCGACCGGGTGCAGCCCGTGCCCACCGAGTTCGGGTCGCTCATTCCGGGCCTGAACTCGCAGCAGTTCGATGTCGTGGCCGCCGGGATGTACGTCAATCCCGAGCGCTGCCAGCAGGTGATCTTCGCCGATCCGGACTACCAGATGCTCGACTCGTTCATCGTGCGCAAGGGCAATCCGCTCGGGCTGCACACCTACAGGGACGTCGTCGCGAAGAAGGCCAAGTTCGCCACCGGCACCGGGTACGCCGAGATCCAGTACGCCGTCGAGGCCGGGTACAAGGAGAGCGACATCCTCATCGTGCCGGACCAGGTCGCCGGGCTGAACGCCGTCGAGGCCGGGCGCGTCGACGCCTTCGCCGGTACGGCGCTCACCACCCGGGAAGTGGTGAAGAAGTCCGGCAAGGCGGAGGCCACGCCCGCCTTCGCGCCGCTCGTCAAGGGCAGGCCGCACGTCGACGGGGGCGCCTTCGCGTTCCGGCCCACCGAGACGCGGCTGCGGGACGCCTTCAACACCGAGCTGCGTCAGCTGAAGAAGAGCGGGGAGCTGTTCCGGATTCTCCGGCCCTTCGGGTTCACCAAGGCCGAGATGACCGACCTCACCGCGAAGGGGCTGTGCGGCGGATGACCACGGGACTCTGGGAACTCGTACTGAAGGGTGTCTGGACCACCGTCCAGCTGCTCGTGTTCAGCGCGCTGCTCGCGGCGGCCGTCTCGTTCGTCGTCGGCATCGCGCGCACGCACCGGCTCTGGATCGTGCGCTTCGTCGCCGGCTTCTACACCGAGGTGTTCCGCGGCACCTCGGCGCTGGTGATGATCTTCTGGGTGTTCTTCGTGCTGCCCATCGCCTTCGGCTGGCAGCTGGTGCCGCTGTGGGCGGGCACGCTGGCGCTCGGGCTGACGTACGGCGCGTACGGCTCGGAGATCGTGCGCGGCGCGCTGAACGCGGTCGACCCGGCGCAGAAGGAGGGCGGGGTCGCGCTCAGCTTCACGCCGGCGCAGCGGCTGAGGCTGATCGTGCTTCCGCAGGCCGTGCCGGAGATGATCCCCTCCTTCTGCAATCTGCTGATCGAGCTGCTCAAGGGCACCGCGCTGGTGTCGGTCATGGGCATGGGCGACCTGACGTTCAGCGCCAACCTGGTGCGCCTCGCGTTGCAGCAGAGCGCGGAGATCTACACGTACGTGCTGCTGATCTACTTCGTGATCGCCTTCGTGCTCACCCGGCTGATGCGCGCCCTGGAGAAGCGGCTGAAGGCCGGGCTCGGCAAGGGTCCCGGGACCGAGTCGGCGGCGCGTGAGCTGAAGCGGGCGCAGACGACCGGAGTGGGCGGTGGTGTCGCGTGAAGTGGGACTGGAATGCCGTGAGTGACTTCATGCCGGAGTTCCGGCAGGGGTTGCTCGTCACCCTGGAGGCGGTGGCCCTGGGCTCGCTGCTCTCCTTCACCCTCGGCCTGGTGTGGACGCTGCTGATGCGCACGCCGACCCGGTGGGTGCGCTGGCCGGTCGGGGTGGTCACGGAGTTCGTGCGCAACACCCCGCTGCTGGTCCAGCTGTTCTTCCTGTTCTATGTGCTGCCCGAGTGGGGCCTGACCTTCTCGGCCCTCTCCACCGGCGTCTTCGCGATCGGCCTGCACTACTCGACGTACACGATGCAGGTCTACCGCGCCGGTATCGAGGCGGTGCCCGTCGGCCAGTGGGAGGCGGCGACCGCGCTGAACCTGCCCCGGCGGCGGACCTGGACCGCGGTGATCCTGCCGCAGGCGATCCGCCGTGTGGTGCCCGCGCTCGGCAACTACGTGATCGCCATGCTCAAGGACACCCCGATGCTGATGACGATCACCGTGCTGGACATGCTCGGCCGCGCCCGGCTCTTCTCCCAGCAGCACTTCCAGTTCACCGAGCCCCTGACCGTGATCGGAGTGGCCTTCATCGTCATCTCCTACCTGGCCTCCCTTCTCCTGCGAGCCCTGGAGCGTCGCCTTGTCCGTTGAAGCCCGTACGAAGTCCCCCGCCGCCGGCACCGCGCCGGGCGAGCTGGTCCGCCTGACCGACGTCACCAAGCGCTTCGGCTCGAACACCGTCCTGGACCACCTCGACTTCTCCGTCGACGCCGGCAAGCACGTCACCCTGATCGGCCCCTCCGGCTCCGGCAAGACCACGATCCTCAGGCTCCTGATGACCCTCACCGAGCCGGACGAGGGCACGATCACCGTCGACGGGGAGCAGCTGTTCCCGGCGCCGGAGAAGCAGGTCAGGGAGGTCCGCAAGAAGATCGGGATGGTGTTCCAGCAGTTCAACCTGTTCCCGAACATGAGCGTGCTGCGGAACATCACCGAGGCCCCGGTGCAGGTCCTCGGGATGTCCAAGGACGAGGCCGAGGCGCGCGCCCGGGAGCTGCTGGAGCTGGTGGGGCTCACCGACAAGTGCGACGCGAAGCCGACCCGGCTGTCCGGCGGGCAGCAGCAGCGGGTGGCGATCGCCCGCGCGCTGGCGATGCGGCCCCGGGTGCTGCTGCTGGACGAGGTGACCTCCGCGCTCGACCCCGAGCTGGTCGCGGGCGTGCTCGATCTCCTCAGGGACATCGCCCACAGCACCGACATCACCATGCTCTGCGTGACTCATGAGATGGGCTTCGCCCGGGACATCTCCGACCAGGTGCTGATGTTCGACGGCGGCCGGATCATCGAGTCGGGCCCGCCGGAGCAGATCTTCGGCGACCCGGAGCAGGACCGCACCCGGGAGTTCCTGGGCGCGGTCCTCTGATGGTGCCCATGGCATATGCCAGAGGGTTAGCACCCCAGTTGGGAGAGGGCGGCCGGCACCACAATCTCGCCAAGACCCTCTCCCCAACCACCCTTTGCCCGATATCGTGGTAACGATCCGCCGATCCGGATCTCGCGGCCGAACAGACGAGCACTGACTGGCGAGCCAGGGGGGAACACCGTGGCGCTGATGCACGAGCCGACCGCCCCGTACCACTCCGCTCAGGACGCACTGCGCGTCCTGGAGACCGTGGCCCGCCACTCGGCCGGCGTCACCGACACCGAGCTGGCCCGCCAGACCGGCCTCGGCGCCGAGCGGCTCACCGTGCTGCTGCGCATGCTGCGCCGCGAGGGCTACGTCGAGCAGATCACCGACGGGGCGTACGTCACCGGCGACACCCTGCGCCGCCTCACCTCGGCGCACGACCGCGAGCGGGCCCTGCGCGAGAAGCTCCAGGCGACCCTGGACCGGCTGCGCGACTCGGTCGGCGCGGCGGTCTACATCAGCCGGTACGTCGACGGCGAGGTCAAGGTCACCCAGTACGCCGCCGGACCGGGCACCCCGGCGGTGAACGAGTGGGTGGACTTCCGCTACTCCGCCCACGCCACCGCCGTGGGCAAGAGCCTGCTGACCCAGCTCGACCACAACGCCCGCCGCGACCATCTCTCCCGGCACAAGATGGCCCGTCTCACCTCGCGCACCATCACCAGCGACAAGCTGCTGCTCTCCCGCCTGGAGTCCCAGCCGCCGACGGTGCCGATGCTCGACCTGCAGGAGTACGCGATCGGCACGGTCTGCGCGGCCGTCCCGATCACCGCGGGCTCCTCCGTGGGCTGCCTGGCGCTGTCGCTCCCGGTGGAGCACGCGCACCGGCTGAAGCAGGCCGCGGAGGCGCTCAACCGCAACGCGGCGCCGGTGCTGCTGTCCCTCACCCTCTAGGTGATCGCGAAGGTGGTCACCAGCACCCCTCAGGACCAGGTAGTATTTTCTTCGTCGCCAGCCGCGGAGGACAAAATCCGCAGCAGGCGAGAGTCATGCGCCGCTAGCTCAGTTGGTTAGAGCAGCTGACTCTTAATCAGCGGGTCCGGGGTTCGAGTCCCTGGCGGCGCACGATGACGATGACGAGTCATGACCGCAAAAAGCGCGGTCCTGACTCGTCATCGTCGTTTTTGCGCGGCTTCGCCGCGCGTCCTCGGGAGTGAGTCGGCGATACGAGGCCTCCCCCGGCGGCCGCCACCACACCGGGTCGGCGCACGCGTACCCCTCCCGTCGCAGCAGCGCCCGGTGGATCTTGTTCGTCGCGGTCACCGGCATCCGCTCCACCACCCGGACGAACCGGGGTGCCATCTTCGTACCCAGGTCGGGCTGGGCGGCCAGGAACTCGGCGAAGTCCGTCGGATCGAAGGCCCCGGCGATCGTCGCCATCACCTGGTCCCCGGTCACCGGATCCGGCACCCCGTACACGGCGACGGCCACCGCGCCCGCGTACCGGGCGACGATGTTCTCGATCATCGCGGCGGCCAGGTTCTCCCCGTCGACGCGGATGCGGTCGTCGGTACGACCGGCGAAGTACAGATAGCCGTCCGCGTCCCGGTAGAAGAGATCACCGGTCCAGTACGCCCCGCCCCGGCGCCGCTCGGCCTCCGCGGCGGAATTGCGCCAGTACCCCTCGAAGGGATTCGGGGCCCGGTTGACCAGCTCGCCTATGGCCTGCTCCCCGTTGAGCAGCCGCCCGGAGGCATCGAGGACGGCCGGCGGGCACTCCCGCCCGGTCGCAGGGTCGAGTACCACCAGTCCGGGCTTCGCCGGGCCCACCGCGCCCGCCGGGGTCCCCGGCGCCCACTGGATCGCCGCCCCGCCCTCGGAGGAGCCGTAGCCCTCCACCAGCCGCACCCCGAACCGCCGCTCGAACGCCGCCGCGTCCACCGCACCGGCCTCGGTGCCGAAGCCGAGGCGCAGGGGGTTGTCCCGGTCGTCCGCCCGCTCCTCGGTGGCGAGGAGGTACTGGATCGCCCGGCCGACGTAGGTGAAGTAGGTGGCCCGGTAGCGGCGCACGTCGGCGAGGAACCCGGACGCCGAGAACCGGCGCCGTAACGCGACCCCCGCCCCCGCTGCCAGCGCGGGCGCCCAGTCGGCGATCACGGCGTTGCCGTGGAACATCGGCATGCAGATGTAGTGCACGTCCTCCGCGCGGACCCCGAACTGCCGGACCAGCGCCTGCCCGGCCGCCGCCAGCCGGCCCTGGGAGCAGATCGCGGCCTTGGGGGCGCCGGTCGAGCCGGAGGTGAAGTAGAGGAGAAGCCGGTCGGCGGGGGTGGCCCGGGACGGGTCGGGTACGGCGTCGGCGTAGGGGGCGAGGAGGGTGGCGTACTCGTCGTCGTCCGTCACGAGGACGCGCACTCCCCCACGCTCGGTTCCGCTCGCGCGGGGGGACCCCCATCGCAGCTCCAGCCCCGCCAGCAGCGGCAGGTGGGCCCGCTCGGTGACGAGGAGCGGGCACTCGGTGTGCAGGATGTCCCGGGCCAGTTCCGGGCCCCGGCGGGTGGGGTTGATCCCGGCGACGGCCGCACCGGCCAGGGCGGCGGCGCCGAGCCAGAGGGGGAACTCCTCGGTGTTGTCGAGGAGCACCCCGATGTGCGGTACGGCGTCCGGGGGCAGCAGGTCGGCCAGCAGAGCCGCCCGCGCGGCGGCGCCCCCGGCCACCTCGGCGTGCGTCAGCACCCGCTCCCCGCACCACAGCCCCGGCCGGTGGTCCTGCCGGCGGGCCGCGATCAGTTCGGCGACGGTGCGTGTCGTGGACTCCATGGAGGCGCACGGTAACTGACGCTCCGTCAGACTGGGAGGGTTACGGCATGAAGTCGCCCGTGCCCGAGAAGACCCCGTGGGCGCTGATCATGAAGGCTATGCAGCCGGCGACGAAGACGCCGAAGAACGTCAGCAGGAAGCCCGTGCCCGCCGCGAGCCTCCCGTGCGCCGGAGGCTTGGCGGTGGCCTTCTCCGGGCGGTCGGCCACGTAGTGCACGGTGACGATGTCGCCCTGGACGACCGTGGCGGGGCCGCCCCTCTCCGTGAACCGGACGGCACGGCCCTCGCGCGTCGTGAACTCGTAGACGTGGTGCAGCGTGGTGTGCACCGGGCCTTCCCCGCCACCGCTGGTCCTGGTGTACGCGTTCAGGCAGCGCGCCTCGGCCGTGAGCCCGCTCCGCCAGGCCCTGCCGATCTCACGGGAGCGGCCCAGCACCCGGTAAGCGGCGAGCAGCACCATGGCGATCATGAGCGCGGGCAGGATGGAGAAGAAGGCTTCCATGAGGTCCCCCGGTGGTCGTACGCCGCCCGTCGGATCGGCGTGGCGAGAACGTACCGCCACCGGAGGCCGGATTTGCTCAAGGAGGGCTCAGAACCTGACGTCCGAGCAGGCGTAGAACGCGTTGCCCGTGTCGGCGATCGTCCAGACCGCGAGGATGACGTGGTGTCCGCTCAGGCCGGACGGCAGGGTGCCGCTGTGGCTGAGGGTCTGCGGCGGGCGCTGGCCGTTGTACGGGACCGTCAGGAACGGGGTGAGGTTGAGGTCCGAGCGGGACAGGGCGTGGTTCTGGTCCCAGCCCTGCCTGGTGACGTAGTACCTGAAGTCGGTCGTGGCGTGCATGGCGGTGAACTGCCAGCGGAAGGTGTACGTCTGACCGCCCGTCACCCTGGTGGTGGGCCAGGCCGCACCGGACGGCGTGACCGGCGAGCTGAGCTGGGCGAACCGGCTCAGGCCGCCGTTGCAGATCTGGCCGTCGGCGGGTCCCGCGGCCGGGAAGCCCTTGGGGCCCTCGACGCTCTGCGGCTCCCACTGGATGTCGCCGCAGCCCGTCACCGCGCCGTTGGCACAGAGCTTCTGCCTGCTGACGGGGAGATCGGTGTAGCCGTGCCCGCTGGCGCCGCCGGCGGAGAGCGCGAACGCTCCGGCGGTCACCACCCCGAGCACGACCGCGGACAACGTGGTCCTGGTACGCATGCTGCCGCTCCTCGAGAACGTGGGGAGTTCGGTGAGCCGTGCAGATAGTGCGAGTAGGTCTAGACCAAGTCTCAGATTATTGCCGCCCCTTGAACATGTCCATCCCCATCACGGCGGTGTACTACGACGGCTCCCCGCGCCCCGAGCAGAACGCGACCGTCAGGTCCCGCACCAGCACCTTCCGCTCGTAGTCGTCGAGTTCGACCAGACCGCGCACGGTCAGCCGGGTCACCGTGTCCTCCACCGAGTCGACGACCGAGCTGAGCATGCTGGCCCGCTGCCGGGCGTCCAGCCGGGCGATCCGGCGCCGGTGCATCGCGGCGGCGACCTCGGGGGCGTACTCCACCCGGACCGGCTGCACCGAGAACACCTCCACGCCGACCGGCGCGGTCTCCGCGGCCACCAGCCGGGTCAGCGCGTCCCCGGCCGCCGTCACCCCGCCCCGCTTCCCACCCGCCGGCTCCACCGGCACCCGGGCCAGCGCCGCCTCCACGCACTCGCGCAGATACGTCTCGTGGTCCTCGATGCCGAGCAACGCCCGCGCGGTGTCCCGCACCCGCCACACCACGAGGACGACCACCCGCAGCGCCATCCCGTCGGGATCCGCCGCCGGCATCGCCTCGCTGCGCCAGTGCCGCAGCCGTACGTCCACCCGGCGGCGCGGCAGCAGCGGGTTCACCCAGAGCAGCCCGGTGCGCCGGACGGTCCCCCGGTAGCGGCCGAACAGACCGAGCACCCAGGCCCGCCCGGTCCGCCCCCGGGCCAGCCCGCCGAAGCCGAACGCCCCGAGCATCCCGGCACCGGTGTACGCCGCCCACTGCGCCGGACCGAAGCCGGCGCCCGCGTACGACGGCAGCCGCAGCGCCTCCACCGCGAGCGGGGGCAGCAGCCCCGCCCACCACGAGGTCGCCACGCACCCGGTGACCCCGGACACCCCCGCGAGCACCCCGGCCGCCCCCGGCAGCACCCGCGCCGGGCGCTCGGTCAGCTCCGGGTCGACCTCCGGCAGCGGCCGGCCGCGCACCGGTGCCGGGCGCCGGGCGCACGGCTGCTCGCCGGCGCCCTGCCGGCGGGTGACCACGGCGGGCTTGAGCGGCACCTTCACCGGGTTCACCGGGTCGGGGTCGTCGCGGAAGAGCAGATGGACGGGGATCTCGGTGGTCACCTCGTTCTGGATCAGCCGGGCCGGCCGCCCGCCCGGATCGGCGGTGCCCTCCGGGTGGCCCTCGGATTCGGACGGCGTGTGTGACGTGGTCGTGCTCATGCGTGCCTCCAGCCTCCGCGCCAGATGCGTGACGAACAGGGGGACGTACAAGAGGGACGGGTGGCGGTCACAGGCCCGTCACGCGTTCCGGGTCGGCGGCCGTGAACAGCCGGCGCCAGGTCTCCGGGCCCGGGTAGCCGTCCGCCGCGCCGCCCCGCCAGCCCTGGGCGCGCTGGAAGGCCGCCACGGCGCGGCGGTCCGCGTCGCTCCAGGCCGGGCCGGGCCCGGTGGCGTAGAAGCCGCCGAAGCCCTTCTCCACCAGGCGGCGGCCCAGTTGGGTGACGTACGGGTTCTCCGCGCCCGGCAGGAAGAAGTTCCGGCCGGGATAGCCGGGCACTCCGTGCGAGGCGGGCCGTACGGCGGTGCCGGGCACGGCCGCCGTGCCGCCGACGCCCTTGCCCTTGCCGGTGACGAGCAGCTCCCAGGTGCGCGGGCCGGGCAGCCCGTCGGCGCCGGCGCCGGTCCAGCCCTGGGCGAGCTGGAAGGCCTCGGTGGCCCTGCGGTCGGCCTCGCCCCAGGTCGGGCCGGGACCCTCGGAGTAGGAGGAGCCGCCGCCCCGGGCCACCAGCATCCGGCCGAGCCGGGTGACGTACGTGTTGCCGGCGCCGGAACCGAAGGCGGCGGCTCCGGGGTAGGGGATCTCCTTGCCGGCCGCCGGTGCGCCCGCCGTGACCGGGGCGGCCACGCCCTTGTAGCGGTAGGGGACGTACTTGTCGGTGTGGCTCCAGTACGGGTAGGGCGTGGCCTGGCTGCGGGTGCGCGGGGGTGTCTGCTCGTAGACCGTGTAGTAGCCGTGCGTGTAGTCGGTCCAGCCGCCGAAGATCACCACATGGGAGCCTCGCTCGGGGTTGTCGGGGTTGTGGTAGAGCAGGATGTCGCCGGGTTCCAGCTGCTCCTTGGTGATCTTCACGCCGAACTGATCGAGGCTGCCGGTCCACTCGTTGGTCCCGAGCCCCCAGGCCATGGAGACATAGCCCGAGCAGTCCTGCCGGTACCCGTCGGACCAGTAGTCGCTCATGCTGTACGGCACCTGCGCCGCCAGCCAGGCCTTGGCCCGCTTGATGATCTGGGTGCGGGTGGCGGCGGGGATCCGGGCGGCACCGGGCTTGGTTGGCCTGCCACCCGGACCGTGCAGCGGGGCCTTGCCGCCCTGAGGGGTCTCGGGCTCGTCGCTCCCGGGGACGTGGGGACGGTGGACGGCGGGCCGGCCGGCGCCGAGGGCGGCGGCCGGGGTGACCGCGCCGAGGACGGCGGACGCGGCGGCGACGACCACCAGACCGCAGGCGGCCGGGGCGCCGACCCGGCGGCCGGGCAGCGCACGGCGACCCGTCCGGCCCGACCGGCTCGTCCGGCGCGCGCGAACGCAGCCCGGACAGTCGCAGTCGCTCGCGGGGTCGAATTCCTCGAAGACCGGAGTGCTCATGCGATCTGCCTCACATTCGGTGGGATATGTCCGGTAGTGTGCACGTTGATCATTTTCCCAACCGTCCACCGGACCACCACTTTGACGGTCCGAATGATGTACACGCCCCCCGGGCCGTCCGCCGATCACCCAGGGGTGGTCGGAAGCACCCCTCCAGGTCAGGTAGAGTTCTCTCTGTCAGCAGGCGCCGCTAGCTCAGTTGGTTAGAGCAGCTGACTCTTAATCAGCGGGTCCGGGGTTCGAGTCCCTGGCGGCGCACCGACCGGAAGGCCCCTCGCGAAAGCGGGGGGCTTTTCGTATGCCCCGATTGGCCGCACACCCTCCGGACACGGCAGCACCGGGAGATCCTGGACGCACCCCGGCGCACCTCGGCCTCCCGAGAGCACCGCCGCACCCCAGCCCCCCCCCGGGGAGCAACGGCGCGGTGCGACCCTCCGAGACCACCGGCGTGCCCCGGCTCTCTTGGATCACCGGCGCACCCCAACACCCCGAGCCCCACACGCGCCCCAATAGATGGGTTTGACCGGTAAACACCAGGTTTCGCTTCTTGCGATCATGCTGAGCGGCGTACAACCCTGGATGTCCAAGCTGTCGCCGATTGGCGGCAGTTGGGGGGATGTAACCGGTTGCTGACGGGCGGGGAGGGGGCCCCGCCGCGCACCGGTACCGGGCACACCGGGAACGGACGGACACGCGGTGACCCGCGTGTGGGGGGAATGACTCATGACGTCGACACCGACGGGCGCCGGGCACAGCCACGACCGGTCACAGTACGCACATGATCGATCACAAACCATACAACTGAGAGCACTCGGCCACCGCTCCGCCAGGAAGAGCCTGCCGAGATACGACTACGAGCACTACAGCCGGCTCGCGGGCCCGCTCACCCAGCCCGATCCGACGAAGCCGTACCGGGTGCAGTACCGGTCGCTGCTGTCGCAGGAACCGCATCGCATACGCGCCGCGCTCATGCTGGGCGCGGCCCCGGTCCTCTCCCTGGTCCTGCTGTTCTGGCTGCTGCGTCCGGCGCACTGGACCCAACGCGACTATCCCGCCTACGACTTCCTGCCGACGCTCGACACGGTCATGCTCGTCTCGATCGGTCTGATCGAGTTCTTCCGCTGCATGAACGTGCTGTCCAACGCGCACGCCACCCTGGTCGCCCGCGACCCGGTCCCGGTGGTGCCCGAGACCGGCACCCGCGTCGCCTTCATCACCACCGTCGTGCCCGGCAAGGAGCCGCTGGAGATGGTGACGAAGACCCTTCAGGCGGCGGTGAGACTCCGCCACCGGGGCCTGCTGCACGTGTGGCTGCTGGACGAGGGCGACGCCCCGGCCGTCAAGGAGGTCTGCGCCCGGCTCGGCGTGCACCACTTCTCCCGCAAGGGGGTGGAGAAGTGGAACCGGCCCAAGGGCCCGCACCGCGCGAAGACCAAGCACGGCAACTACAACGCCTGGCTGGAGGCGCACGGGGACAGTTACGACTTCTTCGCCTCCGTCGACACCGACCATGTCCCGCTGCCCAACTACCTGGAGCGGATGCTCGGTTACTTCCGCGACCCGGACGTCGGCTTCGTCATCGGCCCGCAGGTCTACGGCAACTACGACACGTTCGTCACCAAGGCGGCCGAGTCCCAGCAGTTCCTCTTCCACGCCCTGATCCAGCGCGCCGGCAACCGCTACGGCGCCCCGATGTTCGTCGGCACCTCCAACGCCGTACGGATCAGGGCGCTCAAGCAGATCGGCGGGCTGTACGACTCCATCACCGAGGACATGGCGACCGGCTTCGAGATGCACCGCGCCAAGAACCCGGCGACGGGGCGGAAGTGGAGGTCGGTCTACACCCCGGACGTGCTCGCGGTCGGCGAGGGGCCGAACGCCTGGACCGACTTCTTCACCCAGCAGCTGCGCTGGTCCCGGGGCACGTACGAGACGATCCTCAAGCAGTACTGGAGGGGCCTGTTCACCCTGCCACCGGGCAAGCTCTTCAACTACACGATGATGATCATCTTCTATCCGATGTCCGCCCTCAACTGGATCCTCGCGTCGCTGAGTTGCGCGCTGTTCCTGGGCCTGGGCGCCTCGGGCGTGAACATCGACCCGACCGTGTGGCTGATGCTGTACGGCAACGCCTCCGCGCTCCAGATCGGGCTGTACATCTGGAACCGGCGGCACAATGTCTCCCCGCACGAGCCGGAGGGGTCGGGCGGTGTGGCGGGCATGGTGATGTCGGCCCTGTCGGCACCCGTCTACGCCCGGTCCCTCATGGACGCCGTACTGCGCCGCAAGAGCAGGTTCGTGGTGACGCCGAAGGGGGAGTCGGCCAGCCCCGACACGCTGTTCGGGACCTTCCGCATCCACTGGTTCTTCATCCTGGTCTTCGGCGGCTCGCTCGCCGCCGGCTTCGCGCTCGGCCACTCCCAGCCCGCGATGATCGTCTGGGCGACGCTCGCCCTGCTGATCACCGCCTCGCCGATCTTCGCCTGGCGGTACACGCTGCGGCAGGAGAAACGGAAGGCGAAGCAGGCGGGCCCCACCGGGGCCGCCGGGCCGCGGCCGCCCGCCCCGCCTGCCGCAGCCCATGTGCCACAGCAGCGGCCCACCTGGGCGATCGCACTCGGGGGGCGTGACGAATGAAGGACCAGTCCGGCCGCCGTCGTGTCCGCCGGCTCGCGATCGGTACGGCGGTGGTACTCGCACTGGCCGGGATGAACGGGCCGTGGATGTACCGCTTCGGCACCGCGCAGTACCACCAGTACAAGATCAACAGACCCGAGTACAAGGCCGAGAACGGCCACTGGGACATCATCGAGTTTCCCAAGGAGTTCCGGCAGGACACCATCCACGCGACCCTGCTGCGCACCGGGAAGATCCTGATGATCGCAGGCTCGGGCAACAACCAGGACAACTTCGACGCCAAGAAGTTCGACACCCGGATCTGGGACCCGGTCAGGGGCACGATCAAGAAGGTGCCCACCCCGGCCGACCTGTTCTGCACCGGCCACACCCAGCTCGGCGACGGCAACATCCTGATCGCCGGCGGCACCAAGCGGTACGAGAAGCTCAAGGGTGACGTCAAGAAGGCCGGCGGCGTCATGATCCTCTACAACGAGAACCCGGACAAGCCGATGACCCTGCCGGCGGGCACCCGGTTCACCGGCAAGCAGAACGGCAGGACGTTCGCCTCCCAGGACCCGGTCCTGATCCCGCGCGCGACGAAGGTCTTCGACCGGACCGGCACGTGGCTGCGGAACAACCCGGGTTACGGCCGCGTCTACGTCGAGGCGCAGCGCGAGGGCAGCCAGTACGAGACCGGCACCCAGGACAACTACACGGTCCAGGGCCTGACCGGCGCCGACGCCCGCAACACCTACGGCATCGCGCAGAAGCTCGCCCTCGACAAGAAGGACTTCGAGGGGATCAAGGACACCTACGAGTTCGATCCCGTGGCCGAGCGCTACATCAAGGTCGACCCGATGAACGAGGCCCGCTGGTACCCGACGCTCACCACGCTGTCCGACGGAAAGATCCTCAGTGTCTCCGGGCTGGACGACATCGGTCAGCTGGTGCCGGGCAAGAACGAGACCTTCGACCCGGCGACGAGGAAATGGACGTACACGAAGAAGGTCCGGCAGTTCCCCACGTATCCGGCGCTGTTCCTGATGCAGAACGGGAAGATCTTCTACTCGGGGTCCAATGCGGGGTACGGACCGGACAACATCGGCCGGGATCCCGGGATCTGGGACATCGACAGCAATGCCTTCGTGAAAATTCCGGGGCTCGGTGATCCGAACATGATGGAGACCTCCGGGACCGTGTTGCTGCCGCCGGCGCAGAACGAGAAGTTCCTGGTGATCGGGGGCGGGGGTGTGGGTGAGTCGAAACTGTCGAGCAAGCGGACGCGGTTGATCGACCTGAAGGCCAGGGATCCCCGCTTCACGGACGGGCCCGAGCTGGAGAAGGGGACCCGGTATCCGCAGTCCTCGATCCTGCCGGACGACACGGTGCTGGTGTCGGGCGGTTCGGAGGACTACCGGGGGCGCGGTGACTCCGACATCCTCCAGGCGCGGCTGTACCACCCCGACAGCAACAGCTTCACTCGGGTCGCCGATCCGCTGGTGGGCCGGAACTACCATTCCGGGTCGATTCTGCTGCCGGACGGGCGGGTGATGTTCTTCGGGTCCGACTCGCTGTACGGGGACAGGGCGAACACCAAGCCGGGGAAGTTCGAGCAGCGGATCGAGATCTATACGCCGCCGTACCTCTATCGGGGCTCGCGGCCTTCGCTGAGCGGTGGTCCGCAGTCGATCGCCCGGGGCGCGTCGGGGACGTACACGTCGAAGCAGGCGGCCGGTATCAAGAAGGTGCGGTTGATCCGGCCGAGCGCTTCGACGCATGTGACGGACGTGGATCAACGGTCGATCGCGCTGGACTTCAGGACGTCCGGGGACAAGGTCACGGTGACGGTGCCGGAGAATCGGAATCTGGTGCAGTCCGGGTGGTACATGCTGTTCGCGGACGACGATCAGGGAACGCCGTCCGTCGCACAGTGGGTCAGGGTTCCGTAGTCACGTACCGCTCAGGTCACTTGCTGTTCCGGGCGAGGCCGAGTGCGTAACTCGCCCACCAGTCACCCGCCTTCGGCCCGCCCTTGCACGTCCCGTCGGACTCCCCCGGGCGCTTGACCCACAGGTAGGCGTCCACGAGGGGGTCCGACGTGTTCGTCGTCGGGGTCTCGCCCAGGGCGCGGCCCGGCGGGTTGCACCAGCGCTGGGCCGGGTCGCCGGAGGTGTAGGGGCCGTTGCCGTTTCTGCTGGTGTCGATGACGAAGTGCTTGCCACCCACCTTGGACGAGAGCTGCTTGCCGTAGGCGAGGGAGTCCTGGGTGGAGTAGAAGTTGGAGACGTTGACGGAGAAGCCGTCGGCCTGGTCGACGCCGGCCTGCTGGAGGGGCTGGAAGATCTGGTCGGGGTGGCCCCAGCCGGCGTTGCCCGCGTCCAGGTAGACCTTGGTGTTCTTCAGGGACTTGAGCTTGGCGATCGCGCCCTTGAGGAGGTCGTAGCGCTCCTCGTGGAACTGGTTGGGCGTGCAGCCGTCCACGAGGTGGAGTACGGCGTCCGGTTCGAGGATCACGATGGCGGAGCGGTCCTGGATGCCCCGGGCCACGCCGTCGATCCAGGCGCGGTAGGCGTTGCCGTCGGCGGCGCCGCCCTGGGAGTACTGGCCGCAGTCGCGGTGCGGGATGTCGTAGAGGACGAGCAGGGCCGTGCGGTCGGCGTGCTGGGCGGCCTCGGTGAAGCCGCGGGCCTCCTGCTCGGGGTTCTCCGGTCCGATCCACTCCCCCACCGGCTGCTCGGCGATCTTCCGGATCTGCTCGGCCTCGGATGTCCTTCCGGCCTTCGTGTAGGCGGCGAGCTGGCGGGCCGCGGTGCCGTCCGGGTTCACCCAGAACGGGTCGGCGGACTTGGGAAGTTGGGTGATCGGAGCCCCCGGGCCGCCGCTCTTGCCCCCGCCCCCGCCCCCGCCCCCGCCCCCGCCCCCGCCCCCGCCTCCGCCTCCGGACGAGCAGCCGGCGAGTAAGAGTGCCGTCCCCAGCACCGCCACCGCTGCGGACGCCCGCGCGCTCGACCGGGCCCCCCTGCTCTCGTACATGACGATTCCCCCCTGGTTCCCCTGGGCGCACTGGTCCGGGTGCCGCCCCATGCTGGCATATCGGGACGCTTCACCACGAGGTCGCGCAACGGGGCGTACGGGGTCAGTGGGTGGTGCTCGTGAGGTAGGCGACGGCGATCACTTCGTGATGCCCGTGAGGTAGGCGTTGACCACCACGTTGGCCGTATAACTGCGACTCACACGGTCGAAACTGCCCCCGCAGGTGATCAGCCGGAGCTCCGCCCGGCCGGGCCGGTGGGGGCCGTAGGCCTGGTGGGCGTCGAAGGCGGTGCGGGGCAGTACGCGGATGTCGTCGACGGTGAACTCGGCGACCTTACCGTCCGAGCGGACCACGCGGACCGTCGCGCCCGGCGTGAGCGTGCTGAGCTTGTAGAAGACGGCGGGGCGGGTCTCGGTGTCGACGTGTCCGACCAGCAGGGCCGGGCCCTGGGCGCCGGGTTTGGGGCCGGCGCCGTACCAGCCGACCACGCCCGGCTGGTCGAAGGGCGGCGGGTCGACGGCGCCCTGGGCGTCGAGGCCGCGGGCGACCACGGGTGCCTGCACACCGAGCCGGGGGATGTCGATGCGCTGGGGTACGGCGTCCCCGATCGGCGCGACCGCGCGGGGCAGCAGGGCGGGGTCCGCGGCTCCGGCGGCCCATACGTCACCGGTGGCCGGGGTGTCCGTGCGGTCCGGCAGGCCGGTGATCTCCCGCCCCCACAGCCACAGCCCGAGCAGCAGCAGCGCCCAGGCCAGGGCGGTGATCAGCCGCCCTGTGCCGGTGGTGGCGTGCGGGTACTCGCGGTCGCCCGTCATACCGGACCGTCAGCCGCTGTTACGGCTGTCACGGCTGTTGCGACTGGTGCGGCCCCGGTGGGCACGGAGGCCGACGGCCAGCGCGGCGATCCCGGCCAGGCCGAGGCCGGTGATCGTCTGGGCGGTGCCGGGGCCGGACTCGCTGGTGGCCACGGTGGCGAAGTGGGTGGCCGTACCGCCGCCGCCCGCGTGGACCGGGGCGACGGGTGAGGCCGCGTCACCGGGCGGCCGCATGGGCTGCTGGTTCTCCGCCTGCCCGGTCCCCCGGTCGGCCCCGGTGCCCGGGTCGGTTCCCCGGCCGGCCCCAGTGCCCTGGTCGGCTCCCCAGCCGGACCCCCGGTCGGCACCCCCGTCGGTTCCCCGGCCCGCACCGGTTCCCCGGTCGACGCCCCTGTCAGGGATCGTGATCCTGCCGTTGATGACGAAGTCGGCACAGGTGATCCGTACGTCGTAGGCGCCCGGTCTGAGGGAGGAGCGGACGCGGGTCTCGCCGGACAGGGTGCCCTGTCTGCCGCTGAGCCGGGCGTCGGAGACGAACGCGGCGGAGACGGCGGTGCCCTCGGGCCCGGAGCAGCCGTTGACCCGCAGGGACACGTCGGCGCCGGGGGCCGGGGAGTCCGGGGTCACGGAGACCGAGCCGCCGTCGACGGCGTGGGCCGCGTGCGCCGACGGCGTGCACGCGGCGACGGCCAGGATTCCGGTACAGAGAGTGAGGCGAAGTGAGCCCATCGTGAACCTCCAGTTATCTGGAGGCTCCCCCGCACCGGGCGCCCCCGCATCCTCGGAGGGCGCCCGATTGCTCCATACGGGCGAGAAAAGGTTTGAGAATCCCTGGTCAGACGAGGTCGACCAGGTCCGCGATGGAGTCGACGATCTTCGAGGGCCGGAACGGGTGCACGTCGATGTCCTCGGGCTGGGTGACCCCGGTGAGCACCAGGAACGTACGCATCCCGGCCTCCAGGCCCGCGAGCACGTCGGTGTCCATGCGGTCGCCGATCATCGCGGAGGTCTCGGAGTGCGCGCCGATGGCGTTGAGCCCCGCCCGCATCATCAGCGGGTTGGGCTTGCCGACGAAGTACGGCTTCTTGCCGGTCGCGGCGGTGATCAGGGCGGCGACCGAGCCGGTGGCGGGCAGGTCGCCCTCGGTGGAGGGGCCGACGTTGTCGGGGTTGGTGGCGATGAACCGGGCGCCGTCGTTGATCAGCCGGACGGCCTTGGTCAGGGCCTCGAAGGAGTAGGTGCGGGTCTCGCCGAGTATCACGAAGTCGGGTTCGTGGTCGGTGAGGATGTAGCCGATGTCGTGCAGCGCGGTGGTGAGCCCCGCCTCGCCGATGACGTAGGCGCTGCCGCCGGGCCGCTGGTCGTCGAGGAACTGGGCGGTGGCCAGGGCCGACGTCCAGATGTTCTCCTCCGGCACGTCCAGGCCCATCCGCCGCAGCCGGGCGTGCAGGTCACGGGCGGTGTAGATGGAGTTGTTGGTGAGCACCAGGAAGGGCCGCCCGGACTCGCGCAGCTTCTTCAGGAAGGCGTCGGCGCCGGGGATCGGAACGCCCTCGTGGATCAGGACACCGTCCATGTCGGTGAGCCACGACTCGATCGGCTTGCGTTCTGCCATGTTGTGCGTCTCCTGGCGTACGTACGGTCACGAAAGCAGGGGCGGGAAAGGGGGCGCCGGAACCACGGCGTACCGGCGCCACCAGCCTAGTGTTCGATGGCCTGATCCTGACCCTGCCGTCCACCTGTCGATCGGCTCAGCTCCCGGTCGCCGACTTCCAGTCCTCGACGTACGACGTGAGGTTCGTGTTGATGTCGGTCCAGTCGGGCTCGAAGACGTCCACGCCGTCCATCAGCCTGGTCAGGGCGATGGCGTTGGTGTCGGTGGCCTTGACGTCCTGGCGGGCGCTGAAGCCGCCGCCGATGGAGCTGACCTCCTGCTGCTGCTTCCGCGCGAGCATGAAGTCGAGCAGCTTCCTGCCGTTCGCGCCGTGCGGGGCCTTGGTGACCAGGCCGGCCGCGTAGGGCAGGGCGAAGGTGGAGGGCTTGCCGTCCTTTCCCGCCGGGAACCAGATGCCGAGGTTGGGCATGGTCCGGGACTGGGCGTAGTTCATCTGCACATCGCCGTTGGCGACGAGCAGCTCGCCCTTGTCGACCTTGGGCGCGAGCTTGCCGGTGGAGGCGGACGGGCCGACGTTGTTGGCCTGGAGCTTCTTCAGATAGGCGAGGGCGGCGTCCTTGCCGCCGAAGTCGTGGACGGCCTTGATGAGGACGGCGGTGCCGTCACCGGCGACGCCCGGGGTCGAGTACTGGAGCTTGTTCTTGTACTGGGCGTCGAGCAGCTCGTCCCACGTCTTCGGGGCCTGCTTCAGCTCCTTCTTGTTGTAGACGAAGCCGAAGTAGTTGTTGACGACCGGGATCCAGGTGCCGTCCGTGGCCTTGTCGGCGCCGCTGACCTGGCCGGCGTCCTTCACCTCGTACTTCTGCAGCAGGCCCTTGGCGTCGGCCTCCTGGATGAAGGGCGGCAGGGTGACCAGCACGTCGGCCTGCGGGTTGCTCTTCTCGCGGACGGCGCGCTGCACCATCTCGCCCGAGCCACCCTCGACGTACTTGACCTTGATGCCGGTCTGCCGGGTGAAGTCGGCGAAGACCTTGTCGTACCAGCCGTCGCCGTTCTCGCCCTTCAGGCCGTCGGCGCTGTAGACGGTGACGACCTTGGCGTCGGAGGCGGAGGAGGAGCCGCCGCAGGCGGACAGCGCGGGGGTGGCGAGGACAGCGAGGGCTGTGGCGAGCGCGAGGCGGTTTCTGGGCATGGCGAGGCCAACTCCTGGCGTTTTCAAGGGGGTTACTGACTTACGTGGGTCAGCGGTGCGACGCCCGGGTGCGGACCCGGGAGACGGCGAACAGGACGAGCAGGGTCGCGGTCATCAGGACGACGGCCACGGCCGAGCCGGTGAACAGGGCGCCGCGGTCGGTGGCCGCGTAGATCAGGACGGGCAACGGGGTCCAGTCGGGCGGGTAGAGCATCATCGTGGCGCTCAGCTCGCCCATGGACAGGGCGAAGCAGAGGCCTGCGGCGGCGGTGAGGGAGGGCAGGAGCAGGGGGAGGCGGACCCGCCACAGGACATGGGCGGGGCGGGCGCCGAGGGAGGCGGCGGCCTGCTCGTAGGCCGGGTCGAGGCGGGTGATCGCGGCCGACACGGACTGGTGGGCGAAGGCGGTGACCAGCACGGTGTGGGCGAGGATCACGATCCACCGGGTGCCGTTGAGCAGCAGGGGCGGCTTGGAGAACGCCACCAGGACCGACAGTCCCACGACGACGGAGGGCACGGCGACCGGTAGCACGAACAGGGCGTCCATGATCCGCCGGTACCGCTGCTTCAGCGCCGCCCCGGCCAGCGCTGCCCAGGTGCCGACGGTCAGCGCGAGCAGGCTGGCGGCGGTGGCCGTGAGCAGGCTGGTGGTGAGCGCCTGGAGGGCCTCGCCGCGGGTGGCGGCGCGGTAGTTGGCGCCGGTCGGGCCCGAGGGCAGGACGCCGGACCAGTGGGTGGCCAAGGAGGCGCCGAGGACGACGAGGAGGGGCAGGGCGAACAGCGGCAGGAAGAGGACGAGGAACACCGCCCACACCACCCACCTGGCCCTGCGGCTATGCACCAGCACGACGGCTCACCACCCGGTAGAGGCCGTACAGCCCCACGGAGATCAGGACGTTGACGACGGCGACCACACACGCGCCCGGGTAGTCGGACTCCAGGATCGCCTTGCTGTAGACGAGCATCGGCAGGGTGGTGACCCCCTTCGCGCCGGTGAACAGCACGATCCCGAACTCGTTGAGGCAGAGCACCAGCACGAGACTCCCGCCGGCCGCGAGCGCGGGCAGCGCCTCCGGCAGGATCACCCGCCGTACGATCCGCGGCGCCCGCGCCCCCAGCGAACTGGCCGCCTCCAGCTGCGCGGTGTCCAGCTGCGAGAAGGCGGCGAGCAGCGGTCGCATCACGAACGGCGTGAAGTACGTGACCTCCGCCAGCAGCACACCCCAGGGCGTGGTGAGGAACGGGAAGGAACCGATGATCCCCGTGGTGCCGTAGATGAACAGCAGCGCCAGCGTGATCAGGAAGGACGGGAAGGACAGGTACACGTCGATGAACCGCGCCACCGCCTTCGCCCCGGGAAACGGTACGAACGCGATGACCAGCGCCAGCAGGAACCCGAGGACCAGACAGCCGAGGGTGGAGGCGAGGGCCAGCCACACCGTGGTCCACAGCGCGTGCCGGAAGGCCTCGGAGGCGAAGACGTCGGCGTACGGCTGGAGGGAGGTGCCGCCGGTGTCGGGCTGGAAGGACTGCCGGCCGACGAGGGCGAGGGGATAAAGGAAGAAGAGCGCGAGGAGGGCCACCGGGGGCAGGGCCCACAGCAGACGCCTACTCATGGGTGACCCCTGCGGGCAGCAGCACCGCGTCCTCGGGAGCGAAGTGCAACGTCACCGAGTCCCCGTGGACCGGCGGATCCCTCAGCTCACGCACGTCCGCCATGACAGTGTGCCCGTCGACCTCGACGTACAGCCGGTGCGTGGCCCCCCGCCACTGGATCTCCCGTACGACGCCGGTGAGTTGGTTGACCCCCGGCCCCTGTTCCGGCCCCGGCTCCAGCCCGACGACATGCGGCCGTACGCACAACGTGGCCCGCGCACCCGCGACCACACCCCGCGTGTCGACCTTCAGCTCCGTGCCCGCGAAGGAGACTCCGCCGGAGCCGACGGTCACCGGCACCAGATTCGCGCCGCCCACGAAGGAGGCGGTGAACGCGTCGGTGGGGGCCCGGTACAGCTCCCTCGGCGTGCCGCACGCTTGCAGCCGCGCCTTGTCCATGACGGCGATCCGGTCGGCCAGCGTCAGCGCCTCGACCTGGTCGTGGGTGACGTACAGCATGCAGACGTCGGGCAACTCCCGGTGCAGCCGGGCCAGTTCGGCCAGCATTCCGGAGCGCAGCTGGGCGTCCAGTGCGGACAGGGGCTCGTCCAGGAGGAGGACGTCCGGCCGGATGGCCAGCGCGCGGGCGATGGCGACCCGCTGCTGCTGTCCGCCGGACAGTTCGCGCGGGTGGCGGCGGGCGTAGGCGGCCATGCCGGTCATCTCCAGCGCCTCGGCGACCCGTTGCCGTGTCTCGCCCTTGCTCACGCGCCGGGCCCTGAGCCCGAAGGCCACGTTCTCGTCGACGCGCATGTGCGGGAAGAGGGCGTACTGCTGGACCACCATGCCGATGCCCCGCCGGTACGGCGGCAGGTCCGTCACATCCCGGCCGCCGAGGAGCACCCGCCCGGCCACGGGCCGTACGAACCCGGCGACCGCCCGCAGCGCGGTGGTCTTGCCGGAGCCGGACGGCCCGAGCAGCGCCATGACCTCGCCGGGCTCGACGGTCAGGTCGAGAGCGTCGAGGACGACGTTTCCGTCGTAGGCGACGGTGACGGAGTCGAAGCGGATGCCCATGTCACTCGGTTCCTGTGATCAGGGCGGGCAGGTCGGCGACGGAATCGAGGACATGGGTGGCCCCGGCGGCCCGGAACTCCGCGTCCCCGTGGGCGCCGGTGCGTACGCCGGCGACCAGGCCGGCGCCCGCCCGTACCCCGCTGAGCACGTCGTACGAGGTGTCCCCGGCGACGGCGATCTGTGTCACGTCCTCGGCGGCCTTGGTGCGGACGAAGGCCGCCAGGACCATGTCCGGGTACGGCCGCCCGCGCCCGCCGGCGTCGGCCGGGCACAGGGTGAGCGGGACGAGGTCGCGCCAGCCGAGGGCGTCGAGGATCGCGTCCTGGGTGACGCGGGCGAAGCCGGTGGTCAGGACGACGGTGCGGCCGCTGCCGGTGAGTTCCTCGATGGCCTCGCGGGCCCCGGGGACGGGCGCGATCAGACCGGCGTCGACCAGTTCGCCGTACGCCTTCTCGAAGGCGGTGTTGGCCCGTCGGGCACGTTCCTCGTCGCCGAACAGGTGCCGGAAGACGGAGATCTTGGACTCGCCCATGGTGGCCCGGACGTACGCGAGGTGCTCGGCGTGCTCGGCCGAGCCGGGTTCGACGCCCAGGTCGGCCGCGGCGGCGGCGAAGGCGCGCTCGACGAGGCCGCCGTCGGCGACGGTCGTACCGGCCATGTCGAGCACGACGAGACGGATGTCCGCAGTGTTCATCGGGGTTCTCACCAGCCCAGTTCGTTCGCGGTGGTCTCGGCTATCGCGGGGGAGCAGGTCATGCCGCGCCCGCCGGGCCCGGTGACCAGCCACACCCCGTCGCTCACCCGCTGCCGGTGGACGACCCGGCCCGGGTCGGTGCACTGCGCGTACACACCGGCCCAGCGGCGGCGGATGCGCGGCAGCGGGCGCCCGAGGAGGGACTCGACGACCCCGGTGAGGTGCTCGTACGGCTCCTCGACGGTGTCGAAGGCGAAGGGGTGCTCGTACTCGTGGGTGTCGCCGATGGTCAGTCCGCCGTCGGCGCGCTGCACCATGAGCAGCTGCATGCGGTGTGCGGCGGCGGTCTCCGGCTGCGGCCAGCCGGCGTTGAGCGCGTCCAGTGCCGGGGAGGCGTAGGCCGGGTAGTAGCGGAAGCTGTCGGCGTCCGCGACCGAGGTGGTCAGCGGTTCGCCCAGCGGGTCGGTCTGCATCATCTGGAGGCGGACCCGGCGCACGGGCAGGTCGGGGCCGGCCAGTTCGCGGACGAGTCCGCCGAGCCAGGCGCCCGTGCACAGCACGACCGTGTCGGCGTGGTGGACGTCTCCGTGGTCGTCGCGGACGGCTCCGGCGCCGACCACCTCGCGGACCTCGCGGCCCGGCAGGAAGGTGTAGTTGGGGGACTTCAACAGCTCTTCGCGCAGGGCCAGTTGGGCGGTACGGGGCTCGACGGCCGCGTCCCGCTCGCAGTACAGGGCGGCGGTGAAGTCGCCGCGCAGGGCGGGGTTGAGGGCCCGCGCCTCGCCGGGGGTCAGCAGCCGGTAGCCGCGGGCGGCGGCGTCCGGGCGGGCCACGGCGGCCTCGGCGACGGCGCGTTCGAGGTCGCCGTGCACCGGGGTCAGCGACCCGTTGGCCCGAAAGCCCAGCTTCGGCACGCGGGCGCCGATGCCCTCCCACAGCTCCCGCGCCCGCAGCGCGGTCCGCAGCTCTTCTCCGCCGGCGCGGCCACTGACCCAGATCTGTCCGAAGTTGCGCAGCGAGGCGCCGCGCGCCTCCGCCTCCCGCTCGATCTGGACGACCTGGTGGCCGCGCTCCACTGCCTGCCAGGCGTGCATGGTGCCCACCACGCCTGCTCCGACGACTGTCACTCTCACGGCGGCAACGCTCCTCGGGATCGGGTAACCGGAGACATCCGGCTGACAACGAGAGCGTGAACGACCCATCACGTTTGGGCTAGACCCGTTATCTTTTCGTGATAACTCTGAGAGTGTCCGAGTGATCGTTTTTCAGCCGCGCAGATGGGTGGTGAAGGAGAACCGGTCCCCGCGGTAGAGCGAGCGCACGCGCTCCAGCGGGCGTCCCTCCGTGTCCCGGGAGACACGGTGGATCAGCAGCATGGGCAGGGCCGGCGGGGTGCCGATGAGCAGGGCCTCGCGGGGGGTGGCGAGCACGGTCTCGATGCGCTCGTCGGCGTCACCGAAGGCGACGCCCTGGGCGGTGAGGTAGCCGTAGAAGGAGGAGTCGGGGTCGAAGTCGGCGTCCAGCCGGGGCACCCGGGCGACGGCGACGTACGTGCTCTCCAGCCCGACCCGCTCCTCGTCGGCGAGCAGCACCCGCTCCAGGTGCCACACGGGCTCGCCCCGGGTGAGCCCGGTCTCGGCGGCGAGGGCGTCCGGGCAGGGGAAGCGGTCGAGGGTGACGAGGGTACGGCCGGGGGTACGCCCCTGGCGGCGCACGCCCTCGGTGTAGCTGGCGAGGGACAGCGGCTGTTCCAGCTTGGGCCCGGCGACGACGGTCCCGCGCCCCTGGCGTCGCAGCCGCCCCTCCAGCACCAGCTCCCGCACCGCCTGCCGCACGGTCTCACGCGCGACGTCGTACCGCTCGGCCAGATCCCGCTCGGTGGGGATGGACCTGCCCTCCCCCAGCTCGTCGAGGAGCGCGGCGATCCGAGCCTTCACCGCGTAGTACTTGGGGATGCGCCCGTGCTCGGGGATGCCGGAGCGGACGGGGGCGCCGGGGGCCTGGTCGTTCGGGTAGTCCACGCAGGGATCGTCGCAGACGGGGTGCGGTTTCCCGAACGGGGCCCGGATACGGGACCCGGATACGGGACCCGGATACGAGACCCCGGCTTCAGCGGCGTCGGCGGGCGAGGAGGAACGCGCCGCCGCCGACGGCCACCAGGGCGAGGACGGCCGCGAACAGCCCATGGGCGAGCCCGAGCCCGGTACGCGACAACTCGCGTGCGCGCTCGCCGGCTTCCTGCGCCGTTTCGGCGAAGGGGAAGGCGGGAGCAGGGGTACGGGCATGGGTGCCGGGGGTGGGGGCGGGCGGAAGGGCTCCGCCGTCCTGGGTACGGCCGGGTTCGGGCGTCGTGAGGTCGGCGTCCCCCTTACCGCCCTCCTCGATCGCGAACCGGTACGCGTTGGACTCCCCGACCCAGTCCCCGTCCGCGCCCCTGCGCTGGACCACGGCGGCGCTGGCGGTGACCTGGTCGGCCACGGCGTCGGAGGTGAGCGCGAGCCTCACCTTGACGCTGACGGTCCGCCCGGCCGGTACGGCGAACCCGGCGAACCCTGCCCCGTCCAGCACCCCCACCAGCTCCTGCTCGTCGGTGCTCTCGAACGACACCCGCCGGGCCCGGGCGCCGTCGTAGAAGTCCAGCTGGGGCTGGCCGGGCTTCAGCGCGCGTTTGCCGTCGACGAGGACGACGACCGGGTGGATGCCGGTGCAGGTGTGGCGGGTGGTGTTGGTGAGGTCGATGTACCAGGTGCCGTAACCGCCCCCCGGCTCGTACGACCCCGGTCCGCCACGAATCCGCGCGGAGAGCGGGAACGCGTGCGCGTCCGTACCGACACAGGAGGGGGAGGGGGTGGGGTGGGCGGGGGTGGGCGACACGAGAACGGTGGCCGCGGCTGCCGTGACGACGAGCACGAGGCGGAGGGAGGAGAACCCGGGTGGGGACGGGGACTGGGGTCGGGACGTACACCATCGCATGAACACATGACCATGCCGGATGTCCGGGGGTGTGCAGGGGTGCCGCTCCGGGGACGGGCGGGAAGTCCGCTCGATCAGCCGACCCGTGGGGAGCCGACAGACAGCGCGGTCGGCCCTGAGGCCGGTGGCCGACCGCGGGTCCGCACCCACCGGTCGACCCGGCCCCAGCGCAGGCCCCCTCACCCCTCCCCCCGCCCGAACAACGGCGCCAACAGCAACTGCGCGGCCCCCTCGGCGACGACCCGCTCCCCGCCCGCGGCCAGGCGGACCGGTACCGATCCCCCACCGGCCCCCTCCCGCCGGGCCCGGGCCTCCAGCACCTCACCCACCCCCCGCACATAGACCTCCGGCGCCGCACCCACCGTCCGCCCCCCGAGCAGCACCGCATCGATGTCCAGCAGCCCCACCAGATTCGCCGCCCCCACCCCCAGGACCCGCGCCGCCTCCCCGGGCTCACCGCGCCCCACCGCCGCGAGGCACAGCGCCTCCACGCACCCGCGGTTGCCGCACGAGCACGGCGGACCGTCCAGCTGGATCACCTGGTGCCCGAACTCCCCCGCCCCGGTCCGCGCCCCTCGGTGCACGTTCCCGCCGATCACCAACCCGGCCCCGAGCCCCGTACCGAGATGCAGATACGCGAAGGATCCACAGACGCCCTCACCCCCGACCGAGAGCCCAAGCGCCGCGGCGTTGGTGTCCTTGTCCACCACCACCGGCACCCCCAGCCGAGTTTCCAGCACGTCCCGCAACGGAAAGCCGTCCCACGAAGGGAAACCGGTCACCCGGTGCAGCACGCCCCGCACATGATCGAGCGGACCGGGCAGCGCCACCCCTACCCCGAGCAGCGACCCGACCCCGGAAAGGCCGCCCTCGTCCCCGGGGCCCAGGCCGTCCCCCACCAGCTCCTCCACCACCCGGAGCACCATCCCGAGCACCGCCTCCGCCCCGGCCCCCAGATCCAGCTCCGCCCGCCGCTCCGCCACCACGGCCCCGTCCAGATCGACGAGCACCGCCCGCAGCGCGTCCCGCTCCAGATGCACCCCCACCGCATGCCCGGCCTCCGGCACCAGCCGCAGTACGGTCCGTGGCTTGCCCCCGGTCGACGCCCGGCGCCCGGCCTCCGCCGCGTACCCGTCCTCCCGCAGCCGCGCGGTGATCTTGCTGACGGCCTGCGGGGTCAGCCCGGTGCGCTCGGCGAGTTCGAGCCGGCTGATGCCCTCCGCCCCGGCGTCCCGCAGCAGCCCCAGCACCAGGGCGGTGTTGTGCGACCGCACCGCCCCCAGATTCGCCCCGGTCGGCAGACCGCTCCCCATCCCCGTGCTCGTCCTGTTCACGCCACCCATTGTCCCCGTCACTTGCACTTTGGCAACAGCGTTGCGAAAGTAGGACCCATGGCTGAACCCATGACTGCTGCCACCCCCCTCCGCGTCGGCCTGATCGGCTACGGCCTCGCCGGCTCCGTCTTCCACGCCCCGCTGATCGCCGCCACCGAGGGCCTCGCCCTGGACACCGTGGTCACCTCGAACCCCGAGCGGCAGGAGCAGGCCCGGTCGGAGTTCCCGGACGTCCGCACGACCGCCGCCCCCGAGGAGCTGTTCGACCGCGCCGACGAGCTGGACCTGATCGTCATCGCGTCCCCGAACAAGACGCACGTCCCGCTCGCCGGCACCGCCCTCAAGGCGGGCCTGCCGGTGGTCGTGGACAAGCCGGTCGCCGGTACCGCCGCCGAGGCCCGTGATCTCGCGGCCCTCGCCGAGGAGCGCGGCCTGCTGCTGTCCGTCTTCCAGAACCGCCGCTGGGACAACGACTTCCTGACCCTGCGCCGGCTGATCTCCCAGGGGGATCTGGGCGACGTACGGCGCTTCGAGTCCCGCTTCGAGCGCTGGCGACCGCAGCCGAAGGGCGGCTGGCGCGAGTCCGGCGACCCGGCAGAGATCGGAGGTCTCCTCTACGACCTCGGCAGCCACGTCGTCGACCAGGCCCTGGTCCTCTTCGGCCCGGCCACCGAGGTGTACGCCGAGACGGACATCCGCCGCCCCGGCGCCGAGACCGACGACGACACCTTCATCGCCGTCACGCACGCGAGCGGCGTCCGCTCCCACCTCTACGTCTCCGCCACGACCCCCCAGCTCGGCCCCCGCTTCCGCGTCCTCGGCTCGCGGGCGGGCTACGTGAAGTACGGCCTGGACCCGCAGGAGGCCGCCCTGCGCGAAGGCCTGCGGCCGGGCCCGCAGTGGGGCGCCGAACCCGAGTCCCTCTGGGGCCGTATCGGCGCGGGTGAGTCCCCGCTGACCGGTGGCGGCACCCCCGTACCGACCCTGCCGGGCGACTACCCCGCCTACTACGCGGCCGTCGCCGCGGCCGTGCGCGGCGCCGCCCCCAACCCGGTGACCGCCCTGGAGGCGGCCGCCGCCCTCGACGTACTCGAAGCCGCCCGGCGCTCCGCCCGCGACAAGGTGACGGTGACCCTCTGATGCCCCAGATCTCCCCCCGGACCACCCCCGAACTGACCCCGTCCGTCGAGGAACTGGCCGCACAGGAACGCCGCCTGGTCTTCCGGCAGTTCACCCACGACGACGCCTGGGCCCTCGGCTCGCTCCTGGTCGAGCTGGCCCGGGAGCGCCAGGCGCCGGTCGCGATCGACATCCACCGGGCCGGCCAGCAGCTCTTCCACGCGGCCCTGCCCGGCTCCACCCCGGACAACGACGCCTGGATCGCCCGCAAGCGCCGGGTGGTGGAACGCTACGGCGCCTCCTCCTACCTCGTCGGCGCCCGCTTCCGCGCCAAGGGCACGACCTTCGAGGACTCCTCCCGCCTGGACCCCGACACCTACGCGGCCCACGGCGGCTCGTTCCCCATCACCGTGGAGAACGTGGGCGTCATCGGCGCGGTGACCGTCTCCGGCCTGCCCCAGCTGGACGACCACCGGTTCGTCGTGGCGGCGCTGGAGGAGTTTCTGAAGGTATGACACCTGGCGGGAATCCGTGGCGGTGTCCCTCCGGTTGGGAATGGCTGCAGACGTGACGATCAAGGCCCCATCCGGAGGGACAGCCCCATGAGCACCGCGAGCACGTTGAAGGACAGCATCGGCCGGTACGGCATCTGGAACATCGGCCTGCGCGCGGAGGATCCCTCCCGGCGCGGCGAACTGGCCGAAGCGGCGGCCGAGTTGGAGGAACTCGACTTCGGAGCCGTGTGGCTGGGCGGCAGCAGCGCCGCCCGGCACGCCGTACCGCTCCTCGAGGCGACCGGCACGCTCACCGTCGGCACCAGCATCCAGAGCATCTGGCAGTACGACGCCCAGGAGAGCGCGGCCGCCTTCGCCGAGGTGGACGCGGCCCACCCCGGCCGTTTCGTGCTCGGCCTCGGCGTGAGCCACGCCAAGCTCGCCGAGCAGTACCGCCGCCCGTACTCGGCCCTGGTCGCCTACCTCGACGCCCTCGACGCGGCCGGCGTGCCCGCGAACCGCCGGGTGCTGGCCGCGCTCGGCCCGAAGACCCTGGAGCTGTCCCGGGACCGGGCGGCGGGCGCGGTGCCGTACCTGGTCACCGCGGAGCACACCGCCCGGGCCCGCGAGATCCTCGGCGAGGGCCCGCTGCTGGCGCCCGAGCTGAAGGTGGTCCTGGAGCCCGACCCGTCCCGGGCCCGCTCCCTCGCCCGCGACACCCTCGCGATGTACCTCGCGCTGCCGAACTACACCGACAACTTCCTCCGCCTCGGCTTCACCGAGGACGACCTGGCCGACGGCGGCAGCGACCGCCTGGTCGACGCCGTCTTCGCCTGGGGCGACGAGAACCGCGTCCGCGACCGCATCGACACCTTCCACCAGGCCGGCGCGGACCACGTGGCCCTGCAGATCGTCGCCGGCGGCGAGAGGGAGTCCCTGCCGAGGGAGGAGTGGCGCAGGCTGGCTCACCTGCTGAAGTGACGCCTACGCGTCCTTGAGCTCCTGCCGCTGACGGCCGAGCCCGGCGATCTCCAGCTCCACCACGTCCCCGGCGCGGAGATACGGCTTGGGCTCGGGCCGTCCCATGGCGACCCCGGCCGGCGTGCCCGTGTTGATGACGTCTCCGGGGTACAGGGTCATGAACTGGCTGACGTACCGCACGACTTCGGCCACCGGGAAGATCTGCTCGGCCGTCGTGCCGTCCTGCTTCAGCTCGCCGTTCACCCACAGCTTCAGTGACAGACTCTGTGGGTCGGCGACCTCGTCGGCCGTCACCAGCCAGGGCCCCAGCGGGTTGAACGTCTCGCAGTTCTTGCCCTTGTCCCAGGTGCCGCCCCGCTCGATCTGGAACTCCCGCTCGGAGACGTCGTGGGCGACGGCGTACCCGGCGACGTGCCCGAGCGCCTCCTCGGCCGACTCGACATAGCGGGCCGTACGTCCGATGACGACGGCCAGCTCCACCTCCCAGTCGGTCTTCACCGACCCGCGAGGGACGAGCACGGTGTCGTTCGGCCCGACCACCGTGTCCGGCGCCTTGAAGAAGACGACCGGTTCGGCGGGCGGCTCGGCGCCGGTCTCGCGGGCGTGGTCGTGGTAGTTGAGCCCGATGCACACGATCTTGCCGATGCGGCCGAGCGGCGGACCGATCCGCAGCCCGGTCGCGTCCAGCGCGGGCAGCTCACCGGACTCGGCGGCCGCCCGTACCCGGGCGAGGGCGGCCTCGTCGGCGAGGAGCGCGCCGTCGATGTCGGCCACGAGGCCCGACAGGTCCCGCAGGATCCCCTCGGCGTCGAGCAGCGCGGGCCGCTCCGCTCCCGCCGTACCGACTCGCAGCAGCTTCATGGTCACCATCTCCCTCGATCGCGGGCGCCCGGCCGATGGGTGCAGCCATCGGAGGACTGGCCGATCCTCCAATCCCACGGTCCACTCCGCAAGACCCTGTTCACGTACTGGACCGTAACCGCACCCCGCTACCGGTACAGCGCGGCCCGCTCCACGGCGCTCCAGGTCGTGCTGGTGACGACGTACAGCGCGGCGGCGAGTGGGACGACCGCCACGGTGACGAGCGTGAAGAACGACATGAACGGCATGAGCTTGTTGACCGCGCCGAGCCCCGGCACCTGCTCGCCCGCGCCGCCCACGGCGACCGGGTTGCTCGCCATCATCCGCTTGGTGCGCCGGAAGTTGAAGGCGGCGACGGCCGCGACGAGCGCGAAGAGCCCGAGGTAGACCAGTCCGGCCGGCCCGAACGGCCCGCCGTCGCCGAGCGCGTCGGCCCAGCGCCCGCCGAGCGGCGCCGCGAACAGCGCGTGGCCGAGCAGCCCGTTGCTCTCGCCGCCGATCGTGGAGCTGGAGAAGAGGTGGTACAGGAGGAAGAACGCGGGCAGTTGGAGGAGGCTGGGCAGGCAGCCGGAGAGCGGTGAGACCTTCTCCTCGGCGTGCAGTTCCAGTACGGCCTTCTGCAGCCGCTGCGGATCCTTGGCGTGCTTCGTGCGCAGCTCGGCGATCCTCGGCTGCAGCTCGGCCCGGGCCCGCTGGCCACGGGCGGCGGCGCGGGACAGCGGGTGGACGAGGAGCCGTACGAGCGCGGTGAACAGGACGATCGCGGCGGCGGCAGCGGAGGCGTGGAACAGCGGGGTGAGCAGGTCGGCGAGGTGCTCGACCAGACGGGCGAAGACAGCGAAAACGGACATGGGTGGGTGAGCCCTCCGAGGGTCTCGTCGTGCCGGAAAAGATCAGAACGGCATGACGACCCGCGCGGGGTCACGTACAGGAAGAGCGCGCGTGCCCTACGCGGCGGTCGCCGGGAGGGCGTGTCCGGGTGCCCTGGGCCGTCGGCGGCCGGGCGCGTCGGGATCACACTGGGGCAGGAAGGCCGTACGCCTGGCCCGGTCCCGGATCGCCGTACGCACGCGCGTGGGCGGTACGGCCGGGGCGCTGCGGGCGGCGAGGAGGGCGCAGACGGTGAGCGCGGAACCGGCGGCGGCGGTCGCGGCCAGCGCCACGGTCGCGGAGAGGTTGCCGGTGTCGAGCAGCAGGACCGGCAGCAGGACGAGCAGCAGCGAGGCGACCGTACGCGACGACACGAACCCGCGCCTCATCCTGTCCCTCCCCGTGAGCAACCACCGGTGTCTGTATGCCCTTTATACCTGAGAGTTCATATGATCGACTCGACCGAGGGGGAGTCGTGGGGGGAGTACGCGCGTGCCTCGCACACCGAGCTGCGTCCTGACCGGTTCATCCGTCGCGCGGGTCAGCGACGGCCACGCGGTGGACCGGTACGTCGAGATCGGCTCCTTCACCAAGGTGCTCACCGGCACCGCCCTGATGCGCATGGCCGCCGCGGGCCTGCTCGACCCGGACGACCCGCTCGAGCGCCATCTCCCCGCCGCTCCCGCCGGCACCGGCATCACCCTGCGCAACCTGGCCGACCACACCTCCGGACTGCCCCGCCTCCCGCCCGGGACGTCCGTCCGGGATCCGTACGCCGGCTTCGACCGCGACGCCCTGCACCGGCTGCTCGGCCGGCTGGACAGGGTCGTGGTCAGGCCGCCGGGGCGGGAGGAGGAGTACTCCAATCTGGGGTACGCGGTGTTGGGCGCGGCCCTGGTCGCGGCGGCCGGTGCGCCGTACGAGGAGCTGCTCGCCGAGCATGTCCTGCGGCCGCTGGACGTGGCCGAGGTGAGCGTGCGGCCGGACGCGGAGCGGCGGCTGCTCGCCCCGGGGTGGTTCGGCCGGGACCGCCGGCCCTGGACGATGAACGGAGCGATCCTTCCGGCGGGTGGACTGTGGGCCACTCCGCGCGCGGTCGCCGATCTGCTGGTCCGGCTGGCGGTCGAGCGCCGGCTGGGCGATCCGGCCCCCTCGTGGCAGACGTCCGGGCCGCTGCTCTGGCACAACGGGGCGACCCGGGACGCCTCGCTCTTCGCCGGGGCGATGGCGGACGGCCGGTGGGTGGTCGTCCACCGGCTCAATACCGACCCGGAGGAGACCGACCGGGCCGGGATCGACATCCTCAGAGAGCGCTCCTGAGGAACGTCACACAGAAGCGGTTTCCATCGGCTCCAGGGGCTCCAGCAGCCGCTTCGGCTTCAGCAGAGCGCGGCTGACCGGGTCGGCCGGGTCCCGGTCGAGCCCCGGACCGGGATGCATGACCACGTCCCCGACCGGTACGGCGGCCCCGCACGCGGGACATTCGCCGTACGGCCCGAGTTCCGTACCGCAGTCCACGTGCCGGAAGGTGCGCAGCCGGGTCTCGGTGAGGTGCTCGCGGGCCCACAGTCCGAGGGCGCGCAGGGTGGGCCACAGGGCGATCCCGCGCTCGGTGAGGACGTACTCGTCCCGGGGCGGCGACTGCTGGTACCGGCACTTCTCGAGGATGCCCTCTTCGGTGAGCATCCGGAGGCGGGCCGAGAGGACGGCACGCGGGATGCCGAGGTGGACCAGGAAGTCGTTGTAGCGCCGCACGCCGTACAGCGCGTCCCGGACGACGAGCAGCGTCCAGCGCTCGCCGACGATCTCGAGTGCGCGAGCGATCGAGCACTCCTGTGTCGCGTAGTCCTTGCCCAGTGCCATGCCGTCCACTGTAACGACTTTCCGACTCCTTGGTTCGGTGACCGAACCTACATGTTACGGTGGCCGGGACAGCTAGGTTCAATGACCGAACCGAACTTTCCCGGAGGGACAGGACCTGCCATGACCGGGCTCGACCCCGTCACCACCCCCGCATCTCCCGCATCCACCGGCACCGGAACCGCCCGGGACGCCCCCGTACGCCCCCGGGCCACCCTCGCCCTGACCAGCGCGGCCACCGCCGTGGCGCTGATGACGTACACGGCCCCGATGGTCACGCTCCCGGACACGGCGCGCGCCCTGCACACCCCGCTCTCCGGCCAGGCCTGGCTGCTGAACGGCACCCCGCTGGGCCTCGCCGCCCTCCTGCTGGTGGCCGGCAGCCTCGCCGACGACTACGGCCGCCGCCGGCTCTTCCTCAGCGGCACCCTGGCCCTCGGCCTCACCACCGCCCTCGGCGCGTTCACGACATCCACCTGGCAGTTCACCCTGGCCCGCATCGCTCAGGGCGCGGCCAGCGCGGCCCTCCTCGCGAGCAGCCTGGGCCTGCTGGTGGCCGCCTTCCCCTCCCCGCGCGGCCGACTGCACGCGACCGGCGTCTGGGGCGCCTTCGTCAGCGGCGGCATCGCGGCCGGCCCGCTGGTCTCGGGCGCGCTACCGAACTGGCGGGTGGCGTACGGCATCCTCGGCGCCGCAGCCGTTGTGGTGGCCGCACTGGGCACCCGCGCGCTCACCGAGTCCCGCGCCCCGCGCGGCGGCCGCCCGGACGTCCTCGGCGCACTGACCTTCGGCCTGGCCCTGGTCTCCCTGGTCGCGGCCCTGACCCTGGGCCGGGACGGCTGGCTGCGCACACCGGTCGGCCTCCTTTTCGCGGCCACGGTCGTCCTGATCGCGCTCTTCGTGGCGGTGGAACGCCGGACCCGCACCCCCATGATCGACCTCGGCCTGCTGCGCCACGCCCCCTTCCTGGCCTCCTCGGCAGGCGGTCTGTTCACCGGCCTCGCGGTGATCGGCATGTTCAGCTTCCTGCCGACCCTGCTCCAGCAGACGCTCCACCTGTCCCCCCTGAACACGGCCTGGCTGTTCCTGCTCTGGTCCGGCCTGAGCTTCGCGGTCGCCCTCCAGGTCAAGCACCTGGCCGGCCGCATCGCCCCGCGCGCACAACTGGCCGTCGGCTTCACGCTCCACACCATCGCCGTCCTGACCATGCTCGGCACCCTCGGCTCCGGTTCCTGGACCCGGCTGCTGCCCGGCCTGATCATCGGCGGCGTGGGCAGCGGCCTGCTCAACGGCGCGCTGCCCCTGCTCGCCGTGGACTCGGTCCCGCGCGAACGCGCCGCCATGGGCTCCGGCGCCCAGCAGACCTTCCGCTACATCGGCTCCTGCGCCGGCGTCGCCCTGACCATCGCCCTCGCCACCTCCTCCGGCCCCCTGGCCCACGGCGCGAATCTCGCCCTGCTGGTGTCGGCGGGGCTGGCGGCGGTGGGGGCGGTGAGCGTGGTGGCACTGCGGGAGCGGGCGTAGCGGAGCTAACGGGGCCGCATGGACACCAACGTCCCCCAGACCACCATCCGGTAGCGCGAGGTGAACTCGGGGGTGCAGGTGGTCAGGGTGATGTAGTAGCCGGGGGCGTCGTAGCCGTAGGACGGCCGGACGAGGGAGCGCGGGACGGGCCGGACGACCCCCGAGTCCGTGGCGGAGGTCTGCGGCAGGATCTGGTCGACGTCGTACGTGTACGTCGCCGTCCGCGTCTCCACCTCGATCTCGTCCCCGCGCCGCAGCCGGGGCAGATACCGGAAGGGCTCGCCGTGCGTGTTCCGGTGCCCGGCGAGCGCGAAGTTCCCCGCCTGGCCCGGCTGCCCGGTGCCCCGGTAATGGCCGACGTACCCCTTGTTGAGGACGTCGGCCTTGCTCACGCCCTCGGCGACGGGGACGCGCAGTCCGAGGCGGGGGATGTCGAGGACGGCGTACGCCTGGGAGCGTGGGGGGAGGGCGGCGACGGGGACGTACGAGGGCTGCGGCGTAGGGGACTTGGCCCTGCCGGGGTCGGCCGAGGGGGTCGTGGGCGAGGGGACCGGTCCCCCACTGCCGGTACCGGCGCCGGCACCGGACCCCGGGTTGCCCCACTCCCGCTCCAGGGCCTGCACCTGCCGTTCGGCGCCGCGCCGGGCCTCCAAGTTGGTCCACCACAGCTGGTGCACGACCAGCAGCATGAGCAGCACCCCGACGGTGACGAGCGCCTCGCCGCCGCCCCACAGCATCCGCCGGCGCCGGACACGCCTGCGCCGGTCGCTGTGCCGTACGACCCGCACACCCGACGCCGCGAGCATCCGCATCCACCTCCGACCCGCCTCCACGGGAGCCGCCCGCACGATAGGCGCAGTGCGCACAACTGGCCATAGTCACCAGGCGTCCGGGATGTGACGCGGGCTTCCTCAATGGGTTTGAGAAAGTACTGTCAGAACTCTCGACAGCCTCACCCGCCACCCCCGATGCTTCCTGCCGAAGTCGCAACGGAGAAGCGAAGAAGCGAAGAGGCGGAGAACCCATGATCCGACGCAGAACACTGTTGGCCGCGGCGGGCGGCGGCATCCTGGGCAGCGCCCTGGCCACGGGCACGGCGCGCGCGGACGCGACGATATCGGTCAACCCGTCCGCCACCTACGGCACGTGGGAGGGCTGGGGCACGTCCCTGGCCTGGTGGGCGAACGTCTTCGGCGCGCGGGACGACTTCGCCGACATCTTCTTCACGACGAAGACGACGACGTACAACGGCACGGCCCTTCCCGGCCTGGGCCTGAACATCGCCCGCTACAACCTGGGCGCGTCCAGCTGGAACAGCGTGAGCGGCGCGTCGATGGTCGCCTCCCCCAACATCCCGAAGTTCAAGCAGATCGAGGGGTACTGGCAGGACTGGACGAGCGAGGACCCGACCTCCTCGTCGTTCAAGTGGACGGCGGACGCGACCCAGCGCGCGATGCTGGTGAAGGCGACCCAACGCGGTGCGACCACCGAGCTGTTCGCCAACTCACCGATGTGGTGGATGTGCCTGAACCACAACCCGTCCGGCGCCTCGGACGGCGGCAACAACCTCCAGTCCTGGAACTACCGCCAGCACGCCTCCCACCTGGCCGCGGTGGCGCTGTACGCGCAGCAGAACTGGGGCGTGAGCTTCTCCACGGTCGAGGCCTTCAACGAGCCGTCCTCGTCCTGGTGGACGGCGACCGGCACGCAGGAGGGCTGCCACATGGACGCCACCGTCCAAGCGGCCGTACTGCCGTACCTGCGCAGCGAGTTGGACAAGCGCGGCCTGACGGGGACGAGGATCTCGGCGTCGGACGAGACGAGTTACGACCTGGCCCGCACCACCTGGGACTCCTTCTCCGCCACGACGAAGGGCTACGTCGACCGGGTCAACGTCCACGGCTACCAGGGCTCGGGCGGCCGCCGCGACCTCCTCTACTCGGACGTGGTGACGACGTCCGGCAAGGCCCTGTGGAACTCCGAGACCGGGGACAGCGACTCGACGGGCCTCACCCTGGCGAGCAACCTCCTCTACGACTTCCGCTGGCTGCACCCCACCGCCTGGGTGTACTGGCAGGTGATGGACCCCAGCTCGGGCTGGGCGACGATCGCGTACGACGCCTCGACCCTCCAGCCGGGCGCGATCCAGACCAAGTACTACACACTGGCCCAGTTCACCCGCCACATCCGCCCGGGCATGACGATCCTGGACACGGGAGCCAGCTACGCGGTGGCGGCCCTGGACAGGACGGCGAAACGCCTGGTCATCGTGGCCGCGAACACGTCCTCCTCCGCCACGACCCTGACCTTCGACCTGTCGGGCTTCTCCTCGGTGACGGGCGGCACGGGCGGCCTGGTCCCCCGCTGGAACACGGTGACGACGGGCGGCGCGGACCTGTACACGTCCCACTCGGACACGCACCTGTCCGGCAAGACGGTCTCGGTCCCCTTCGCGGCGAAGTCGGTGCAGACCCTCCAGGTGGACGGGGTCACCGTGTGACGGTCGAGCCCAGCGGAAGGGCGTCCTGGTAGCCGTTGAGCGGCCGGGCGATCTTCTTCACCGTCAGGGCGTCCAGCGCGACCGGCGCGGACCTGGTACCCAGCCGCCCGCCGGGGTGCCAGGTCCCGGTGACCGACACCCAACTGTTGGCGGGCGGCACGGTACCGCCGTAGATCCGCACCTTCACGGACTGGGCGTCCGCGGCACAGCAGTTGATGATGATCCGCGTCAGATCCCAGCTGCCGCCCCCGTGCGGCGTGACGATCCCGGTCATCAGGACGGTCCGCCCGTTGATGGCCTGCCCGCGGTCCTGCTGCACCCGGCTGGTGAAGTCGGAGAGGGTCATGGGCAGCGGCGAGGTGCTCGGCAACGGATCGAAGTCACTCCGCTGCGCGATGACCTTGGCCGGCTGCCGGGCGGCGGTGTAGGCGCCGAGGGCGGGCGGGGCGTAGAAGAGCAGGCTGAGCGCGGGGAGGAGGAGCAGCCAGGAGACACGGGGAAGACCGGAGTGGTCGTGCCCGTGATGATGCTGCTCCTCGTCCCCCTTCCGGCGATCGAGAAGGGCGCCGGCGATACCGAGGAGGACCAGCACGACCCCGGAGGCGATGAGCAGGGGCCGCATGCCCTCCTTGACGTACCGCAGGCACAGGTCGGTGAAGAGGGAGATCTGGAGCAGCCCGAGCCCGCAGAGCAGGAGCAGCCCCGCCTGAAGCGACCTTCTCACAGCAGGAACCCCCCGATCAGCGCGCTGCACGCGACGGCGACGACGACGGTGGCGGCGGAGAACCGCACGGCGAAGGCCCGCCCGAACGTCCCGGCCTGAAGGGCGATGAGCTTCAGATCGACCATCGGCCCCACCACCATGAACACGAGCCGCGCCACCGCCGGAAACCCGGTGAGAGAGGCGGCGAGAAAGGCATCGGCCTCGGAACAGACAGCGAGCAGCACGGCGAGCCCGGCCAGAAAGATCACGGACAGCCAGGTCGACCCGGCGAAGGTGTCGAGCACGGACCGCGGAACGGCGACGTTGAAGGTGGCCGCCGCCATGGCCCCGAGCACGAGAAACCCACCGGCGTGCAGAAAGTCGTGCTGGAAACCACTCCGGAACTCGTCCCACCGGCTGCGCCCGTCCCGGTGCCCGGTGTGCTGCTGCCGTACCGCGGGCCTGAGCCACTCCGCCCGCCCGAACCGCAACCACAGCCACCCCATGACGACAGCCGTGGCGAGCGAGGCGAGCAACCGGGCCAGCACCATGACGGGCTGCCCGGGAAACGCGACCGCGGTGGCGGTGAGAACAACGGGATTGATGGCGGGCGCGGACAGCAGAAACGCGAACGCGGCGGACGGGGGTACTCCTCGGCCGATCAGACTGTTGGCGACCGGCACGGAGGCACACTCACACCCCGGCAGCACAACCCCGGCAACCCCGGCCACCGGAACGGCGAGAACGGCCCGCCGGGGCAGGAACCGCTGAAACACCCGCTCGGGCACGAACGCGTTGATCGCCCCGGACAGCGCGGTCCCGAGCAGCAGAAAGGGCATCGCCTGCACGGTGACGGCAAGACACACGGTCCGCCAGGCCTGCACGGCAGGGGCATCCCCCCACCGCCCGATGAGGAAGAGGAGGGCGCCGGGCACGACAGCGGCGCCGACGAGCAGCAGCGGCCAGTACGGAGGCAGCGGGGCACCCTGCTCACCCTCGACAGCCTGCTGACCGCTCTCGGCCTCGACCACCCCACCGGCGCTCTTCACGCAACCCCCACTGGATGCCCATACCTGAGATCACGCACGACGATAGCGGGCCCTCCTGTACGCCCCCACCGCGCCTCACTTTTGTCAGCGCCCGGCAGTACGGTGTCCCTCATGCGCCCCGACACGCCTGCCGAGAACGTCGACCACACCGCCGAAGCGGCACGCCTGGAGCGAACCGCCGGCCTGTATCCCGAGGACGCCGAAGCCCTGCTCCTGCGCGCGGCGGCCCACCTGGAACTCTCCGGCGACCGCCCCGCCGCGACAGCCCTCTACGACCGCCTGCTGAGCTCCGCGGAAGGTCTGGACAACCCCGCCCTGGTACGGGCCCTGAAGGCGTCGAACCTCTGGGAGTACGGCCACGAGGCGGAGGCGAGGGCGATCATCGACGGCCTCCGGGTGGCGGCCCCCCGCGACCCGTCCCCCTGGCTGATCATCGCGGAGTCCCTGGAGGCCCACGACGAGCTGGAGGCGGCGGAGGCGACCTTCACGGAGGGAGCCAGCCTGCTCCTGCCGACCGACCAGGAAACGGACCCGGCGACCTCCACCCACCCCCTCCTCTACGGCCGCCACCGCGTCCGCCGCATGCTGGGCCTGCCGCACGACACCTGGGACACCCTGGCGGACACCCTCCACACCGCCCCCGTGTCGTTGGACGAACTCCACGACCCCAAACGCGTCTGGTCCCTCGGCTCGGACAACCCGGCGGAACTGGCGGCAGAGATCTCCCGCCTCCAGGCCGAACTGGGCGCCTACAGGGAGGCTCTCTCCCGCCCGTTCCCGGTGGCGATCCTCCACTGGCCGGCGCCGGAACTGACCGAGCTGCTGTCGGCGTACCCGACCCTGTCTGCGGAGTACCCCTCCCACGAGGGACACCTGTCGACCATAGAGTCCTCGCTGCGCGAACTGTCCGGCTCCGGCACGGGGAACCTGGGCATCGTGACGGGCACGGTTCCGTCGTACGAGGCGTTCGCGGCGTCGGAGGGGGCGTCACCGGGGGACGTGACGTTGCTGCCGCAGTACGCGACGACGTTGGCGGCGCGGGGGAGGGCGGTGGCTTGGCCGCCGGAGCCGGGGGCGGGGTGTTGGTGCGGGTCGGCCGAGGGGTACGACGGCTGCCACGGCGGCTCGGGGGCCTGAAGCCCGGTGCGGTAGCGCTCGCCCCCGTGATGGAATCGACACGACAGCCGCGGTCCGACGATTCGATCGCCACGGACTCGGCTGTCGTCGGGACCGAGCCACGATCGTGAGGCACAGCCGCCTTGAGCACAATGAAGCCGTCGTCGCCCTCCGTCTCCGCCCGCATGAGCAGGCAGGCGAGCAAGGATACGGCGGCCGAACTGCTGGTCCGACGCCTCCTGCACGCGGCCGGCCTGCGCTATCGCGTGGAGTACCCGGTGCCGGGCATGGCGCGACGCCGGATCGACGTCGCCTTCACATCGGTCAAGGTGGCCGTCCTCATCGACGGCTGCTTCTGGCACGGCTGCCCCGAACACGCGACGCAGCCAAGGGCGAACGCAGAGTGGTGGCGCCAGAAGCTCGACCGCAACATGGCGCGTGACGTGGAGACTACGGAGCACCTCGTAAGCGCCGGGTGGGAAGTACTGCGCTTCTGGGAGCATGAAGCGCCGGCCGACGTGGCGCTTCGTGTCGCAGCGGCGGTCGAGCGGCGGCGGGCCCAGCAGAGACGGGGGAAGCATCGTTGAGCGGACTGACCTTTGTCGATGTATGCGCGGGGGCCGGCGGACTCGCTCTGGGGCTGGAGCGGGCCGGGTTCGAGCCGCGACTGCTGCTCGACGAGGACGACGACGCCTGCAGAACCCTGCGGTCCAATCGTCCGCATTGGAATGTGCTCCAGGCAGACCTGTTGGACTTCGATCCGAGCGAGCACCCGCAGAGTTACGACGTCGATCTGCTGGCGGCCGGTCTCCCCCGGGTGAAGTCGAGCGCGACAGTGACCCGCCGATCGTCCGACACCGAGCTCCGCCTCATCGAGGCGACCGCCTATCTGATCCACGCCGTCCAACCACGAGCGCTGATCATCGAGAACGTGCCCACCTTGGTCGACGAGGACTCCTTCGCGCCGATACGGGACTTCCTCCGCGAAGAGTTGGAGCACCTCGGCTACGAGCCGGCCTGGTTCGTCCTGAACGCCTCCGACTTCGGAGTCCCCCAGGACCGCATGCTGGGCATCCTCGCGGCCGTCAAGCAGGGGTGGGCGGGCGCCTTCCGGCCGCCTCGGCCCACCGTCCACGAGCACGTGTCGGTCGGAGAGGCGCTGGCGCCGTCGATGCGTTCCGGCGGCTGGCCGGACGCCGACCGCTGGGCAGCCCAGGCGACGAGTGTGGCGCCGACCTTGGTGGGCGGCTCCAAGGCGCACGGAGGCGCGGACTTCGGGCCGAGTGGTACGAAGGCCAAGTGGCGACGGATGGGGGTCTACACCAAGTCGTTCGGGAACGAGCTGCCTGACCGTGACTTCAAGTGGGATCCGTCACTCGGGGACGACGGACTGGTACGGATCACAGTGGACCAGACGGCCATCCTCCAGGGCTTCCCCGAATCATGGGAGATCGCCGGGCTCAAGACCGCCCGGTACCGCCAGATCGGGCACGCGACACCGCCGCCTGTCGGAGAGGCGCTGGGACGGGCCGTGGCCGAAGCACTGAACGGGGATCCGGCTGTCCCCGCGGCTGGCTAGACTTCCGCCACATGACCAGCACGGCGCACCACCAGTCCATCCTCGACAAGCCTTTTGTCCTGGATCTCTTCGCAGGGCCCGGAGGGCTGGATGTCGCTGGGCACGCGCTCGACATCCCGAGTCTCGGCATCGAGTGGGACAAAAGTGCGTGTCTGACGCGGTACGCGGCCGGGCTGGACACCCTCCACGCCGATGTGAGCGCGGTGCGCAGGGATGCCTTCGAGTCACTGCCGCCAGAGATCAACGTACTCGCCGGTGGCCCGCCGTGCCAGACGTACTCGGTGGCCGGGCACGGCGCCGGGCGCCAAGCCCTGGACAGGGTCAAGGAGTACATCGAGCGGCTGATGGCGGGCGACACCGACCAGGAGATCGATGAGGACCTGAAGACTCTCACCGATCCACGCACCGCACTGGTCCTCGAACCTCTCCGATACGCGATTCAGGCGACCCGGAGCCCGAACCGGGAGAACCGACCGTACGACGTCATCGTCCTCGAGCAGGTCCCCGCGGTGGCCCCGCTCTGGGAGCACTACGCCAAGGTGCTGGAGGAGACAGGACTCCCCGACAAGACCAAGTACAAGGTCGTCGTCGACGTCCTCGACACCGAGACCTACGGGGTGCCGCAGACGCGATCCCGCGCGGTGTTGATCGCTCGGCGTGCAGGGCTCGGCGAGCCCTCGCTTCCCCCACCGACTCACCGTTCCTACGAAGCGAAGGAATGGAACCGGAGGAACGGAACGAGCGAGGCCGACCAGGCCGCGGAGCAGGTCCATCAGCCGACCCTCTACGAGGGCACAACCGCATCGAAGAGCGACACGGACCTGCGACCCTGGAGGTCGATGCGTGATGCCCTCGCGAACCCGGTGGGCTCGCATCCGGGGCGTGTCACTCCCTTCTTGGTCCGCTCGAACTACGGCAGTTCCGGGAACCCGGGGAGGCGTGGAGTGCGGACCGACCAGCAGCCCGCCACCACCGTCACCGGCCGTATCTCCCGCTTCGTGGTCTTCGAGCACCTCGATGAGAACATCGTCTACGAAGGCCCGCGGTTCAGCATGAACGAGGCGGGGATGCTGCAGAGCTTCCCGCCGGACTATCCCTGGTCCGGTACGGCGCAGGCCCAACAGGTGGGCAACGCCGTACCGCCCCTGTTCGGTGCGCACCTGCTGAGCGCCGCTCTCGGCCTACCCAGGCCGGCCGCGGAGACACTGTGGAAGCCGTGGCAGCCGGCCACGGAGGAGCAGCGGGCCAAACTGCGAAGCAACGGCTGCGGGGCCGCTAACGACTGCACCGACAGGTGCCCGCGACCCAAGGACCAGGTGGCGCCCCCCTCTTCCGTGCGCCCGCGCAAGAAGAAGGCGTCGGCGCAGTAGTTCGAACCCGCCGGAGGGCTCTGCGGCAGCCCTCACAGCACCAGGTCAGTCCCCGCCCTTCCTGCCCCTGACCGGCGCCGTCTCGAACAGTTCGGCGAAATAGTCAGTGAGCGCGACCACGGACTTCTCCGGGACGGGGTCCTCGTCGGGCCCCTTCGGGAGTTCGTACCGCTCGACCGGTGGCGCTGATTCCGCTTCTGCGATCCAGTCCCGCAGATGGACGGGGTTGCGGGGTCGATCCGGCGCGAGGGTGTCGTAGATCAGGGTTGCACCGGCCGCGTTGATCGCGACGCTGAGGCCATCGACCTCTCGCCCGGTGGTGACCAATCCACTCTTCAACAGGCGGACGATGGCCTGAGCAGTGGGACGGTGGTCGATTATCTCCTTCTTCAGAACACTGTGGATGAGGTCCTGATTTCCACAGGCTGCCTCGACCGGTTCGTAGTCCGCCCCGTTCCTGAACAGCTCTGCTGCCCACCACAGGCGTGAGAAACACTGCCGGTCAGCAGACCCCCGGAAGCGCTCCGCGGGGACGCGCCTTTCCGGCTTCTTCGCCGTCGGTTCCGAAAGGTGACGCCAGACCACGTAGTCGGGAGCCACCGCCAGTGCGAGGTGGTTCCACAGACGCTTGTCCGCCGCCTCCCGCCGTGTCAGGCGCAGCGTGGCATGGAGCCGTGGCGCGAGCCATGCGTCGGCTCGGGTGCGGTCCTCCCGAAACTCGAACATGGCGTCTTCCACCAGGCTTCGGATCGGTTCGACCCACCATCTGGCGTCGTCCTCGGGAAGCGGATCGACGACCTTGGCGAGATCGATGCCGCCGTGCACCTGTTCACCTTTGAGCAGTTCCTCGGTAAGGAACGGATCGACCGTCGAGGTGGCGAGCAGCCCCAGGCGCTCCGGTACATGGTTCGGCTGGGTGATCACGTTTCACTCTCCCGGTTCATCTGTTCCAGACTGCGAATGACATAGGCGAGCGCCTTGGTGGCATCGGCACGGCGGACCGCCGCATAGTGGATACGCGTCTGGAGCTCCACCCAGCCCGAGTCGCCGGTGCGCCGGCGATGAACCTGTCGTAGTGCCTCCTCGACATGGACGCCGGGAATCACGTCCGGGAGCATCTCCCGCAGTACCTCGCCCTGCCAGTCGGTCGGGAAGACCGGGCCGCCGCCAGGTTCCACCTCCAGATCACCGATGGCACCGTGGAACACCGCGGTCCAGACGTCGGTGGCCATCTGAGCGACCAGGAGGTCACGCACCTTGCTCTCCACACCCGAGCCGTTGCTGTCCAACAGGCCGATGACACCCTCGACATCGGTGTTCACGAACACGGTGGGTACTCTCGCCGAGGCGTCCACGATCCAGGGCGCGTCAGCGTAGGCCTGGAGCCACTCGCGGGAGCTTCTCTTGAACGATGCTGTCTGGACGTCCAGTTGGAGCCCACGGACCGGCTCATCGGAGACCGTGTCGATGATCCAGTTCCGGTCGGTCTCGGCGATCGACCGTCCACGCACTCCGTCCACGGTCCCGACGGCGTACACGGCGAGGGAGGCTCGCCCCAAGTGGTCGTCACGGAGCACTTCCACGGAGCCCGACCAGTCCCGGCCGTCCTGCGCGTCGCGTGTGAGCTCCGTGGACGTGCGGATATTGGTCTCACCGTCCGTCAGCACAGCGAGGACACACAGATCGGACCAGGCCGCGTCCGGCGCGTTCGCCCCGGGCGGCAGTGTCGCCGAGAGGGCGATCGTGGCGCTGACCCAGTCGGTGTGGCCCGCGATGCCGAGCGCGACGGCCTGCTGCTGGGTCGAGTACGCGGTGGTCTCCAGTTGGTCACGAGTGCCGTCGGAGAGCTTGAGGGATACCGAGGTCACCCTGAGCGTGACCGGCCGGTTGAGCCGCTTGTACGGGTAGATCTTCACGCGTCACTCTCCCTTGCCGGCACGGAGTTCGAGGACGAGGCGCGTGAGTGTGGTCCTGACCGGATGGCTGGTGACGTCCGTGGATCCTCGGAACTTCGCGCGACGGGTGCCGGGCGGGAAGAGAAGGGTCCCGTCCTCCACCTCGCAGCCCTCGACGGCCACGAGTTCCGCCCAGTCCAGCTTCGGACGGCCGCCGGAACGCACGTCCAGTTGTGCGACCGGCACCATCGGGACGATCTCGTCGCCACGCGGGATGCTCACTTCGGCGGTGATCCGCCATTCCCCGTCGTCGCCGACTGTCGCGTCGAGCTTGTCCAGCACCGGAACCACCGGCCCGGCCGGCGCCTTGGCCTTGGGCCTTGTTTTCACGGTCAACGCCTTGCGTACGGCCTCACCGCCTTCGCGGCTGCTGCGCTTCGGCCGTGCGACAAGTTCCCTGACCGCACTGTTGGCCTCGGCGGTCAGCGCGTTGATCCGCCGGTATGCGGACGGCGACCAGCGCAGAGTCAGCTCCTCCGTCTGTCCCCAGCGGTCATGCTCAGGCGGCTCCGCCGCACGCAGGAATTCCTCAGCCTCTTTCGCGAAGGGGGCCGCTTCTCCGGCTGCCTCGCCCAACAGCAGAACGGCCTGGAAAGGGTTGGTGTTGAGCGGCAGCCTCGGGACCCCGGTCCTCTTGACGGTCATGCGGTTGCCGCGCAGTGAGTGCACCTGGTTCTTCCCCCCGTCCCCGTCCTTGTCCCCCTCGGCCTCGGTGACCAGCAGGACCGCTTGGTGTGTGCCGAGCGTCCCATGAGCGCCGCCTGAGAGCGGCAGCTTCAGCGGAACGCTCCGCGCCGCCACCTGCCCGGCCTCGGTGAGGCGATCCACCGTGGTGCCCTCGTAGTGCGCCCTCAGGGCACGAGTCCGGGCGGGCTGCTCGACAGACGGGTCCACCTGCTTCTCCGGCACGACCTCCTTGCCGTTCCGTAGGGCACGGACAGAGACCTCCAGAAGGGGGAGCCTGCTGCCCCCGCCGGTCATCGCAGCCCAGAAGTCACGTCCCAGCGCCTCGACCAGACGGCCGTGCATCTTGCTGATGTCACGCGTGTCCTCGTCATCGCCCTCCTTGTCACCGACGAACTCGTCGTCGGCGTCGGACTTCCCCTCAAGGCTGGCCACGTCGTGGGCGCCGACGATGAGGAAGGACGTACCGGGTTCGTCGCTCTCCCTGGCCAGATGCAGGCGTGCCACGGTCTCCTCGTCCGCCCACCATGAACGGGCGACCATGGCACTGGGCGAATCGGGATCGGGACGCCCGAACCATGCGGGGCCCGCGTACGGCTCGCCGTCCACCTCACGCCACGGCAGTTCGAGACGGCCGATGACCCGTCGCTCGGTACGTCCCTCGTGAGGCACAGACAGAGTGGAGTTGATGAGCACGAGTCCGAGGGCGCTGGTGGCCCACAGCGTCGCCTTGCCCAGGCCGTACGAACCACCCGCGCCGGGACCCGACTTGAGGCTCTCAAGTTGACGCCTGACCACGGCGGCAAACTTGCCGTCCGCGTAGTCGTCGCCGATGAGCCCGGAAGCGTTGTAGTCGTCGATCCGCAACAGGACCAGGCGGCCCTTTTCGTACATGTCGCGGACCCCGGCGTCCACGACTCGGCCGACCTTCTGGTTGGCGGCGGTCTCCGAGACGGCGGAGTAGTGCGGAAAGAGATCGTTCCAGAGGATCGCCTCGCGGAAGGCGTCCAGGGCCTCGCCGGTGAGCTCGTGGAGGGTGTAACGAACCCGGACCGGGCGGCCGTTCTCCGTCAGGCGCTCGTCGAGACTGTTCTGGCAGGTCTCGCGTGCGAGGACCTGTACGTCGGCGTCGAAGGCGAAGGCGGCGGCATTGCCCAGGTCGCGGCCGCCGTCGGGGTAGCCGGGGCGGTGGTACCAGGTGACGGGGAGGCCGGCCTGGGTGTCGGTGGTGCGGGTGTGCACCGTACCCACATCCGTGCCGAGCGCCTTGGCGATGTCGGTCATCACGGTCGGGCGAGGAGTCGACCTGCCAGTGATCCACGCGGACACAGCGGCACGAGTCAACTTGAGCTCGTCGGCCAGTTCGGCCTGCGTCTTCCCTGCGAGCCTGAGCTGTCGAGCCAGCCAAGGCCCGAACTCCTCACCTGTCTCCACGTGCCACCTGCTCTTTCCCTGGGTTCCATGCGGATCGCATGGTGGACACCGAGGTTAATTTGACACAAGCACTAGCGTCAACCAGCAGTTGATCGGACTCGACCCGGTCGCACGGTTTCAACTCGGCACCCGAATTGCCCAGAATGGGCACTTTGCGCCACACGGCGAAACTTTCGCAATCGGAGCGGTCAACTCCCGCCAAAGAGGCGGGAGTTCGGTTGACGCGTTCGAGTGGCTGTCGCTAGCGTTGTTGACGATGGGGTTCCCATCTCGCTCACGAAACCCGAACCCGGGAATATTGGGCGGCCGGGGGAGAGCTGTACCCAAATTCAACCCCGCACAACAACAGAACGATGCGCACACCAAGTCGTCACCGCGACACAAAGCGTTTCCACAAAGGGCTGGCAACACGGGACCGACATCCGCTATTGTGATCAGCCAAAAAGAACTTCACTGAAGTATTCACTATCCATTTTCGCGGGGGAACGTGTGCCCAATACACCCCTGTGCAACCTGAATAGGGGTGTGCCGTTTATGATCGAACAGGGATACAACGACTTCTTGATGTCATCTCGGGAGATGAGCTCATTCGAACTGAACATCGGAGTAGCAAAGACCAAGGCCGAGGTCATGAAGGTTCTTGAGGATTACGACCTGTCCGAGAAGGACTTTCCCGATGGGAAGATCCCGGGCTGGCCTCCGGATGAGCCCACGGCAATCTGAGATAGCTAAAAGACCAGGTCATGCCCCTGAGTCTCTCCTCCCAATAAGGCCCAACCCGACGCCTTCCCACCCGCTCGAAGGCACTGCGACGCCGATACAACCCAAGTATCACGCGGGCACGCGCCGGCTGACAGTCAGCCGGCGCGGCCAGCCCCGTCTCGTACATTTCGCTCGAACTTTTACAACTCAGGAGTGCAGAGCAGTGCCGTCTTCGTCCTCTTCCGTAATTCAAACCGTTCTCGAACAGTCGTCGCGCGTCCTGCAGACTTACGCAGTGGACCCCGGCCTCGTAGCCGAGCACGCCAATGGCGAGCGCCGAATCGCTCAAGGTGGATACGGCGACCGTCAGCTTTTCGAGCTCGTCCAGAACGCGGCCGACGAAATGACGGGGGAATCAGGCGGACGAGTTCATGTTGTCCTCACAGACACCCACTTGTACTGCGCGAACGAGGGAAATCCGGTGACTGCGGAGGGTGCGGAGACAATTCTTCGAATGAGCATGTCGAAGAAGCGTGGAGGGCAGATCGGACGTTTCGGGGTAGGCGTCAAGTCGGTCCTCGTGGTGACCGACGCACCGGAATTCTTCAGCCGCGACGGAAGTTTCGGATTCGACCGCGCCTGGTCGTACGAGCAGATCAAGGCCGTGCCCGGCGTGACGGCGCGCTACGGCCCGGAGTTCGATGCCCCCGTGCTGCGGATGGCCCGGCCTCTCGACATGCAGGCCGAGCGCGCCTCAGATCACGTCCTCAACGAGCTGCTGAACTGGGCCACCACCGTCGTTCGCCTGCCCCTTCTTCCGAGGGCTGCCGACCGGCTGGGCCGGGACATGCACGGCGGTCGCGCCAAGGACCATGGTGAACCTCGCGAGGAATTCCCGGTCGGCTTCCAGCTTTTCTCGCCGCACGTCGCGAAGGTTGTACTGGAGGACCGTCGGCCCCGGCCCATGGCTCGGCGGACACTGACCGCCCAGCAGGCCGGCGACCTCCACACCGTGGTCGAGGAGCGAACAGGGAAGGCCGTCGCCACCGACCGATGGCGTGTGTTCACAACCACCCACGAGCCCGGACCGGCGGCCCGCGCCGACGCCGGAGAGCTGCACGACCGGCTCTCGCTCGACCTCTCGTGGGGGGTCCCCGCCCTGGAGAAGGATCCGGAGAACGGCCTGTACGTCAGCCCGCGATCGCGTGGTCGCGGCAAGTTCTGGTCCTTCTTCCCGACCAAGTACGAGATGTCGCTGAGCGGAATCCTCAACGGCGCCTGGAAGACGAACGAGGACCGGCAGAACCTGCTGGACTCCTCTCCCTTCAACCAGGAAATGATCCGGGTGTCGGCCAAGTTGGTCGTCGACTCCCTCCCCGCCCTGGCACCTGCCGAAGACCCGGCCGCCTACCTGCCCCTGCTGCCCGGCCGTGTCAAGGAGTCGATCAGCTGGGCCGACGAGTTCCTGACCCGGGAGATCTGGGCCCGCACCGCAGACCGTCCGTCGCTGCCCGACCAGGACGGCGTCCTGCGTATCCCCACGGAGCTGCGGATCCACCCGCGGCTCGACAAGGACCTGAAGAAGCTGTCCAGTTGGCTGCGGATGTGGCACGCCTGCCCCGGACGCCCCTCGAACTGGCTGCACCCGAGCGCCGAGGCGGACGCCCTCCGCTCCGGAAAGGTCGAGCACATCATCGGCGCCGCCGGTCACGGGCGGACCGACGTCCGGGAGTGGCTGGAGGCCCTTGTCGAGAGCGGCACGCCCGAGGCGTCGGCGGTGGCCGTTCGCATCCTCGCGGACATGATCGAGAACCACTCCCCCTATGTCGAGGAGGCCCGCAAGGCCCGCGTCGTGCTCACCGAGGAGCACGGTCTTGTCGCCCCCGTGCACGGCAAGGTGTTCCGCCGTGCCGACCAGGGCGGACTGCGCGAGGCCCTGGTCTACGTGGTCGATGACCTCGCCCAGGACCCGTCGCTGGCTCACGCGCTCAACATCCTGGGCATCCGGGAGGCCGATGTCGAGGGCCGGTTCGTCAGCGTCCTCGATCAGGGCTTCGACCACTACAGCGACTCGGACTGGGAGCGGTTCTGGGAGCTGTTCCGTCAGGCGGGGATCCGTCGCCTGGCCCACAAAGTCCTGGAGCGGGTGCCCGCTGCGCGCTCGACGCTCCGAGTGAGGACCGCCGACGGTCGGTTCCGGCTGGTCGAGGACTGCATGCTGCCAGGTGCCGTCGTCGACGCGAAGCGCGACCCGAGCATTGCCGTCGACATGGCGTTCCACTCCGACGATACCCCCTTCTTCTCACAGGTCGGCCTGCGCGAACGACCGTCCGGCGGGGTGCAGCCCCAGGCGGATGAGGCGTGGTTCGAGGAGTACCGCGAAGCCCTCCACGCGGCCTACCTGCGTGGCCTGGACAGTCGTGCCCCACGCCCCGCACTGAACCGGATGAAGGTCGAAGGCGCCGCGATCGGCGGCCCGCTCCACCTCTTCCGCGCCCTCTCCGAGGAATCCCGCGCCGCCTTTCTGAAGGTGTTGCCCGACGACGCCGTGGTGGACAACTGGACGCGCCAGATCGGCGCACAGACCAACACCCGTCAGGCGGTGCCCTCGCCGATCCGTTGGATGCTCAGGAAGTTCGGCACGATCGCCACCTCCCAGGGGATCAAGCCGCTGAAGGAGGCCGTCGGCCCCCAGCTCGCCGACTACCAAGACGTGCTGCCGGTCGCCGACATCTCCCCCGAGAAGGCCCGCAGGCTGCGGCTACCAACCACCGTCGACGAGGTTCCCACCGACCGCTGGGACGCACTCCTCGACGAGGTCACCCGCAGCGAGGACGACTCCTTCGTCGGCGCCACCTACGTGATGCTGACCCGGTTCGGAGCGGACTTCCCCGAGGACTCCCTGACCCGTTGCCGGATCGGCGACGTCTGGGGCACCCGGCCCGACGACGAGATCACCCTCGCCGTCGGCGCCGCTCAGTACCGGGCGCTTCGCGCCGAGCAGCTACCGGCGCTGCTCGTACCGACCGCCGAGGACGCCGAGCTGATGATCGAGAAGTGGGGCATGCTCCGCTACGCCGACGTGATCAGCCGGGAGACCCGTGAAGTCGCGGAGGGCGACCCCGTCCCTCTGGTCGAGCTGTTCCCTTCCCTGCGGCAGCGCCTGAACAGCGGGAACCGGAACAGCATGGTGCAACGGTGCAGCGAACTGGAGGAAGTCACCCGTACTCCCAACGGCACGCACGCCTCCCCTCTGGACGCGGTGCGCCAGGACGGCACCGTCAAGGTCCGCGTGCCGCTGGAGCCCGAGCCGATGCTGCGCCTGATCGACCGTGAGCTCGGCCTCGGCCTCGGTGCTGCCGGCTGCCGCGCAGTGCTGGAGCACCAGGACCGCATGGCTCGGGACAGCGAGCTGAAGGCAGCGCAGAAGGCGGTGCGCGAGGCCGAAGACGTGGTGACCAAGATCGAGCTGCTGATCGGTGCCGACGCGCTCCGCGCCGGTCTCCCCGAGGGATTGATGGAGGCCGAGCTACAGGCGACCGACGGCGTGGAGCCGTCCGGGCGCCGGATCGCACAGATGGCGTTCAACGCGCACGGTGACGGAGTGCTCCAGCAGCACGCCCGGGACATCCAGGCACGCTTTCCCAACGCGCCTGTCGCGTACGGGGGTTCGTCGGCGGCCGTCGCCTTCGTCTCGGAACTTAAGCTGCCTGTCGCGTTCGCCGGTTCGAGGACGCCGTCCCCGCCCGCGTTCGAGACCGTCGAGGGTCCTCGGGACTTCCCGAGTCTCCACGAATACCAGGAGGACCTGGTCCGGAACATCTCCACGATGCTCGACCGGCTGGCCCCGCAGCGCGGGATGCTGTCCCTGCCGACTGGCGCCGGCAAGACCCGGGTCACCGCCGAGGCCGTGATCCGTTGGGTGAAGCGGGTCGGTGACCTCAAGGGTCCCCTCTTGTGGATCGCGCAGACCGAGGAACTGTGCGAACAGGCCGTCCAGAGCTGGAAGTTCGTCTGGACCAAGGTGGGCGCCGAGCGCCCGCTCACCATCAGTCGGCTGTGGAGCACGAACGAGGTCGGGAATGTCGTCGACCACCCGCACCTGGTGGTCGCCACCGACGCCAAGCTGGAACGGTGCCTGAGCACCGACCAGTACGCCTGGCTGCGGCAAGCCGCACTGGTGATCGTGGACGAGGCGCACACCGCCATCTCCAAGCGGTACACCGAGATCCTGGGCCAGTTGGGACTCACCCAGTACGAGACCGGCCGGCATCTGCTCGGCCTCACCGCCACCCCGTTCCGGAACACCAACGAGGAGGAGACCCGCCGCCTGGTCAGCCGCTTCGGCAACCGGCGACTCGACCAGGGAGTCTTCCCGTCAGGCGACCCGTATCGCGACCTGCAGGACTGGGGCATGCTCGCCCAGGTCGAGCACCGCACCCTTGAGGGCGGCCGTATCGAACTCACACGGGACGAGAAGACACACGCCGATCGCATGGCCGTGCTTTCCCGCTCCGCCGAACAGCGGCTCGCTGACGACCACGCGCGCAGTCGGCGCATCGTCGACTCGGTGGCCGAACTCCCGGACGACTGGCCGACGTTGCTCTTCGCCACCTCTGTCGACCATGCCAAATACCTGGCAGCCATGCTCAACGACCGGGGCGTCCCGTCCGCCGCCGTGGACTCGACGACCAGCGCCCAGGACCGTCGCAATCGCATCGAGAACTTCCGACGCGAACGCATCCGGGTCCTCACCAACTACGGTGTGCTCACTCAGGGGTTCGACGCGCCGGCCACGCGTGCCGTGGTCGTGGCCCGGCCGGTCTACAGCACCAACGTGTACCAGCAGATGATCGGTCGCGGACTGCGCGGACCGCTGAACGGCGGAAAGAAGAGCTGTCTGATCCTCAACGTCAGCGACAACATCGCCAACTTCGACACCCACCTCGCCTTCACCCAGTTCGAGCACCTCTGGAGCCGAAAGTGACCGACGTCTACCAGGACAGCCCTCCGCTCACCGACGAGCAGCTGGCCGTGGTCGAGCAGCCCTGGGACGCGCGTGTCCTGGTCACCGCAGGCGCCGGAGCGGGAAAGACCCACACCCTGGTGCGCCGGCTCGACGCGCTGTGCGGCCACGACGACTCCGAACAGGCGCTGGAAGCGGACGAGATCCTGGTGCTCACCTTCTCCCGGGCCGCCGCCCGAGAACTGCGCGAACGGATCTCCCGGCATGGAGAGCGAGCCCACCGGGTGCGTGCCCGTACCTTCGATGCGTGGGCCTACGAGGTGCTCCTCCAGGCGCATCCGGACGGCGAGTGGGGAGCGGTCGGTTTCGACGAGCGGATCGCCGCCGCGATCCGCGCGATCGAGCAAGGTGCGCTGGAGATCGGCGACGCGATCCCGCCGGCCCATGTCGTGATCGACGAGGTGCAGGACCTGTTGGGTGGTCGCCGCGAGCTGGTGGAGACGCTTCTGGATCGGTACCAGGACAGCTGCGGCTTCACCGTCGTCGGAGACGCCGCCCAGTCCGTGTACGGCTTCCAGATCGAGGATCTGGGCAAACGCATCGACGAGACCGGCCGGTTCTTCGACTGGCTGCGCTGCTCCTACCCCGACGACCTGGTAGAGCTGCACCTCACCCGGAACTTCCGGGCGACTACCACCGAGGCCCGAGTCGCACTGGCGCTCGGCCCCCGGCTCCAACAGCTGAGCGATCCGGACGAGGCGAGGAAGCTCTACGACGAACTGCGCGACCTCCTCTTGAACCCGGCGAACGGCATGGGTGACCTCGACGACGAGTTCACGCTGGACGGCCTCCGGGACCTCTCCGACACATGCGCCGTCCTCACCCGTGACAACCAGCAGGCCCTCGTGGTCTCCGGCCTTCTGCACGCACACGGTATCGACCACCGGCTACGGCGCCCGCTGGAGGAGCGTCCTGTGCCGTACTGGGTGGCCGAGTTGCTGCGCCGCACCGAGGCGACCGGCTTCACCGAGGACCGGTTCCGTACGCTCCTCTCGGAAATCCCTCTTCCGTACGAACCTGACGCCGCCGCCCTGTGGACGGCCCTGCGTCGGGTCGCGCGCGGAGCAGGGCGGGGTGTGCTCGACCTGGGCCGGCTGCGCCGCGCGGCCGCCGACGGCAGGTTTCCCGACGACGCGGCTGACCCGGAGACCGCCCGCATCGTCGTCTCGACGGTGCACCGGGCCAAGGGTCTGGAATTCGACCGGGTGATCGTCCTGACGCCACCGACTCTCGCCGAACTCCACAAGCGGTACCAGGACGAGCTGGACCTTCCCGCCGAGGCCCGTGCCCTGTACGTGGCGATGACGCGCGCCCGCCAGGACCTGTACCACGTGGTCCCTCCCGAACTGCCGCACTTCAAAAGGGCGGGGGGGCAGCGCCACGGCCGCCGCTACCTCGGATCGTGGCGGTCGTACGACAGGTACGGGATCGTCGCCGAGCCGGGCGACGTGAACCGGGATGACCCGCCCGGCCCGGAGACAGACGCGATGGCCACGCAGGCGTATCTCGTGGAACAGGTCCGTCCCGGCCAGGAGGTGCTGCTGCGCAGACGCCACGACCTGCCGATGGGCGAGACGGAGAGCCCGCCGTACGCCCTGGTGCACGAAGGGCGGGAGATCGGCGAGGCCTCACGGAGGTTTCGCGAGGAGCTGTTCCAGGTGCAGAAGGTGAACCGCACCTGGGACCCTTGGTGGCCCGACGAGATCCACGGCCTGCGGATCGACACCCTGGAGACCGTGACGGGCAGCACCGCCGCCGGCGCCAACGCCGGTCTCGGTGAGCGAGGCGTGTGGATCGTCCCGCGGATCACCGGCATCGGCCGGTACCGGAGAGCCGACAACTACGAGGAGCAGCGCGCATGACGCAGGTGGCAGGCCGACACTCCGAGCACTACCGGGTCCGAGATGAGGAACTCCTCGTGGGGCTCCGCCGTGAGCTCCTCGGCCCCGCCGAGGACGCCGTGCCAGACGATTGGGACGAGGTACTCACCCAGGACGCGCCGATCGACCGCTACTTGACCGGCGTGCTGTATCCGCGTGCCACGAAAGAGCGGCAGGAGGAAGAGGCCGCCAAGCAGGACGGTCCGGACGACGCTCCCGTCAACACCCGCGGCGACGGCGAGGAGTCCGGTACCCCGCCGGAGGTCGGTGCCTCGGGGGACAGGCGGCCCTCCTCGATGGGCCTGACCTTCGCGGTCAAGCCGGCCATAAGCGACACGATCGTGGTCTCGGCGCGTGCGGCCGTCTACGAGCCCACGGACGCCGCCGGCAAGCGCATCCCGGCCCGCCGCGCCGAGGCCCGTACTGTCGCCGACCAGCGTGAACGGTGGCGCCGGCGGGAACTCTCCTTCCCCGACCAGCGCTTCCTCGTGACCGAGACCGCTCCGAAAGATCCGATCCCACTGAGCGACGAAGCGTCACTGCACGTAAACATCCGCCGCCTTGACAAGACCACCGGGACAGTCACGATCACGGTCACTCTGATCAACACACAGAAGATCGGAGAGTGGGATCTACAGGACGCGTTCTCCCTCTTCCAGTGCGGGCTGGTAGTCCGGGCCGCCAACGGCTCCGACGCGTTCGTCGAACGCCCGGCTCCGGACGCCGCCCACGACCCGGAGGTCGCCACGAGCCGGCTGCTGCACCGCCACGCCCCGACCTTCGCTGTCGGGCACGGCTGTGCCGCCGAATGGGACTGGAATCCGTGGCCGATCGGCATGACCGAAACCGCCCCGGAGATCGCGGTCCCCGAGGTGCGGAGCCAGTTCGTGCCGACAGTGGAGGTGCTGCTCACCGATTCCAACCCCGAGATCGACAGCTCGGCGCTGTCCATGCTAGGTCTGGCGGAGAAGTCCGACGCCGAGATCCTGACCGCTCTGGGAGGGCTCGCCGACGGGTACGAACGCTGGATCGACCGCAAGGCGGCCGAGACGGAGGATCTGGCCGGTGGGACGCACGAGGAACCCGCGCGGGAGCAGGTCAAGGCCTGCCGCGAGGCACTCGACCGTATCCGCGAGGGCATCGAGCTGTTGCGGACCAAGCCCGATCTGATGAAGGCTTTCCGACTTGCCAACCGCGCCATGGCCGACCAGCGTGCCCGCAGTGCCTGGGTGAAGGGCGGACGCGTCAGCGTCCCCGACCCGACCGCCGGACGCTGGCGTCCCTTCCAGATCGCGTTCGTACTCCTGTGCCTGGCCGGCATCGACGACCCCGAGCATCGTGATCGGAAGATCTCCGATCTGCTGTGGTTCCCCACCGGCGGTGGCAAAACCGAGGCCTACCTCGGTCTGATCGCCTTCACCTCGTTCCTGCGCCGTATCCGCAAGGGCGCGGACGGCGGCGGTGTCACCGTCCTCATGCGCTACACGCTGCGGCTGCTCACACTCCAGCAGTTCGAGCGCGCCGCGGTCCTTCTCTGCGCCATGGAGCACATGCGGCGTCGAACACCCGAGTTGGGCCACGAAGAGTTCTCCGTCGGCATGTGGGTGGGCCGCTCGGCCACCCCCAACACGCTGACCGAGGCAGGCTTGAAGCTCGACGAACTCCGCGCGAACCTCGACAAGCGCCTCGCCACCGAGAATCCCGTCCAACTGCACGCCTGTCCTTGGTGCGGAACCCGCCTCGACGCACGGAACTACGAAGTCGACGAGGACGCGAAGCGGATGCACGTCCGATGCCCCGGCGCTGACTGCGACTTCGCCGACGGCCTGCCCGTCCACCTGATCGACGAGGCGGTATACGACGCACGACCGACACTCGTGATCGCCACTGTGGACAAGTTCGCGTCGATGCCGTGGCGTCCGGCGACCTCCGCGCTCTTCAACCGCGACGACGACCCGGACGGCGGCACCCCGCCCCCGGAATTGATCGTCCAGGACGAACTCCACCTGATCTCGGGCCCGTTGGGAACACTCACCGGCCTCTACGAGACCGCCGTGGACGCACTCGCCGGCCGACCCAAGGTGATCGCCTCCACAGCCACCATCCGTCGCGCAGCCGACCAGGGACGCCACCTCTTCGCCCGCGAAGTACGGCAGTTCCCGCCCGCCGGCCTCGACGCCCGCGACTCGTGGTTCGCCGTGGAGACACCGCGCGAGGAAAAGGCGAGCCGCCGCTACGTCGGTCTCCTGGCCCCCGGCACCAGCCAGGCCACCCTCCTGATCCGCACGTACGCCACCCTGCTGCACCGCGCCAAGCAGGCGAAGACCGAGGATGAGGTGCGCGACGCCTACTGGAGTCTCGTCGGCTACTTCAACAGCCTCCGGCTACTGTCCGCGGCCGAACTCCAGGTCCACGACGACGTGGTGGCCTATCTGGAGGTGCTCGCTGAGCGCGAGGGGGTGGAAGTCCGCTCGGTCGTCAACTACTCGGAGCTGACGAGCCGTATCGACGCCAGCGAGATCCCCACCCGCCTCAAGGGCATCGAGAAGCGGCTGCCCGACGAGGACACCGTGGACGTCCTCCTGGCCACCAACATGATCGCGGTCGGCGTGGACGTGGACCGCCTCGGTCTCATGGCCGTGATGGGCCAGCCGCAGACTACGGCCGAGTACATCCAGGCCACGAGTCGGGTCGGCCGCGCGCACCCCGGCCTGGTCGCGGTCATGCTCAACTCCACCCGGTCTCGTGACCGTTCCCACTACGAGAGCTTCCAACATTTCCACTCGGCCCTGTACCGCGAGGTCGAGTCCACCTCAGTCACACCGTTCTCCGCACGTGCCCGCTACCGGGGCCTGCACGCGGTGATCGTCGCCCTCGCCCGCATCATGATCCCTGCCGCCCGCCCCAACGATGGCGCCGGCAAGGTCGAGTCATACGAAGACGTGCTCCGTGGCCCCATCAAGACGATCCTCCTGAAACGCGTGGACGCGGTCACTCGGGAGGAGACCAACGCCGTGTCCTGGGCCTTCGACGAGTTCGTCGACTGGTGGTGCGACGAGGCCGACATCCATAACGGCCTGCTGTTCGAGCCTCAGAGGGGCAGTCGCGCACCTTCGCTCCTTAAGGCCTATGACGACGAGTCCGAGAGCACCGAGGCATATCCCACGTTGTGGAGCCTGCGTGACGTCGACGCCGAGACCGCCCTGTTCATGGAGGGAACCCGATGACCCCGCCTCCTGCCCGCCGTCGCCGTACCGGCGCGGACGGCGCCGCACCCGCCCACAACTTTCCACGGCGTGGTGCGGTCCGCCGTGCCCAGGCGATCACCACGTACGGCGTCGGGTCGCTCATCGCCGTCGACCATGAGTCCTTCATCGTCTCGGGACTCGACGAGGCCGAGCAGAGCTGGAGCCGTGATGAGTCCCCGCAGATCCACGAACGGCGGCTGGCCCGAGTGCTCGGCGTCGACTACTTCCGGCTGCCGCCCGCTTCCGACGACACCAGCAAAGACGGTATCCGGGTCCGACGTTTTCCCTTGATGCACTCCTGCCCCGAGTGCAACGACCTGCAACGACATCGCGACTTCAACCCACCGGCCGGTCGAAGCGTCTGCGGCACGTGCGAGGTCGACCTGGTCCCCTCCCGCTTCGTCGTCGCCTGCGAGGCTGGGCACCTCGACGAGTTCCCATACTGGCAGTGGGTGCACCGTTCCACGGACCGTGGTGCCTCTACGGCGGCACAGTGCGGGGGGAAGCTCAAGATGCGCACGTCCGGGCGTACTTCCTCTCTGCGCTCCATCCTCGTCTCCTGCACCTGTGGGCAGGCTCCCGAGGTCTCGATGGAAGGCTCCTTTCGGAGGAGAGCGCTCAAGGACTTGGGCCTCAAGTGCCGAGGCTCCCGTCCGTGGCTCGGTGCGTCCGCCGCCACGGGCGGATGCGGACTCCCCCTGCGCACACTGCAGCGCGGTTCGTCGGCAGTCTGGCAGCCGGTGTTGAAGTCGGCGCTCTCCATCCCGCCGTGGAGCAATGGCCGCGCGGATCCGCTGGCCGAGCACTGGGACAGACTTCGCAACCTCAACGGTCGGGCGGAGATCGAAGGCGTCCTGAAGTTCCTCTTCCCGGACGGAAGTCCGGTCCCTGTCGACGAGGTGATGACACTCCTCGACGCGGAGCGCGAGGAAGACCCTCACGGCGAGGACGCCCCAACCTTTGACCACCGCTACCGCGCCCTGCGCAACAAGGAATACGAGCGTCTCCGCTCCGGCAACGACAAGAGCGAGCACTCCCGTGACGAGGAGTTCGTCTGCGAGACCCCGCTGGGCGACCAGAGCGTGCTCGACCCGCTCGGCGTCACCGGCCCGATGCTGGTCAAGAAGCTCCGCGAGGTGCGCGCCCTGAAGGCGTTCACCCGGCTCGTCAACGCCGAATCGACGACCGATCCCAAGGAGATGCCGCTGTCCGAACGCTCCCTACGTTGGCTTCCGGCCATGGAGGTTCGGGGCGAGGGAGTCTTTCTCCGTCTGAACGAGGATCGACTCGGCGCCTGGGAGAAAACCACAGCGGTGGCGGCCCGGATCGAACGGATGCGTACCGCCCACCAGCGGCTGCTGGAGCAGCGCGCCGAAGACCCGAGCCGCGTCGTCGCCTCCCCCGCCACCCCTCGCATGGTGCTGCTGCACACCCTGGCCCATGTCCTCATCAACGAGTGGAGCCTGGAGGCGGGCTACCCGGCCGCGTCCCTGCGCGAGCGTCTGTACGCCGCCGACGACATGGCCGGGGTGCTTGTCTACACGGCGACGAGCGACTCCGCGGGCAGTCTGGGTGGCCTGGTCGCTCAAGGTGAGCCGGGGATTCTCGCTCGCACGGTCCGTTCGGCCGTTCGTCGCGCCGAGTGGTGTTCCTCGGACCCGCTCTGCATGGAGACCGAGGCGTCCGGCACCGGCGGAATCAACCTGGCGGCCTGCCACGCCTGCGTGATGCTCCCGGAGACGAGCTGCGAGCACAACAACATCCTGTTGGACCGCGCCCTTCTCGTCGGCATCCCGGACGATCCCGACCTCGGATTCTTCGCCAACGTTCTGGGCCGGTGACACCGGGACGACAGACAAGACGGGAACTGGTGTCTCGTGCGCGCCGCTCCCGACTTCGGAGCCAGAGCGTCTGCCACGACGGCTCCGAAGTCGGGAGGGCCCACCCCAGCACACGATGTCGATCACCGAGCGCTGCGCTCCATGTCCGCCTCGAACCGCGACTGGGCCCGGTCGAGCACCTCGTCCGCGTCATGGCCGTGTGCCCGAAGCCAATGAAGGAGATCGGCGATCGCCTCGACCGCCGCCGTCTCCGCGGCAGTGGCGATCAGTCGGCCGGAGGCGGCCGGACGTACAGGGTGACGCATTTGGTAGAAGCCAAGGACGTTTTCAGCCCTTGAGACGTGCACGCTGCGGCTATGACCATGGGGTGTACTCAGACTGGTCGCGAGTTCCACCCAAGTGACCTTGCGATCGTGCAGGAGCTGAACACCCCAGCGGTCGCAGTGTGCGGTCACGAGCAGCATGCCGCGTCCCGACTCGGCGTCATCGGCAGCCTCGACCAGCGTCGGCAAGACCTTGGTGCCCGCGTCCTGGATCTCGATACGGAGGTACGTACCGCTCATGGAGACGGCGAGCGTCGCCGGAGCGCCCCGACCGACGTGAGTGATCACGTTGGACACGAGTTCGCTGACACAGAGCTGAGCCGCGTCAGTCAGCTCCGACAGGCCCCAGAGGCCCAAACTGGTCCGTAACACGCGCCGCAACGCTGCCACTTCCTCCGGCTCGGCGAGAAACGGCAGTTCCCAGGGCTTTCTCGGCGTACAAGCACTGCAATCCACGTCCTGGCTCCTCCTCTTCCGCTGGTTGTCTGCGCTACCCGGCAAGCAGTGGCCTGTCGCCCTGGCGCAGCCCACCCCTCCCAGGGCAGGAGAGATCAGGCAGGCGTGCGCGATGCGCTTCTGCTCGTCGTGCGTAAGCGGCGCGAGATTCAAGCTAGGAGAGGACTGGGTAAATTTACCAGCCACTTCGACAAATTAGCTCGATCGTGGATTCAGTCGCGCAGACACGGCAGACTGCGCGTGAGCGCACAGGAAGGAACGGCATGTCCCCGAAGCCAGCCCCAACCCAGCGGCAGAAGCGTCTCGGTCACGAGCTGCGCAGGATGCGAGTAGCGGCTGGCATTTCCGCTGAGGATGCTGCGAAGCTCCTGGGCGTCGACCGGGGGAAGATCTCCTACATGGAGTCAGGGGTCCGGAACATCAGCGAGGAACGTCTTCGCACCCTGGCCCATCACTGCGGGTGTACCGACGAGAAGTACGTGAGCGCCTTGGTCGACATGGCCTCAACAGGCGTACAAGGTTGGTGGGAGCAGTACCGGAGTGCGCTGCCCCAAGGTCTCTTGGACATCGCCGAGTTGGAGGCGCGGGCCGTTCGCATGCGTGCGTCGTGCACAGTGCATGTCCCCGGACTGCTCCAGACAACGGACTACGCACTCGCCGTCTTCCGCGCGGTCCTGCCGCAACTGCCCGAGCACAAGGTGACCATGAGGGCCGCCCATCGCAGTCGGCGACAAGAGGTGCTGTCCGCTGATGGCGCCCCTCGCTTCACCGGCATCATCCACGAGGCCGCGCTTCGAATGCAGTTCGGAGGTCACCGGGTAGCCCGCGAACAGCTCGAATATCTGCTCGCCCAGTCCGAAAGGGACAGCGTGACCGTCCTGGTCGTCCCTTTCACCCATGGCGCGTTTCCCGGTGCAGGTCAGACCGTCCTGTACGCAGAGGGAGCTACGGAACAGCTCGACACCGTGCAGATCGACAACTCCCACGGCCCAGACTTCCTCTACGGAGAGGGCGAGTTGGCCAAGTACCGTGCTCACTTGGATCGGATGGAAGCCCTGGCTCTGTCCCCCGACGACTCAAGGGACTTCATCCGCTCCATCGCACACGGACTCCAGGAGGCGTCATGACCGAGATCCAGTGGGAAGAGCCGTTCTGCGGGGAAGGCAATTCGTGCTTCCGGATGGGCGTGGACGGCTCCGGCAACGCGTACATAGCCGTGAACGGCCAGGAGGACCGTTTCATCACGGACAGCCGGGAGGCCCTCCGGACCATGATCCGCGACATCAAGGCCGGCAAGGCAGACCACCTACTGAGGTGAGGTTCCCCGAGGACCGACGTCAGACCTCGTCGGATCGGAGTCAGGAACTGAGTTTTAACGAAGGTCGATCGACGGACGCGGTTTGGACAGGAAGGAATGTCTGACACGCATGCTGTTCAGCATGCAGGATGCTCGCCGTGATCCGCTCATCACGCACATCGCAGACGACACCGTCCTCACACGCGTCACCGGGCAGGGGCCGCTCGCAGAGCGTGCAGTGAACGTATGGACCGTGCGGTCACCAGGCCCGCCGACTACTCTGTGGCAACAGGCAGTGACGGGCTGGAGGGGGCAGGTTCGTGGATCCGGAGACGGCTGTGCTGGCGGGTACAGCAGGGACAACCTTGGTGACCTTGTTGACGACCGAAGTGTGGCAACGCGCCAGGGACGGTATCGCCTCGTTGTGGCGCCGTGCTGAGCCAGGGCGGGCCGAGGCGATTTCCGCCGAGCTCGACGTGACCCGAGGAGACCTGCTGGCTGCACAGGCCGGCGGCGACCTCGAATCCCGCAGCGAACTAGGTACGGAGTGGCAGGGCCGCATACGGCGACTGCTCGCCGCACACCCTGAGGAAACCGAGGCGCTGCGGGCGCTGCTAAATGAACTGGCCCCGTACACGCCCGCAGACTCGTCGGTGACGCAGCACGCCACCGCCTCCGGTCACGCTCGGGTTTACCAGGCCGGCCGTGACCAGAACTTCGGCCACCGGTGAGCGGCCACAACGATGCCCGGGCCGATGGCCAGGGCCGCATCTACCAAGCAACCGGTGACCAGTACATCACTGAGCACCATCACCACGCCCCCGACTGGTCCGGACCGGACTCCGTGCGCCGCCCAGCGGTCGGCCACACCCCCTTGGTGCTCCGCGACCGAGTCGGAGAGATGGACCGTCTGCGCGCCGCCGTCGAACCCGGCGTCGGCAATCGTGCCTATGTTCTTCACGGTCTGGGCGGCTGTGGCAAAACAGCCGTCGCCTACACCCTCTTCCAGTACGCCACCAACCAGGCCGGCCGGCTTGGGTTATGGGTCAACGCTTCCGACCCGGCCTCTCTACGTGCCGGCATGCTCGCTGTTGCAGCCGATCGCGGAGCCACAGACGGTGAACTGGTGGGGGCACGCAGCGGTCTGCGTCCTGCCGCCGATCTCGTTTGGCACTACCTCGACCGCTCCGACCACCCCTGGCTCCTGGTCCTCGACAACGCCGACAATCCCGCCATCCTCCACGACGGCGGCTGGCTGCGTACCAGCCCCACTGGCACTGTGGTCGTCACGACCCGGCAAGCAGCGACCTACTGGTGGCCCGGTGCAGAACTGCTCCAATTCGGTGTGCTCCCACGTGAGGATGCCGCCCTCGTTCTGCGCGACCTCGCACCGCATGCCGGGTCGATCGAAGATGCCGCGGAGGTCGCTGACCGCCTTGGGCGTCTGCCTCTGGCACTGACCCTCGCCGGCGGATTCCTCGCCCACCAGGTGATCGAGTCATGGAGCCTTGCCGACTACGGCCGCCGACTCGACGGCAGCACAGGGCTCGACCCCATCGGCCTCATCGAGCAAGGCGCCACAGCCATCGGCGGCGATTCTCGACACCTGCCCAGCCGCACCTGGCAACTCTCCCTCGATGCCCTCGCCGCACAAGGCCTGCCCGAAGCAGGCCACCTTCTGCGCCTACTCGCCTGCTGGTCCAGTGATCCATTGCCGCTGTCCGTCCTGCTCGGGGCCGAACTCGGCCCGACGCTCCCGGCATCTCACGTCGAATCGGCTCTGCGCGGGCTCATCGATCACTCCCTCACCGAGCTGGCGCCTGGGCAGATGCGCTGCCTACGCACCCACGGCGTACTCCTCGACAGCGTGGCCCGAGCCACACCGGCTGACCAGCACGAACAGCTCTCCTCTGCTGCTGCCCGCCTATGTCTCGCTCTATTGCCAGAGGTGCCTGACCGAGGGACGCAGGACCCCCGGGTGAACCTGCTCGCACCGCATGTGATCGCGCTGTTGCGGAGAACGGCGAGTTGGGCGACCAGCCAATCGACAGTAGAAGCTGCGGCGGAGTGCGCTCTTCGGCTTGTTGTCGCGGTTCACAGGGCCGGCGACTACGCCTCAGCATTCAGCTTCGGCAGCGACGCTGTGGAGCTACTGAAACCCCGGCTCGGCGAAGATGGCATTTTGCTCATCAGGCTGCGTCAACGCGTTGGGCGGACCCTGTTCCGGCTTGGACGGTTCGAGGAGTCCGAGGCCCTGTTCCGGAAAGTCCTGGAAGACTGCGAACGGACACTTGGCCCAGAAGCACCGGACACGCTATCGGCTTGCAGAAGGCTGGCCAGTCCACTCGTCATCCTTGACCGAAGACCGGAAGGCATCTCACTGTTTCGGCGAGCAGCAGAGGGATACGCTCAAGCACTCGGCCCCGCGCACCCCGTTGCACTTCTCGCGCGATCGGACATCCTAGAGGTATCCACGGAGCCGACAGACGTAGACGCAGGGCCGGGCTTGGTCATGGAATGCCGCCGCGAGGTCGGAGAAGATCACACCGTTACGCTCGGCGCAGAACTCAACTGCGCTTTCACACTTAATCGCGCTGGTCGACCGACAGAGGCCTTGCCGTACATTCGCTCCGCCTTCGCAAAGTTTGCGCGACGTTTTGGCTCCGATCATCCCATCGCATTGAACGCTCGGCAAACTCTTGGTGCGACCCTTCGCGCACTTGGTCAAAATACTGAAGCAATCGCGCATCTAGAAGAAGTTACAGAAGGTCGAGCGATGGTACTCGGACCGAACCATCCGTGGACGCTCCACGCCGAGGAACTCCTGAACCAATACCGAGGCTCACAGAGGGCATCCTGAAACATCGAACTGTCCCGACACGCCCTCGAGTCTCGCCATCGGAGGCACCGCCACCCCCGGCGCCGCCAGCAGCAGCGGCTTGTCGTACACGGGGAATCGCGGGAGAGCCACCGCCCCCGCCTCCGTTGCGATCAGGTACGCCGGCAAGCCGTCCACCGCGTGGAACTCGCCGATGGCCGCTGCCGTGGCCCGGCCCGCCGCCACCTGGGAGAGGGAGAGGGAGAGGGCCGTGGAGCCCATCACCCTTGTTGTGCAGTGACGGTGGGACAGGGCCGACAGGAGGGGGTCCAGGCCTGGCCAGTGGGTGTGGGCTGCCCATTCGGTGAGGAAGAGGTGGCCGGTGAGGGTGGTGTGGGCGCCGGCCTGGATCGGGGTGCCGTTCAGGTGCGCGCCTCTTCCCCGGATCGCCGTGAAGGTCTCGCCCCGCCAGAGGTCGGCCACCACGCCGAGCACGGGCGTGCCGTCGGGGGCCACCAGGCCCAGGGAGAAGGAGCATCAAAGGGCGATCCTCCGCTCCAGCGAGCACTTTCGAGAGATCAACTACCCCACAACAGGAATATTTCCGTGGCGTCATGGACGGTCTCTACGTAGTCGTCCTAGCGTCGTCTCCGAGGCAGGTATCGGCCCTGCCCGACACACAGGGGGCACCATGGCGCGTGAAGGTCTGACTCGGCTGACCGGCAATGGGAACGGGGAGTGCGGGGGCGACGACTGCCCCAACGTGTACCGAACCAACTCGGGGTCGTTCGTGGTCCAGGGGAACCTGTCGAAGGCCTTCGACCCGCCGGAGGGAGAAGCGCTCGTGGAGATCCCGGAGTCGGTCCTGAGGGAGGCTGTCCGTGCTCTTGGCTGGTGAAGACTGGCGGAAGACGTTCGACGCCATGCGAGAGGAGGCGTGGCGTCTGGAGACTCTGCCCGTCTACCGTGTGCCGCAGGAGGAAGAAGCATTCCGTCGATTTCTGGCCGGTGAGCCCGTGACGCGTGAAGCGACACAGCCTTGGTTCGATCGAGTCAAGGCGTACGCGGCCAGCGGTCGTAAGGTCGGGCGAGTACACATCGTCGCTCAGCCTCTCTCGGACTATCTGCGCTTCGAGTTCGAGTACTACCGCCACAACGTCGAAGCCGGCGAGGCGATCCGCATACTTGACGTGACCGACCGGCCCAACCCTCTCGAGGGCGTTCAGGACTTCTGGATGTTCGACCGTTCCCGGATCGTGCTCATGAACTACGAGCCGGACGGAACGCAGATCAACCGGGAAGTGTACGAAGGCGACCCGGCGCCGTACGGGGAATATCAGCGCATCGCCGTCGCAGAATCGGTGCCCTTCGAGGAGTACGTGAAGGGCCTTGACGCTTGATCCTGAGCAGCTGGGGCAATCGAAAGCCGACCTGGCCGAGACACTGAGAACGCTGCGCAAGCGAGCCGGACTATCCCAAGTCCGGCTCGCCAAGCGCTGCAATGTGTCGCAGTCCAAGATCAGTAAGATCGAGACTGCCGAGATCACGCCGAGCCTGGTCGACGTCGAGCTCATCCTGCGAGCACTCGATGCCCCCGAGCAGCTGGTTGCCGAAATAACGTCGCTGGCACGGCTCGCGAACACCGAATGGCAACCCATCCGATCCTCCTGGCGGCGCGGCCTCGAGAAGCGTCAGGCAGAGTTGGCAGGCCTGGAGACCGATGCCACGGAGCTTCGTTACTTCCTGCCCGCGATGATCACTGGCCTGCTGGCGACCCCCGAATACATCCGGGCCAGCCTCGAGTACTCGCCGGGAGACGTCGGGAAAACGGTGGCACGGAAGCTGGAGCGGCAGTCGGTGCTGTACGACACCACAAAGCGCTTCACCTTCCTGATCACAGAGCAGGCAGTGCGATGGGCCGTGATTCCTCCTCCCGCCATGGCAGTACAGATCGATCGGCTGGCCTCACTGTCTCACCTCCCCAACATACGAATAGGTCTCATACCTATTGGCACGGTCATAAGCCGTGGCCCCATGAACACTTTCACGGTCTACGACGACAGGCTTGCCACTGTCGAAACGTTCACCGGTCGAACCGTCTTCCGTGACTCTCGTGACATTGCCGAGCATCTGGAAGTGTTCAAGCAGTACGAACAGAATGCCAAGTTCGGGGACGCAGCCCGGATCCTTCTTCGAGAATGGGCGAGCCTCTACCGTTGATCTTTAGTAGACAACGAGAATATGGCTCGGCCTCGCAATCCCCTCGGTAGATCATGTGTGAGTCATGAAAACCGGGGAGGATCAGTGGATGGTGCGCGCAAGCCTAACGGGTACGGACTGACCGAACTTCCGTCGGAACCGAAAGCAACACCCGGATGCAGCACGTGTCTCGACATTTGTGTGCGGCGCGAGAACGCGCGCTCCAGACGTGATTACAGCGCCATTTCCGATGCGAATGTGGAATTGCGACGGCACCAGGCAGAGGCGCACCCGTGTGACCTCCCCCATGAACTCCCGCCCACCAAGGGCGGCGGCGGTCAGTCATGGCCGCGTCAGTTGAGCAGGAAGGTGCAGTGATGCTGGACGGAACCAAGCTGTACGGGCTCGACATCAGCGGGGCCTCCTTCGTGAAGGCCTGCGGAGGACCCTGCACCGAGGGGTGCGTGACCCTCGCCCGGATCGGGGACGACGCCTGGGCGCTGGGTGACAGCAAGCGGCCGGACATGGAGCCGCTGCGGTTCACCACGGAGGAGTTGGCCGTGGCCGGTATCGAGCCGGCGCGGTTCGGGCTGCCCGTCTGATCCGCCCCGACCGGTCCGGGCTCCGTATGGGAGTCCGGACCGGTCTCCATCGATCTTCGATGCCCGACGACGGGAACTACTGGTGCATCACCACGGCTATCTATGGGTGGGCGCGAAAGAGCGTTTCGACCAGGAGGCCCTGCGGCGGCCTCCGTATCCCGAGCCGCCACCGGCCGGATGCAAGCCGGAGCTGATCCAGCGGTATCGCGAGGTCGCGTCGGAGTTCCCGACTGTGGACCTTCCTCCGTTGGAGACGGCGTATTGGCTCGTCAAACCGCCTTCCCTGGTTCGTGGCACCTGGGACGAGGCGAAGGACGGAGCCGCCTGGGTCGGGGCGCGTGTGGCCGAGTACGCGCCCCGGTTTGCCTCCGAATGGGAACGGGACTTCATCGATCTGGTGGCTCTGGTCAACTCCACTGCTGAGACGCTGGGTTCGGGAGGCGATGTGACGCTCGGGTTCTACCTTGAGCGACCCTCGTACCTGTCGCTTGCGGTGGTGACGTGTTCTCCCAACCGTGCGAGACCTGAACTGGCATGTCCCCTTGAGCGAGGAGAGGCATTTTGACCAGCTTGATTCCCTGGCAGCAGCGGCTTTCCACCGGCACGGAAGACATCCAGGACGAAGTGATCCGCTGGTACCAGCAGACACGGCACGGCACGGCGTACGTCCCGCACATGATCTGGGGCACGCTTCAGACCGAGGCCTACGCGAACGTGATCCTCCGCAGGGTCGTCGATTTCCTCGGCGTACCCGATGACGTGGCTGCGGGCGTGGCCAAGCGCATGGAGCGTCAGCAGGTTCTTTACGACGGGGAGCACCACTACGACGTGATCCTCGGCGAGCAAGCCCTGTACACGAACGTCGGCGGGCCGCAGGTCATGCGTGGGCAGATGGAACGCCTGCTCCGCGACATCGAACTGCCCTCGCTCGCCCTAGGCATCCTCCCGACCACCGCCGAAGTGAGCGTGGTCCCCATGCCCGGCTTCGACTTGTACGACGGCGGGCGAGCCCACTACGAGCTCGTGTCGTCCGGCGTAGACATCACGGACCAGGATGAACTCACCCTCCATGAGAAGGCGTTCGACGCCCTGAGCCGTGCGGCCAGTCACGGCGATGCCGCCAGCAGTCTGATCAGCAAAGCACTGGTCTTCTGGAGCCAGGATTAGGGATCGATGAGCGGCACTTGCGAAGCTGGAGGGGCGGTGTTGCACCTGCCGTCCGCCGTGAATGTGCCGTAGGCCGCCCAAGGAAAGCGGGGCCCATCTGGGTGAGCCCCTGGGCTGGGTGGTGGGCCAGGGTGTGGTTGGGGGGACTCTGCCCAGGGGCTGGTGCGCGGCGCCCCGTAGGGCCTCGTTAGCCTCGACCCCATACAAAAGACAACAGAGGAGGCAAGTCATGGCCAAGGTTCCCAGCGCGGTCATCGCCGCCGGCGGGCTCGTCGGTGGATACGGCGTCGCCCGGTGGACCAAGAAGCGGCAGCTGGGCGGGGCCGTGCTGGCCGTCGCGGGCGCCGCGGCCGCTCAGCAGTGGCGGAAGCAGGCCGGGGGGAAGGCCGCGGGGGCGTTGAGTGCCGCGTATGTCGCCGCGTTCGCCGGGTCGCATCCGCTGGCCAAGAAGGTCGGCGCCTGGCCGTCCGTGATCGGTGTCGCCGGCGCCGTCGCCCTCGCCTCCTGGGCCGTCGCCGACCGCAAGGCCTAGGCCAGGCCTAGCCGGACGTAACCACGCCTGTGTCCATGTCACGTGAACGTGCAGACGCTTCTAGGATCACGGTCATGGACATAATGGGTTCCCTCGCGCTGGCCCTGGCCGTGCTCGGCTGCATCGCCACCGTCGAGAGCCGGTCCGTCCGGGCCGACCGGCGCCTCGCGCGCGTCGAGCGCAAGCTCGACCTGATCATGGAGCACCTGGACCTGCGCGAGGAGTACCCGCGGATGGACGAGGTGGCCGCGCTTGTCCGCGAGGGGAAGAAGATCCACGCGATCAAGGTGTACCGGGAGAGTACGGGCGCCGGCCTGAAGGAGGCCAAGGAGGCTGTCGACCGCCTCGGCTAGGTCCCGGCCAGGTCCCAGCTTTCGCCTGCTACAGGGTCCCCGCCCTGAACGACCTCCGGTACGCCTGCGGGCTCGTGCCCACCACCCTGCGGAAGCGTTCGCGGAAGGCTGTCGGGGAGCCGAAGCCCGTCTGGGTTGCGATGCGTTCTACGGGGTACGGCGTTGTCTCCAGCAGGTGCTGGGCACGTCGTACCCGGGTCCGGTGCAGCCACTGGAGAGGGGTCGTGCCGGTCTGTTCGCGGAAGCGGCGGTTCAGGGTGCGGGTGCTCATGCCCGCCTTCGCCGCGATCTCGTCCACCGTCAGGTCCTGGTCGCAGTTGTCCTCCAGCCAGTGCAGCAACGGCTCCAAGGTGGCGCCCGAGGGCGTCGGGGGCAGGTCGTGGACGATGAACTGGGCCTGGCCGCCCTCCCGTTCCAGCGGCATGACCGACATCCTGGCCGCGTGTGCGGCGACCGCCGAGCCGAAGTCCTTGCGGATCATGTGCAGGCACATGTCCAGCGCCGCCGCCGCGCCCGCCGAGGTCAGGAACTGGCCGTTGTCCACGTACAGGACGTTCGGGTCCACCGTCACCTTCGGGTACCTCGCCGCCAGGTCCCCCGCCGCGTACCAGTGCGTCGTCGCCCGCAGACCGTCCAGCAGGCCCGTCGCCGCGAGCAGGAACGCCCCCACGCAGATCGACGCGATCCGGGTGCCCTGTGCCGCCGCCTCCCGCAACGCCTCCGCCACCCCCGGCGGCAGCTCCTCCGGCAGCTCCTGCACGCCCGGCAACACGATCGTGTCCGCCTCCGCCAGCGCCTCCAGGCCGTACGGCGCCTTCACCGTGAACGCCCCCGCGCTCACCTCCTCCCGCACCGAGCACACCCGCACCCGGTACGGCACCCGGCCGTCGGGCAGCCGGGCCCAGCCGAAGGTGTCGATGGGGGCGGACAAGTCGAACGGGATGACCCCGTCCAGCGCCAGTACGGCCACGGTGTGCATGGCGGGATCCTAGGCCTACGACCAGTTCCCGCCAACCGCCCCCATCAGCGCCGTAAGTCAGGACTCCGTCCGCCCTCCCTCTGGCGGGAATCCGTTGAACACTGGCACTTCCGCCACTTCTCCAAGATCCCCACCCCGCCTACCGTCACCCGCGTGACCAAGTTCCTCCTCGCCGTGCACGTCCTCGCCGCCATCGTCGCCATCGGGCCCGTGACCGTCGCCGCCAGCCTCTTTCCGCCCGCCGCCCGCCGGTCCCTCGCCGCGCCCGAGGACGAACGCGCCACCGGCGCCCTGCACCTCCTCCACCAGATCTGCCGCGTCTACGCCGTCGTCGGCGTCGTCGTCCCCGTCTTCGGGTTCGCCACCGCCGGCCAGATGGGGGTGCTCGGGAGCGGCTGGCTGATCGCGTCCATCGTGCTGACCGGCCTCGCCGCCGTCGTCCTCGGTGTGCTGGTCCTGCCCGCCCAGGGCGCGATCGTCGAAGGCGAAGGCCGAGGAACCGACACCGCACGGCTCGCCATGTTCACCGGCCTCTTCAATCTGCTGTGGGCCGCCGTGACCGTCCTGATGATCGTCCGGCCCGGTTCCAGCACCGGCGCCTGAGCAGCGCCCTCACCGCCCGCGCGCCACCGCCGTCAGCGGGCGGGCGATGTCCTCCAGGGAACGCCGTTCCGCCCGTACGGCCAGGAAGGCGGCGACCAGGCCGGCCGCGCACATCAGGGCCGCGCCGATCGAGAACGCCAGGACCGTGTCACCGACCCTGCCCGTGCCCGTGAGGTCGGCGAAGAGCAGGGGGCCGCTGATGCCGCCAGCCGCCGTGCCGAGGGCGTAGAAGAAGGCGATGGACATCGCCCGCGTCTCCAGCGGGAAGATCTCCGACACCGTCAGGTACGCGCTCGACGCGCCGGCCGAGGCGAAGAACAGCACCGCGCACCAGCACGCCGTCAGCGTGCCCGCGCTCAACGCGCCCCGGCCGAACAGCCACGCCGTGCCGAACAGCAGCAGGCCCGACAGGACGTACGTCGACGAGATCATCGCCCTCCGGCCCACCGTGTCGAACAGCTTCCCCAGCAGCAGCGGGCCACAGAAGTTGCCCACCGCGATCACCGCGAAGTAGTAACCGGTGCGGTCGGCGGGGACGGCGTAGAACCTGGTCAGGATCGCGCCGAAGCCGAAGGTGATCGCGTTGTACAGGAACGCCTGACCGATGAAGAGGGAGAAACCGAGCACCGCCCGCCGCCGGTACCGGGCGAACACCGTGTGCGCGATCTCCCTGAACGTCACGCTGCTGCGCTGGTGGATCCTCAGCTCCTGCGACGGCTCGGGCAGCCGTACGCCCTTCTCCCGCTCCACCCGGTGCTCGATGCCCGAGACGATCTCCTCCGCCTCCCCCTCCCTGCCGTGGATCAGCAGCCAGCGCGGACTTTCCGGGACATGGCGTCGTACCAGAAGGATCACCAGGGCCAGGACCGCGCCCAGCGCGAAGGTCAGGCGCCAGCCGAGGTCCTTCGGCAGCAGGGCCGTGTTCAGCGCGACGATGGAGAGGAGCGAGCCGCCTACCGCGCCCAGCCAGAAGCTGCCGTTGATGATCAGGTCGACCCGGCCGCGGTGGGCCGCCGGGATCAGCTCGTCGATCGCCGAGTTGATCGCCGCGTACTCGCCGCCGATGCCGAAGCCTGTCAGGAAGCGGAACAGGAAGAACCACCAGGCCTCCCAGGAGACCGCCGTCAACGCCGTCGCCGACAGGTACACCGCCAGGGTGATCATGAAGAGCCTCTTGCGGCCGTAGCGGTCCGTCAGTCGGCCCCAGAAGAGCGCCCCCGAGCAGGCGCCCGCCACGTACAGCGCCGCGGCCGTGCCCGTGATCTGGCCCGAGGTGATCGACACCCCGCTGCCGGGCTCCGCCAGACGGCCGGCGATGTTGCCGACGACCGTGACCTCCAGGCCGTCCAGGACCCATACGGTGCCCAGACCGATCACGATCGTCCAGTGCCAGCGGGACCAGGGCAGACGGTCCAGCCGGGCGGGGATGTCGGTCGTGATCGTCCGGCCGGCGGTCCGGGGCGCCGGTGTCCCGGCTGTGGCCATGGGACCCTCCTCCTCGAAGGACGTCCCCCTGACGGCGGCTCACGCCCCCAGCGTCCGCGTCACCACATAGATCAGCAGCCCCGCCAGGGACCCCACCACCGTGCCATTGATCCGGATGAACTGCAGATCGCGGCCGATGTGCGCCTCGATCTTCCGGGTGGTGTGCTCGGCGTCCCAGCCGGCCACCGTGTCGGTGATCAGCGAGGTGATCTCCTTGCGGTACGTCGTCACGACGTGCACCGCCGCGCCCTCCACCCAGCTGTCGACCTTGTCCTGCACCTTCGGCTCGGCCGTCATCCGCTGGCCCAGCGACAGCAGCGCGGCCCGCACCCGCAGCCGCAGCTCGCTGCGCTCGTCCTCGGCCGCCGCCACGATCATGGACCGTACGGCCGTCCAGGCGGACGCGATCAGATCCTGCACCTCGCCCCGGCCCAGCACCTCGCCCTTCAGCCGCTCCACCCGCGCCCGCGTGTCCGTGTCGGACTGCAGGTCGGAGGCGAAGTCGGTGAGGAAACGGTCCAGGGCGCCCCGCGCGGGGTGGGTGGGCATGTCCCGCATCTCGGCGCAGAAACGCAGCAGCTCCTTGTAGACGCGCTCGCCGACCCGCCGGTCCACGAATCTCGGCGTCCAGCCCGGCGCCCCGCCCTCCACCGCCACCATCACATCGTCCCGGTGCAGCACCAGCCAGTCGTGCGCCCGGCCCACCACCAGGTCCACCACCCGCCGGTGCCCGCCGTCCGCGACGACCTTCTCCAGCATCTTGCCGATGCCGGGCGCGATCTCCTGGGCGTTCGCCCGCCGGGTGATCGCCTCACCGACCACCGCCTGCACATCCGAGTCCCGCAGCACCGTCAGCGCGCCGCGCAGCGCCGTCGCCAGCTCCGCCGTCACCCGGTCCGCGTGCTCCGGCTCCGCCAGCCAGGCACCCAGCCGGCTACCGATGCCGACGGCACGCAGCCGCTGCCGCACGACGTCCTCGGAGAGGAAGTTCTCGCCGACGAACTCACCCAGCGAGACGCCCAGCTGGTCCTTCTTGTTGGGGATGATCGCGGTGTGCGGGATGGGCAGGCCGAGAGGGTGACGGAAGAGCGCGGTGACCGCGAACCAGTCCGCCAGCGCACCCACCATGCCCGCCTCCGCCGCCGCGGCCACATAGCCCGCCCACGGACCCGCACCCTCGTGCGTGGCAAGCCTGGCGAGAACGTAGACCAGCGCCACGAACAGCAGCAGGCCGGTCGCCGTGAGCTTCATCCGGCGCACCCCGCGCCGACGCTCCTCGTCGGCCGGGGTGAAGGCCGTCATGCTCTTGTACGACACACCCCGCGCCCGCGCTGTTTCCGTCTCGGTCGCTTCCATCAGCTCCACCCGTTCCGGTCCACCCGTGCGGTGATCCTCGGAGATCCCGCACACAATTGTCCCTTCCTGACCGACTCCCGGAGCGGAACAAGAGTTCCCGCCCTCTGCCGGAGTTCTGAGCAGGGGAAGGAATACTGGCGGGCATGACCCGCCTGATCCTCGCCACCCGTAACGCCGGAAAGATCACCGAGCTGAGGGCCATCCTCGCCGCAGCAGGCCTGACCCACGAACTGGTCGGCGCCGACGCCTACCCCGACGTCCCCGACGTGGCGGAGACCGGCATCACCTTCGCCGAGAACGCCCTCCTCAAGGCCCACGCCCTCGCCCAGGCCACCGGCCTGCCCGCCGTCGCCGACGACTCCGGCCTCTGCGTCGACGTCCTGAACGGCGCCCCCGGCATCTTCTCCGCCCGCTGGTCCGGCAAGCACGGCGACGACAGGGCCAATCTGGAGCTGCTGCTGGCCCAGCTCGCCGACATCGCGGAGGTGCACCGGGGCGCCCACTTCGCCTGCGCGGCGGCGCTTGCCTTGCCGGACGGTCGTGAGCGGGTGGTCGAGGGCCAGCTCCGGGGCGTCCTGCGGCACGCCCCCGCCGGCACGAACGGGTTCGGGTACGACCCGATCCTCCAGCCGGAGGGCGAGACCCGGACGTGTGCCGAGCTGAGCCCGGAGGAGAAGAACGCGATCAGCCATCGGGGGAAGGCGTTCAGGGCGTTGGTGCCGGTGGTTCGGGAACTGCTCGGCTGAACTCTGGTGCGGCCGGAGGGACTCGAACCCTCACGGGAGTTACCCCACTGGGACCTAAACCCAGCGTGACTGCCAATTCCACCACGGCCGCCTGATACTGCCCGGCCATGCTAGCGGCCGGGCAGCGCTTTCAGATCCCCAGATCCTTGATGATCTTGGCCACGTGGCCGGTGGCGCGGACGTTGTACAGGGCTCGTTCGACCTTGCCGTCCTCGTCCACGATGATCGTGGAGCGGATGACGCCCATGTAGGTCTTGCCGTAGTTCTTCTTCTCGCCGTAGGCGCCGTAGGACTCGGTGACCTTCTTTTCCGGGTCGGCCAGCAGCGTGACCTTCAGGGATTCCTTCTCGCGGAACTTCGCCAGTTTCTCCGGGGCGTCGGGGCTGATGCCGATGACGTCGTAGCCCGCGCCGGCCAGGAGCGACAGGTTGTCGGTGAAGTCGCAGGCCTGCTTGGTGCAGCCGGGGGTCAGGGCGGCCGGGTAGAAGTAGACGATGACCTTGCGGCCCTTGTAGGTGGAAAGGGAGACCTCGGTGCCGTCGGCGTCCGGGAGGGTGAAGGCGGGGGCCACGTCCCCCGGCTGGAGTCGCTCGCTCATCGGGCCAGCGTAACCGGGGGGCCTTGCGGTGCGGTGGGAGCAAGAGCTGACAGACTGTCCGGGACAGCATCACAGACTTCGGAGGCCGTACGGTGGCGGACACGTCGGACACCAGAACCCCGGCGCAGATCGAGGCGGACATCAAGCGCCGCCGTGAAGTGCTGGCCGAGACGCTCGACGAGATCGGGGTGCGGGTCCATCCGCAGACGATCATCGGGGATGCGAAGGCCAAGGTCGTCGCCAATCTCGATCACACCGTCGGGCGCGCGTATGTGCAGGTCAATCGCGTCATCAGTGACGTTCGGGCGCAGTTCGTCGACGACGAGGGCGCGCCTCGGCTGGAGCGGGTCGTGCCCGTCGCGCTGCTCGCCGTCGGGGTCGTCGGGCTGCTCGCCGTGGGCAGGAAGCGGCGCCGGGGCTGACCCGGGCGGGGACGTGCGGGGCGAAGGCAGGTAGGTTCGAGGCGTGAGCGCGAACAGAAACGAGCAGGGCACCCCTCATCACGACAAGCTGCCCATCCGGATGCTGCACGACCGGGTTCTGGTCAAGCAGGACGCCGGTGAGGGTGAGCGGCGGTCGGGAGGCGGCATTCTGATTCCCGCCACGGCTGCGGTGGGCCGGCGGCTGGCCTGGGCCGATGTCGTCGCGGTCGGGCAGAACGTGCGGACCGTGGAGCCGGGTGACCGGGTGCTGTTCGACCCGGAGGACCGGGCCGAGGTCGAGGTGCGGGGCGTGGCGTACGTGCTCATGCGCGAGCGGGATCTGCATGCCGTGGCCGCGGACCGGTTCGAGGGGTCCGAGGATTCCACCGGCCTGTATCTGTAGTACTTCCAGTTCAACGGCCTGAGGGGCTGGTGACCGTCGTCACCGGCCCCTTTGTCGTTTCTTGCATCGGGGCGGCCGGGGCGGCGGTGCTCGGCATGGTGGTGCTGGGTGAGCCGGTCACCGCCGCCCGGATCTTCTTCGTCTGTTTGCTGCTGGTCGCCGTCGTGGGGTTGAAGGCGACCAGCGGGCACTGAGACCTCGGGCGGCAGACGTCAGGCGCCGGGGCCGCCTCCCGCGCCGGCGGGTGTTCCTGTCGTACCGCCACCGGTGGTCGTGTCGCCGCCTCCGGTGGTTCCGCCGCCGGTGGTCGTCGTACCGCCACCGGTCGTGCCACCGCCTCCGGTGGTGCCGCCGCCGGTCGTCGTACCGCCGCCGGTGGTGGTGCCGCCGCCCGTGGTGCCGGTGCCGCCGCCGGTCGTCGTGCCGCCGGTGGTGCCGGTGGTGCCGCCCGTGGTCGTACCGCCGTTGGTCGGGGTGCCGCCCGCGCCGCCGGTGGTCGGGGTGGTGGTCGTGCCGCCGGTGGTCGGGGTCGCGGTGGTGCCGCCGGTGGTCTGGTCACCGGTCGTGCCCGGCTGGGCCGAGGAGGTGGCGCTGGGGGGCTGCGGCTGGTCGGCGCCCTGCTGGAGCTGGAGGTCGAAGTCGGAGGCCGGGGTGCCGGTCAGCGCGTCGTGCGTGTACTGGGCCCAGATCTGGGTGGGCGCGCCGCCGCCGTTGATGCGGGGCAGGCCGAGGGCGCCGTACAGCGGCATGTGCTTGGCCGTCACCGGGTCCTGGCCCATGACCGAGACCACCGTGGCCAGGTCGGGGGTGTAGCCCGCGAACCAGGCGGCGGTGTCGTTCTCGGCGGTACCGGTCTTGCCGGCCGCCGGGCGGCCCGCGGCCTGGGCGGCGGTGGCGGTGCCGTTGTCGACCACGCTCTGCAGCATGGAGGTGGTGGTGTCGGCGGCCTCGCGGCTGACGGCCTGCTTGACCTGCTGGTCGGGCAGCTTGACGTCCTCGGTGCCGTCCTTGGTGATCTTCTCGATCAGGGTGTACGTGCCGTGCTTGCCGTGGTTGGCGAGCGTGGCGTAGGCCTCCGCCATGTTCAGAACGCTGGCGTTGGCGGTGCCGAGGGCGATGGACGGGTACGGCTGCATGTCCGGGGTGTCGGGCTTGAGGCCGAGGTCGACCGCGGTCTGCTTGACCTTGGACGGGCCGACGTCGACGGCCATCTGCGCGTAGACGGCGTTCACGGACAGGTCGGTCGCCTTGGTGACGGTGATCTGGCCGTACGACTTCTGGTCCTCGTTCTGCGGGGCATAGGGGCCGCCGGTCCAGCCCTGTACGGGGCGCTCGTTGGTGCCGTCGTACATGGTGTTCGGGGTGATGGTGCGGCCGTCCTGGGTGGTCGAGCCGTTCTGCACCGCCGAGGTGAAGACGAAGGGCTTGAAGGTGGAGCCGACCTGGAAGTCACCGCGGGTGGCGCCGTTGGTGTACTGCTTCACGTAGTCGATGCCGCCGTACATGGCGACGACCTTGCCGGTCTTCGGGTCGACGGAGGCGCCGCCGGCGCGGACGTAGCTGTCGACCTTGTTGTTCTTCTTGTCCAGCTTGGAGATCAGCTGGTCGTTGACGGCCTTGACGAAGGCGTCCTGCCTGTTCTTCTGGATGGTGGTGGTGATGCGGTAGCCGCCGGCCGCGAGCTGGTCGTCGGTGAGGATGTTGTTGGTGGTCAGGTAGTGCTTGACCGCCTCGACGAGGTAGCCGCGCTGGCCGGACATGCCCGTGGAGACGGTCTGCTCCTTCGGCATCGGGAACTTCATCCCGGCGCGCGTGGACTCGCTGAGCCAGCCCTTCTTGACCATGCCGTCCAGGACGTAGTTCCAGCGGGCGACGGCCGCGCTCTTGTTCTCGGGGTGGGCCACGACGTCGTACTCGCTGGGCGCGTTGACGAGCGCGGCGAGGTAGGCGGCGCGGGCCGGGTCGAGGTTCTGGGCGTCCACGCCGTAGTAGGCCTGGGCGGCGGACTGGATGCCGTAGGCGTTGCGGCCGAAGTAGCTGGTGTTGAGGTAGCCCTCGAGGATCTCGTCCTTGGACTTCTGCTGGTCCAGCTTGATCGCGATGAAGAACTCCTTGGCCTTGCGGGTGACCGTCTGCTCCTGGGCCAGGTAGTAGTTCTTCACGTACTGCTGGGTGATCGTCGAGCCGGACTGGGTGCCCTTGCCGGTCGCGGTGTTCCAGGCGGCGCGCAGCATCGCCTTCGGGTCGACGGCCGACTCGGTGTAGAAGTCGCGGTCCTCGGCGGCCAGTACGGCGTGCTGGGCGTCCTTGGAGACCTGGGCGAGGGTGACGTTCTCGCGGTTGATCTGTCCGTCGCGGGCGATCTGGGAGCCGTCGGCGTAGAGGTAGACGTTGGCCTGCTTGGTGGCGAGGGCGTTGGCGGGCGGGATGTTGACCATGGAGTAGCCGAGGAAGAACAGCCCGATGACCAGCAGCACGGCGAAGAGGAAGGTGCCGAGCACCATGCGCCAGGTGGGGATGATCCGCCGCCATCCGGTCCGCTTGGGCCGCTTCCCCTTCTTGCCCTTGCCGCCGTCACTCGGCCCGCTGGGGGTGGTGGCCGCTTCGGGGGATTCGCCGGGGGTCCGGGTGGACTGGCCGGGGATCTGCGGGGAGGCGGTGGTGGGGGGGGTACGGGGGGTGCTGCCGGTGGCGTTGCCGGGGCGGGGGCCGTTGGCGTTGCCGGGGCGGGGGCCGTTGGCGTTGCCGGGGCCGCGGGTGCCTGCGGCTGCCGCGCCGGCGGCCGCCGCGCCCGCCTGGGATGCCTGGCCGGCGGCGTTCGCGGCACCGGCACCGGCGGCCGCAGCCGTACCGGCGGCGCCGAGCGCTCCGGCCGTGCGGGCAGCGCGGTTCGCGCCGCCGGGCCGGCCGGTTCGGGGTGCGGTGTCCTGGGTGTTCGTACGAGGGGTACGGCCAGGGGCGTCCGACTCGGTGGCCGCCGTCCTGGCGGGGTCGCCGGGCTCGCCCGCGCGGGGTGCGCCGATCCGCCGGAGGACCTGGGTGGTCTCGGGCGCCGGCGTCTCACCGGAGCCCTGACCTGCCCCGGCCGACTTACCCGACTGCTCGCCCTGGGGACCCCGGGGCGCGTAGACCCGCCGCAGCACCTGCGTGCTCTCGGCGGACGGAGCCTGCTCGGCACCGGAGCCGGTGCCGCTGCCGCTGCCGCTGCCGCTACGGGACGCGGCCGGACCGGAAGCACCGCGAGCTGCCCCAGCGCCGGTCGACTGCGCAGCAGCGCCAGAACCGGTACCGCCGCGGGACGCGGTCTGGCCGGAGGCCGGGATGCCGTCCGAGCCGACCCCGCCGGATGGCGAAGCCCCGCCCGTCGTCGAGGCAGCGCGGGAACCGGCGCCTGCGCGCGGCATGTCCTGGCCGGAGGCGTCATCGGCGGCAGCACTGCGAGCCGCCGCACCCCCGGCGGAGCGCGAAGCGGTACCGGAGCCGGCGTCGCCACGCGATGCGTCCCCGCCGGAAGCGGAGGCCGGGGCGCCATCGCCGGCGGAAGCCTCACGGGCCGCCGCCGCGCCGGCATCACGAGCCGCCGCAGCCCCACCGGACCCGGAGGCCTCAGCCGACGCCGAAGCCCCGCCGGGCCTGGAAGCCGAGCCGGACCCGGGGGCCCCAGCCGACGCCGAAGCGCCACCTGACCCGGAAGCCGTACCGGACGCCGAAGCCCCGCCGGGCCTGGAAGCCGTACCGGGCCCGGAAGCCCCACCAGACCCGGAAGCCGTACCGGACCCAGGCGTCGTCGGTCCCTCCTGTTCCGCGCGTCCGCCTCGGGCTGCCTGGCGGGCTCGGGCCATGGAGGTCGTGCGGTCCGGGGATGCCGGCGGTTCGCCCGTTCGGCCCTCTCCTGACCGTTCGGTCTCCGGGCCCTCGGCCCTCGACTCTGGGCCGGAGGGCTTGTGTCCCGGGATGCCGGGCCCTTCAGCCGGCAGCGGCTTTTCCGGCGCCACGCCGTCGTTCGGCTGCTGCGGCTGCGGCTCGTCGCTCATGTCGTGCACGGACTCCTGTTTCGCGTCGTACGTTCCCGTACGCCTCGTACGCCTTCTGCCCCCAGTCTGAAGACTCTCGCACCTGGCGTTCCGTTCCCGGATTCCGGCAGGCTTCCGGCACGAAATTGCGTGGCCGGTCGCCGGGCCTCCGGGCTAGGCTCCTGCGCTTCGGTGTCGAGCGGTCCCGGGAGGTTGACTGACGTGGGCGCGGGACGGTTGTACGTGGCCGTCGCGGCGGGGGGGTTCAGACGGTACGCGACGTATCGGGCCGCCACTGCGGCAGGGGTGTTCACGAACACGGCCTTCGGACTGATCCTCGTCTATACCTACAGGGCCCTCTGGGACGCGAAGCCGCACCTCGGGGGGTATGACGAGGCGCAGGTCGTGACCTATGTGTGGCTGGGGCAGGCGTTCCTGTCGACGCTCGCGATCAGCGGCGGGGGCGTCGAGGAGGAGCTGATGGATCGCATCCGTACGGGGGACGTGGCGATCGATCTCTACCGGCCCGTCGATCTTCAGCTGTGGTGGCTCGCCGCCGACCTCGGCCGGGCCTTCTTCCAGCTGCTCGGGCGCGGCCTCGTCCCCTTCCTCTTCGGTGCGCTGTGTTTTCCGGCCTACCTGCCCACCGACGCGGGCACCTGGGTGGCCTTCTTCGTCGCCGTGCTGCTGGCGATGGTGGTCGGCTTCGGGATCCGCTACCTGGTGGCGCTGAGCGCGTTCTGGCTGCTGGACGGCACGGGGGTGAGCCAGATGATGTGGCTGGCCGGGTTCTTCTGCAGCGGGATGCTGCTGCCGCTGAACGTCTTCCCGGGCGCGCTCGGCGAGGTCGTACGGGCCCTGCCGTGGTCGTCCCTGCTCCAGGGGCCGGCCGATGTGCTCCTCGGGCACGCGGATCCGCTGCGGACGTATCTCTTCCAGGGGGCGTGGGCCGTGGCGCTGCTGGGCCTGGGCCGGGTGATGCAGTCGGCGGCGACGCGGCGGGTGGTGGTCCAGGGTGGGTGAGTCGCTGGAGAACGGCCGGCTGGTGGCCGGGGTGCGGGCCTACTTCATGATCGCCGGGATGTGGATGCGGTCCACGATGGCCTACCGGGCGTCCTTCGTCATGACCACGTTCGGGAACTTCGCGGCGACCTCCTTCGACTTCGTCGCGATCATGCTGATGTTCTCGCGGGTGCGCGCGCTCGGCGGCTACTCGCTGCCGGAGGTGGCGTTCCTGTACGGGCTGTCGGGCATGGCCTTCGGGCTGGCCGATCTGGCGATCGGCTCGATGGACCGGCTGGGGCGGCGGGTGCGGGACGGCACGCTGGACACGCTGCTGGTGCGGCCGGTGCCGGTGCTGGCGCAGGTGGCCGCCGACCGGTTCGCGCTCCGGCGGCTGGGCCGGGTGGTCCAGGGCTCGCTGGTGCTGGGCTGGTCGCTGACCCGGCTCGACATCGACTGGACGCCGCTGAAGCTGCTGCTGATGCCGGTGATGGTGCTGAGCGGCTTCGCGATCTTCTGCGCGGTGTTCGTGGCGGGGGCGGCGTTCCAGTTCGTGGCGCAGGACGCCTCCGAGGTGCAGAACGCCTTCACGTACGGCGGGACGACGCTGTTGCAGTATCCGCCGACGGTGTTCGCGAAGGAGCTGGTGCGCGGCGTGACCTTCGTGCTGCCGCTGGCCTTCGTCAACTGGCTGCCCGCCACCTACGTGCTCGGGCGGCCGTACCCGCTGGACCTGCCGGAGTGGGCCGCGTTCACGCCTCCGCTGGTCGCGGTGGGCTGCTGTGCGCTGGCCGGGCTGGCCTGGCGGACGGGACTTCGTTCGTACCGGAGCACAGGGAGCTAGCGCGATGCCGGACAGTGACTTCATCACGCTCGAGAACGTCGAGAAGGTCTTCGAGGTACGCAAGAAGGCCGGGTTCATGAAGCGGGAGCGGCGCGAGGTGCGGGCGGTGGACTCGCTGTCGTTCACCGTGGCGCGCGGGGAGATGGTGGGCTACATCGGGCCGAACGGGGCCGGGAAGTCGACCACGATCAAGATGCTGACCGGCATTCTGACGCCGAGCGCCGGGCGGCTGCGGGTGGCGGGGATCGACCCCTCGCGGGAGCGGACGCGCCTGGCGCACCGGATCGGGGTGGTGTTCGGGCAGCGTACGACGCTGTGGTGGGACCTTCCGCTGATCGACTCGTACCGGCTGGCGCACCGCATGTACCGCATCCCGGAGGCCCGTTACCGGGAGAACCTCGACCGGTGTGTCGAACTCCTGGAGCTGGGTGCCCTGTTGGACGTGCCGGTACGGCAGCTGTCGCTGGGGCAGCGGATGCGCGGGGACATCGCGGCGGCGCTTTTGCACGACCCGGAGGTCCTGTACCTGGACGAGCCGACGATCGGGCTGGATGTCGTGTCGAAGGCCAAGGTGCGGGGTTTTCTGCGGGACCTGAACGCCGAGCGCGGTACGACGGTGCTGCTGACCACTCACGACCTGCAGGACATCGAGCAGTTGTGCTCGCGGGTGATGGTGATCGACCATGGCCGGCTGATGTACGACGGGCCGCTCGCGGGGCTGCACGAGGCCGGGGAGAGCGAGCGGACGCTGGTGGTGGACCTGGAGCGGGAGTTGCCGCCGGTCGAGGTGCCGTGGGCGCGGGTGGTGCGGGTGGAGGGGCCGCGGCAGTGGCTGGCGTTTCCGGCGGGGCAGTCGGCGGCGCCGGTCGTGGCGCATCTCGCGGCGGAGTACCCGCTGGTGGACCTGTCGGTGCGGGAACCGGACATCGAGGCCGTCATCGCCAAGATGTACGCGGAGAAGGCCGTCTCGTAGGCTTCTGTCATGACCGACGACGCAGTCCCGGAAGTCCGGGCTTCCGCTGCCGCCCCGGATCTTCGCGCCTCCGACGCCGACCGTGAGCGGGTGGCCGAGGTGCTGCGGGACGCGCTGGCCGAGGGCCGGCTCGACATGGCGGAGTTCGAGGAGCGGCTGGAGGCGGCCTACAAGGCGCGCACGTACGGCGAGCTGACCCCGATCACCCGCGATCTGCCGGCGGCGGCCACGGCCGCGGCACCGGTCTCGTTCACCAAGTCTCCGGCCGAGAGCGGGAGTTGGGCCTCGCGGATCGTCGGCGGCGAGGGGTCCTCGACGGGCGGGGTCGCCATCATGTCGGGGTTCGAGCGCAAGGGCCGCTGGACGGTGCCGAAGCGGTTCACCTGCTTCGCGTTCATGGGCGGCGGCGAGATCGACCTGCGCGAGGCGAACTTCGCGGACCACGAGGTCGAGATCAACTGCGTGACGATCATGGGCGGGGTGCAGGTCATCGTGCCGCCCGGGGTCGAGGTCGTCGTCCGGGGCATCGGCGTCATGGGCGGCTTCGAGCACCCCCGTGACGACGGCCCGCCCGAGCCGGGCGCTCCGCGGGTGGTCATCGGGGGGTTCGCCTTCTGGGGCGGGGTCGGGGTGACGCGCAAGGCGCCGCGCAAGCTCCGGAAGGAGCGCCGGGAGCTGGGGGACTGAGCGTCGTCGGCGGCTACTTCGTGCAGACCTTGGTGAGTTCGCCGGCGGCGTCCGTCACCGGGCTCACGTCCGGCGTCTTGTCCCCGTTCTTGATGGCCGTTCGCACGTTCCCCACGGCCTTCTTCAGGCCGTCCACCGCCTTGTTCACGTCCGCGTGGTCCGTCCTGTCCCCGATCTTGTCCAGGTTCTTCTCGATGGAGTCGAGGGACTCGTCGGCCTGGGTCGGATCGTTCGCGGCGTTCTCCACGGCCTGTTGCAGGGCGGTGACGCTGTCGGCGATGGAGTCGGCGGTGTGTACGCAGTCCAGGGCCTTGTCGACGCTGTCGCACCCGGCGGTGAGCGCGGCGACGGCCACGACTGCGGCGACGGCGGTGAGATGGCGGCGTCGGCTGACGGCCATGATGGTGGTCCCTCCCCTGGTTAGGCTGACGTACCCGTAGGACGCCGGGGCGGGCGCACGGGTTGCCCGTGTGCGCCCGCCCTGTTGGTCTGTCCTTTACTTACCGCGCTCTACTTACCGCGCTTCACTGGCCCAGCGTGGCTTCCAGCGTGGCGCGCTGGATCGCGGCCAGCTGGTCGCAGCCGGTGACGGCGAGGTCGAGCAGGGCGTTGAGTTCGTCGCGGGCGAAGGGCTCGGCCTCGGCGGTGCCCTGGACCTCGACGAAGCGGCCGTCGCCGGTGCAGACGACGTTCATGTCGGTCTCGGCGCGCACGTCCTCCTCGTAGCAGAGGTCGAGGAGCGGAACGCCGCCGACGATGCCGACCGAGACGGCGCTCACGGTGCCGGTGAGCGGCTGGCGGCCGTGCTTGATCAGCTTCTTGCCCTGGGCCCAGGCGACGGCGTCGGCGAGCGCGACGTAGGCGCCGGTGATCGCGGCCGTACGTGTGCCGCCGTCGGCCTGGAGGACGTCGCAGTCGAGGACGATGGTGTTCTCGCCGAGCGCCTTGTAGTCGATGACGGCGCGCAGGGAGCGGCCGATGAGGCGGGAGATCTCGTGCGTACGGCCGCCGATCTTGCCCTTGACGGACTCGCGGTCGCCGCGGGTGTTGGTGGCGCGGGGCAGCATGGCGTACTCCGCGGTGACCCAGCCCTCGCCGCTGCCCTTGCGCCAGCGCGGGACGCCCTCGGTCACGGAGGCGGTGCAGAACACCTTGGTGTCGCCGAAGGAGACGAGGACGGAGCCCTCGGCGTGCTTGCTCCATCCTCGTTCGATGGTGACCGGGCGGAGCTGTTCGGGGGTACGGCCGTCGATGCGAGACATGGCGACGAGCCTAGCCGCACATGGAGAAGGGGCTCGTCCCGCCTCGGGAAGAGCCCCGTTCCAGGTGAACCGGGGCGGTTCACATCATGTCTTCGATCTCCGCGGCGATCGGGTCGGCGTCGGTGCCGATGACGACCTGGATGGCGGTGCCCATCTTGACGACACCGTGGGCACCGGCGGCCTTCAGGGCGGCCTCGTCGACCAGGGAGGCGTCGGACACCTCGGTGCGCAGCCGGGTGATGCAGCCCTCGATCTCCTCGATGTTGTCGATACCGCCGAGGCCGGCGACGATCTTCTCAGCCTTGCTGGCCATTTCGGTCTCCTCACGCACAGGTGGCCCAATTTCGCGAGCGATTGCGCCGTACGTACCGAAAGATGACGTCACAGCATCCCAATCGTCCGTAACTGGTCTACACCACCTGACAGGCGGTCGCCAACTCATGAGTGCCGAGACCGAGACCCCTGCCGCACGTCGACGGTGGCAGACGGCCTTCCAGGGCCTGCAGAAGATGGGCCGCAGCCTGCAGCTGCCGATCGCGGTGCTGCCGGCGGCCGGCATCCTCAACCGGCTGGGTCAGCCGGACGTGTTCGGCAAGGACGGGCTGGGCTGGACCGACGTCTCCAAGGTGATGACGGGCGCGGGCGGCGCCCTGCTCGACGGTTCCCTCGGCCTGCCGCTGCTGTTCTGCGTGGGCGTGGCGATCGGCATGGCGAAGAAGGCGGACGGCTCGACGGCGCTCGCGGCGGTGGCCGGTTTTCTCGTCTACTACGGCGTCCTGCACCAGTTCCCCCAGTCCTGCCCCGGCGGCTCCACGGCGATCCCACAGGTCGGCTGCCAGGTCAGCAGCGGCGGGGGCGTGGGGGCGGTGACGCCGTTCACCTTCCAGAACCCGGGCGTCTTCGGCGGCATCGTGATGGGGTTGCTGGCCGCCTTCTTCTGGGCACGGTTCCACCGCACCAGGCTGGTGGACTGGCTGGGCTTCTTCAACGGGCGCCGGCTGGTGCCGATCCTCATGGCGTTCGTCGCGATCGTCTTCGCGGCGCTGTGCCTGTGGATCTGGCCGCCGGTCGGGCACGCCCTGGAGAGCTTCAGCCACTGGCTGCGGTCCATCGGCTCCTGGGGCGCGGGCGTCTTCGGGGTGGCGAACCGAGCTCTGCTGGTGGTCGGCCTGCACCAGTTCCTGAACGTGCCCATGTGGTTCCAGTTCGGCAGCTACACCAAGCCGGACGGCACGGTGGTGCACGGCGACATCAACATGTTCCTGGCCGGCGATCCGCACGCGGGCCAGTTCACCTCGGGCTTCTTCCCGATCATGATGTTCGCGCTGCCGGCCGCCGCGCTGGCCATCACGCACTGCGCGAGGCCGGGCCGCCGCAAGGAGGTCGGCGGGCTGATGCTGTCGGTGGCGCTGACGTCGTTCGTGACGGGCATCACCGAACCCATCGAGTACTCCTTCCTCTTCATCGCGCCGCTGCTGTACGCGGTCCACGCGGTCCTGACCGGTGTCTCGATGGCGGTGACCTGGGCGCTCGGGGTGCACGACGGCTTCAGCTTCTCGGCCGGCCTGATCGACTACGTGATCAACTGGAACCTGGCGACGCGACCGTGGGCGATCATCCCGATCGGCCTGGGCTTCGCGCTGGTCTACTACGCCGTCTTCCGCTTCGCGATCACGAGGTTCGACCTGAAGACGCCGGGCCGGGAGCCGGAGGACGAGGTCGAGGACGTGACCAAGGTCTGACCGCCTAGCACACCGGTACGCCGCGTAGCGTTCCGGTAGCGGATTTCGTGGTTCCTTATCCCACCTTCATCGTGCTACAACAGGTCTACACCACTGAGTGGTGTAGACCACCACGCGATGGAGGAACCATCATGAGCACCGCCACCGCCACGGCGGCTCCCGCAAAGAAGCGGGGATCCGGCCTCTTCCAGGGCCTGCAGAAGGTCGGCCGCAGCCTGCAGCTCCCGATCGCCGTCCTGCCGGCGGCGGGCATCCTGCTGCGTCTCGGGCAGCAGGACGTCCACGACAAGCTGCACCTGCCGGACAAGGTCACGGCGGTGTTCGCCACGGCCGGTGGTGCGATCTTCGACAACCTCCCGATGCTGTTCTGCATCGGTGTCGCGATCGGCTTCGCCAAGAAGTCCGACGGCTCGACGGCGCTCGCCGCCCTGGTCGGCTTCCTGGTCTACAGCAACGTGCTGAAGGCGTTCCCGCTGACCCAGCAGCACATCGAGGGCGGCAAGATAGTCGAGGCCACCTACAACAACCCCGGTGTGCTCGGCGGCATCCTGATGGGTCTGTTCGCCGCCGTGCTGTGGCAGCGCTACCACCGCAAGAAGCTGGTGGACTGGCTCGGCTTCTTCAACGGCCGCCGGCTGGTGCCGATCATCATGGCCTTCGTCGGCACGCTCATGGGTGTCTTCTTCGGTCTGATCTGGAAGCCCGTCGGTGAGGGCATCTCCCACGCCGGTGAGTGGATCACCGGTCTCGGCGCGGTGGGCGCGGGTCTGTTCGGTCTGGTCAACCGCGCGCTGATCCCGGTCGGCATGCACCAGTTCGTGAACACCGTCTCCTGGTTCCAGATCGGCGACTACAAGAACTCAGCCGGTCAGATCGTCCACGGTGACCTCAACCGCTTCTTCGCCGGTGACCCGCACGCCGGTATGTTCATGTCCGGCTTCTTCCCGATCATGATGTTCGGTCTGCCGGCCGCCGCGATGGCCATCGCGCACTCCGCCCGCCCCGAGCGCCGCAAGGCCGTCCTCGGCATGATGATCTCCCTCGCGCTGACGTCCTTCGTCACCGGTGTCACCGAGCCGATCGAGTTCACCTTCATGTTCATCGCCCCGCTGCTGTACGCGATCCACGCGGTGCTGACGGCCCTGTCCATGGCGGTCACCTGGGCGCTCGGCGTGCACGCGGGCTTCACCTTCTCCGCGGGCTTCATCGACTACGCGCTCAACTGGAACCTCGCGACCAAGCCCTGGCTGATCATCCCGATCGGCCTGGTCTTCGCGGCGATCTACTACGTCGTCTTCCGCTTCGCGATCACCCGGTTCAACCTCCCCACCCCGGGCCGCGAGCCCGAGGAGGAGCTCGAGGACCTCACCAAGGCCTGACGCCCACGCCAGCATGACGAAGGCCCCGGAACCGACAGGTTCCGGGGCCTTTCGCCTGAGGTGTGGCCTCAGATCTCGTACGTCGTCCGCGGCGCGGCCAGGTCCACCGGACCGTCGAACACCTCACGCGCGTCACGGAGATTGACCTCCGGGTCCGTCCACGGCGGGATGTGGGTGAGGACCAGGCGCCGTGCGCCGGCACGGGCCGCCGTCTCCCCCGCCTCGCGACCGTTGAGGTGCAGGTCGGGGATGGCCTCCTTGCCGTGCGTGAACGCGGCCTCGCACAGGAACAGGTCGGTGTCCCGGGCCAGCTCGTCCAGGGCGCCGGTGACGCCCGTGTCGCCGGAGTACGTCAGGGACTTCCCGGCATGCTCGATGCGGATGCCGTACGCCTCCACGGGATGGCGGACCCGGTCGGTGTGCACCGTGAACGGGCCGATCTCGAACGTGGAGGGCTTGACCGTGTGGAAGTCGAAGACCTCGCTCATCGAGGAGGCGGACGGGACGTCGTCGTACGCCGTGGTCAGGCGGTGTTCGGTGCCCTCGGGGCCGTAGACCGGGATGGGGGCGCAGCGGCCGCCGTCGTGGCGGTAGTAGCGCGCGACGAAGTACGCGAGCATGTCGATGCAGTGATCGGCGTGCAGATGGCTGAGGAAGATCGCGTCGAGGTCGTAGAGACCGCAGTGGCGCTGCAGCTCGCCCAGGGCGCCGTTGCCCATGTCGAGGAGCAGCCGGAAGCCGTCGGCCTCGAGGAGGTAGCTCGAGCAGGCCGATTCCGCGGAGGGGAACGACCCCGAGCAGCCGACGACGGTGAGCTTCATGAAGCAGAAACCTCCGTTGGCGGTGAAGATCAAAACCGAAAGATCGAAAGGGCGGGAAACGGGGGTCGTGCGGTTCGTCGAGCGTAAGGCGCGAAAGCACGGGTCGCTCCTCCGCAAAGGGCCGTTGTGGGCGAACTCACCTGCGCTGTCACCGGTTCGGCTGGACCGGGGGCGTACGAGGATTCGCAGAGGGCGCGCGATGAGCGGCGCGCGCCGGTAACGTCGTCGTATGGACACGTCATGGTGGCTGGCGCTCGCGGCGGTCGTCCTGCTCGCGCTCGTCGCCTCGCTCATCGACGGCTGGGGGCGCGGTCGCCGGCCCGGTGGGCGACGCCTGCGGCCGCCGGGCCGGGCCGGTACGCGCGCGCGTGCCGAACGGCCGGCCCCCGGGGACATCTGGTGGGCCGACGTCTCCTACGAGGACCGCGCCGAGGTGAAAGACCGGCCGTGTCTGGTGCTGGCGGTGCGGGGGAACCGGGCCACGGTCGCGAAGATCACCAGCAAGTACCACGACGAGCGGGCCGGGGTGATCCCCCTGCCCCCGGGCGCGGTCGGCGACGCCCGGGGCAGGCCCAGCTTCCTGGAGACCGACGAACTGCGCGAGGTGCCGTTCGGCGACTTCCGGCGAAGGGTCGGCGTGGTGGACCCGGTTCTGTGGGACCAGGTACGGCACCTCGCGGGCTGACCACCTACTTCACGGTCACCGTCACCATCCACTCCTGGATGCCCTTGCAGGACACCCCGCCCGGTGCCGTCGGCTCGGCGCACAGGGGACGGGACGACGTCAGTTTCTCGGTGCCGGTGGCCACCGCCTGGTACGCGGCCGTGGCGTCGCCGGGCTGGATGGCGAAGCCCGCGTTGATGCCCTTCAGGGCCGTGCCGGTCGCCATGACCGGCTTCCAGGGGCGGGACTTGGTGCCGTCCAGGGTCAGCCGGACCTCGCCGCCCTTGGCCACGCAGACGGTACGGCCGGAGTCGGCCACCTTCAGCTCCACCGTGGCCGCACAGCCGCCGGAGGCCGAGGCGGCGGGTGCCGACGGTGACACCTTGCCGCTGCTTCCCGTGTCCTTGCCGCTGTCGCTGTGCGATCCGCATCCGGCGAGGAGCAGCACCGCACCCGTGAGGGCCGCGAGGGACGTCGTGGTACGACGCATGGGGGTTCGCCTTTCTGCCATGGCCGTGGGGAGTCGGCCGCCTGGTGCAGATGAGACGTAGCAGAACGACGAACGGATCCCGCACACGGAACCTTTCCTTCCGCGTGCGGGATCCCGATTTCAGTCCGTACGGATCAGCTGGTCGTCACGGCCGTGTCGTCCACGACGAAGCTGGTCTGGAGCGAGGAGTCCTCCACGCCCGTGAACTTCAGGGTGACCGTCTGGCCCGCGAACGAGGACAGGTCGAGGGTCTTCTGCGCGTACCCGGAGGCGGCGTTGACGTTCGAGTACGTCGCCAGGGTGGTCGAAGCGGCGGTCACGGTCAGCTTGTCGTACGCGGTGCTGCCGGTCTCGGCGGTGTCGACGTGCAGGTAGAAGGTGAAGCTGGCCTTGCAGCCGGCCGGGATGGTCACCGACTGGGACAGGGTGTCGGTGTGGGAGGAACCGTACCCGTCGAGCCAGGCCTTGTAGGAGCCGCTGTGGGCCGCCTCACCGGTGTCGTTGGTGATGACCCCACTGGACGCGGTCCAGGCGGTGTTGCCCGACTCGAAGCCCGGGTTGGACAGCAGCTGGGCGGAGGTGCAGCCGCCGCCACCGCCGCCACCGACGGTCCAGGTGAAGGAGGTCGAGCCGGAGGCGCCGGTGGAGTCGGTCGCGGTGACCGTGACCTGGTAGGTGCCCGCGGTGGACGCCGTGCCGGAGATCAGGCCGGTGGAGCCGTTGATCGACAGGCCGGTCGGCAGGCCGGAGGCGCTGTAGGTGAGGGAGGCGCTGCCGCTGTCCGAGGCGCTGATCTGGAGGCTGACCGAGCCGCCCGTGGTGGTGGACTGGCTGCCGGGGTTGGTGACGGTCACCGTGTTGCCGCCGGTGCTGCCACCGGAGGTGAAGGCTGCGGTGCCGTTCGGGGTGCCCCAGCCGGTCGGGCCGTCGTAGCCGGTGCCCGCGGTGCAGAAGTACGAGGTGGAGCAGGAGCCGTTGGAGCCGCTCGTCACGTCGTACAGGTTGCTCGTGTGGGAGTACGGGTACTTCGCCGGGTAGTCGCTGGCGCCCGGGGTGCCCGCGAGGGCGTAGACGCTCGCGATGATCGGCGAGGAGGCGCTGGTGCCGCCGTAGACCGCCCAGCCGGAGCCGCCGAAGGTGTCGTAGACCGCCACGCCGGTGGCCGGGTCGGCGACCGCGGAGACGTCGGCCTCCATGCGCTTGGAGCAGCCGGTGTCGGTCTGCCAGCTCGGCTTCGGGTCGTAGGCCGAGCAGCCGGAGCCGGTGCCCTCGGTGGAGCTGGTGTGCCAGACGGACTCGCTCCAGCCGCGGGAGTTGGAGGCGGTGGTGAGCGCGGTGCCGCCGACGGCGGTCACGTACTGGGAGGTCGCCGGGTACTCGGCGCCGTAGGCGGAGTCGCCCGCGGAGACGGTGATCGCGACACCCGGGTGCTTGAAGTACGAGGTGTCCTCGCTGGTCTGCGAGGAGGACTCGGAACCGCCCCAGCTGTTGGAGATGAACTTGGCGCCCAGCGAGACGGCCTCGTTCTCGGCGATGCCGAGGTCGGTGTCGTTCGCGGAGTTGGCCTCGACCAGGATGATGTTGCAGTTCGGGCAGGTGGCGCTGACCATGTCGACGTCGAGCATCTCTTCACCGGCCCAGCCGGTGTCGTTGGTCGGCAGCGAGGTGGTGGAGCCGGTCTGGCTGACCTGCTTGAAGCAGCCGTTGGCCTTGGTGCAGGACGACAGGCCGTACGTGGAGCGGTAAGTGCCCAGGTCCGACTCGGCGTTGGGGTCGTTGTAGGCGTCGACGATGGCGACGGTCATGCCGGAACCGGCCGACGTGGGCAGGTTGTAGGCGCTGTGCAGGTTGGCCGGCGAGAGGCCGGAGGGGGCCGCGGCGGCGACGGCCGCGGCCAGGCGCTGCTTGATGTCGGTGCGGCGCTGGGCGAAGCAGGACGCCTGGCCGGGCTTGGCGGTGGCGCACAGGTGCTGGGTGGGCACCTTCTGGCCGGCCTTGCCGGTGGTGTGGAACGTCTGCCGCTTCGGGTCGGTCAGGGCCTTGCTGTTCTGCGTCACCTTGGAGGTGTGGGGCGCGGGAGCGGTGGCCGCCTGGGCCGCCCCGGCCGTCGGAGCCGCGGTGAAGCCGGCGACGGTGAGGGCGAGGGCGGGGAAGGCGACGGCGACGAGTCTTCGCAGACTGCGTCTCCGGCTGCTCGGGCGTGACTCACGCATGGGGTACTGCCTCCGGTTGAAGTGGGGATTCGCACTGGATTGGCAGGCCCGTGACGCGCGTAGCGGCGGCGAGACCGCGAGTCATGAGCATGACACTCTCAGGCACCTGTCATGACGCCGGGTGAGCGAGACATGACAGGGTGCGGGAGGACGGTAGCTCTGGCCTCGACACCACGGGCAGTGGTGAAAGAATTTCTTTGCCTTGCCATAGGAATGGCTTAGCCCCCTCATAAGAGGGGGCTGGTGACCGCTTGATGCGTGTTAATGCGGTGTTACGCGTGACGTGCTATTGGGTCACGCCCAGAGCTGGCCCTGGAGCGTCTCGATGGCCTCCTCGGTGGTGGCCGCCGTGTAGACGCCGGTGGAGAGGTACTTCCAGCCGCCGTCGGCCACGATGAAGACGATGTCGGCGGACTCCCCCGCCTTGACCGCCTTCCGGCCCACCCCGATCGCCGCGTGCAGGGCGGCGCCGGTGGAGACGCCCGCGAAGATGCCCTCCTGCTGCAGGAGTTCACGGGTGCGGGTGACCGCGTCGGCCGAGCCGACCGAGAAGCGGGTGGTGAGGACCGAGGCGTCGTACAGCTCCGGTACGAAGCCCTCGTCGAGGTTCCTGAGGCCGTACACCAGGTCGTCGTAGCGCGGTTCGGCGGCGACGATCTGGATGCCCGGCCGGTGCTCACGCAGGTAGCGGCCGACGCCCATCAGGGTGCCGGTGGTGCCGAGGCCCGCGACGAAGTGGGTGATCGAGGGGAGGTCGGCGAGGATCTCCGGGCCGGTCGTGGCGTAGTGGGCGCCCGCGTTGTCCGGGTTGCCGTACTGGTAGAGCATCACCCAGTCGGGGTGCTCGGCGGCCAGCTCCTTGGCCACGCGTACGGCGGTGTTGGAGCCGCCCGCGGCCGGCGAGGAGATGATCTCGGCGCCCCACATGCCGAGCAGGTCCCGGCGCTCCTGCGAGGTGTTCTCCGGCATCACGCACACCATGCGGTAGCCCTTGAGCTTGGCCGCCATGGCCAGCGAGATACCGGTGTTGCCGGAGGTCGGCTCCAGGATCGTGCAGCCCGGGGTGAGCCGGCCGTCCTTCTCCGCCTGCTCGATCATGTGCAGGGCCGGGCGGTCCTTGACCGAGCCGGTGGGGTTGCGGTCCTCCAGCTTGGCCCAGATCCGGACGTCGGCGGACGGCGAGAGCCGCGGCAGGCGCACCAGGGGGGTGTTGCCCACCGCGGCCAGCGGGGAGTCGTAGCGCATGCCGGGTCTCAGGCCATGCCGCCGGCCACGGCCGGCAGGATCGTCACGGTGTCGCCGTCGGACAGCTTGGTGTCGATGCCGTTGACGAAGCGGACGTCCTCGTCGTTCAGGTACACGTTGACGAAGCGGCGCAGCTGGCCGTTGTCCACGATGCGGGCCTCGATTCCCGCATACCGGGTCTCGAGGTCGGCGAACAGCTCGGCGAGGGTGTCACCGCCGCCCTCCACCGCCTTCTGACCGTCGGTGTACTGGCGGAGGATGGTCGGGATGCGGACCTCGATGGCCATGGTCGCGGGCTCCTGTCGGGAGGTGTCGTCGGGTCAGCGGGCTCGATCGTCAGCCGAAGGCGAGCACCACAGTCAGAACCATGGGCTCATCGTATCGATTCCCGGTCCGGGGACCGGAGTGTGATCCCACATACCGGATGGAACCCGACCGCAGAGTGAGATCAGTAGGCCTCCACGACCTTGACCTCCTCCTCCGTGACCTCCCCGTCCAGGATGCGGAACGAACGGAACTGGAACTCGCCGAGGCCGTCGGTGTCGGCGGTGGAGACGAGGACGTAGTGCGCGCCGGGCTCGTTGGCGTAGGAGATGTCGGTGCGCGAGGGGTAGGCCTCGGTCGCGGTGTGGGAGTGGTAGATGATCACCGGCTCCTCGTCGCGGTCGTCCAGCTCGCGGTAGAGCTTGAGCAGGTCGCCCGAGTCGAACTCGTAGAACGTGGGCGACATCGCCGCGTTCAGCATGGGGATGAAGCGCTCGGGGCGGTCCGAGCCCGCCGGGCCCGCCACGACGCCGCACGCCTCGTCGGGGTGGTCCTTGCGCGCGTGGGCGACGATCTGGTCGACGAGGGCCTGGGTGATGGTCAGCATGCCCGCCAGGATAAGCAGAAGGGCCGTTCCGTACCGAGGGTTGGTACGGAACGGCCCATATGCCGGACGTCCTGAGCGGCAGCCGCGGCGGGGCACCACGAGAGCCCCGCGCGGCCGGACGTCCCGGGGAGGAGGTCAGCGCTTGACGAAGGCCGCGGCCTCCGGGTTACGACGCTTGAGCGCCCAGTAGGAGACGCCGAGGATCGCGGCCCACAGCGGAGCACAGTACAGCGACACCCGGGCGTCCTTGTCGATACCCATGAGCACGATCACCATGAAGATGAACGCCAGCGCGAAGAGGGAGGTGTACGGCGCTCCCGGCGCGCGGAACTCGCTCTGCGGCAGCAGCCCGCGGTTCGCCTTCGCCCGGTAGCGGATCTGGCAGATCAGGATGACGATCCAGGCCCACATGCCGGAGATGGTCGCGAAGGACACCACGTAGTCGAACGCCTTGCCCGGCCACTGGTAGTTGATCCAGACGCCGACGAGCATCAGCGCGGCGGAGAACGTCGTGCCGACGAGCGGGGTGCCGCTGCGCGTCAGCTTGGTGAAGACCTGCGGACCCTGGCCGTTCTGGGCCAGGTCGCGCAGCATGCGGCCGGTGGAGTACATGCCGGAGTTGCAGGAGGACAGCGCGGCCGTGAGGACCACGAAGTTCACGATGCCGGCGCCGACGGACAGGCCCATCTTCTGGAAGGCGGCCACGAAGGGGCTCACGCCCGGGTGGAACTCGGTCCACGGCACCACCGACAGGATCATGATCAGCGCGCCGACGTAGAAGACGGCGATGCGCCACGGCACGGTGTTGATCGCCTTCGGCAGCACCTTCTTGGGGTCCTTGGACTCGCCGGCGGTCACCCCGACCAGCTCGACGGCGAGGAAGGCGAACATGACCATCTGCAGGGTCATCAGGGTGTTGCCGACGCCGTGCGGGAAGAAGCCGCCGTCGCTCCACAGGTGGCTCACGGAAGCGGTCTTGCCCGCGTCGGAGAAGCCGACGGTGAGGATGCCGGCGCAGATCAGGATCATGCCGATGATCGCGGTGACCTTGACCATGGAGAACCAGAACTCCAGCTCACCGAAGAGCTTCACGGAGATCAGGTTGGCGGCGTACAGCACGATCGTGAAGATCAGGGCCGAGACCCACTGCGGGATGTCGAACCAGTACGTCATGTAGGCGGCCGCGGCCGTGACCTCGGTGATGCCGGTGACCACCCAGAACAGCCAGTACGTCCAGCCGGTGACGAAGCCCGCGAAGGGGCCGATGAACTCGCGCGCGTACTCCGAGAACGAACCCGACACCGGGCGGTACATCAGCAGCTCGCCGAGCGCCCGCATGATCAGGAAGATGACGAGACCCGCGACCGCGTAGGCCAGGATCAGGCTGGGGCCGGCCTTGGAAATGCCCTTGCCCGCGCCGAGGAACAGGCCGGTGCCGATGGCACCGCCGATGGCGATCATCTGGATCTGCCGGGACCCGAGCCCGCGCTGATACCCCTCGCCACTCTCGGCGTCGCCCACGGCCTCATTGCCGTCGCGATGCTGGTCGACCTGCGCTGAGGTCATGTGTGGTGCGCCTTTCTCCATGCCGACCCGGGCCTTATCTCGGCCTCGGATCGGGTTTCGATCCCCCCGGATTGATGGAGTTGTTGCCTGGCCGACGGTCGTCGGCTCGGTGGCGCACCCGGCCGAACATGGGTGGTGTTCGCCGGGCGGTCGTGAAGATTTATCACGGCCGCAACACCGATCGCGGGGGCGCGTTGTGGCGCATCACACAGGAAGAAGCGGACAAGGGCGCACGAATGGAGCAAACCAGGCCGCAACGGTGACGGGATCGTTATGCGGATTTGAGCGTCCGCTGAGCGAACACCTCGCGCACCACAAAACGGGTCGGACTAGGGCATAAGGGTGGTCACCAGGGTCTCCTGGAGCCCGCCCAGCCACAGATAGGCCATCACCATCGGCTTGCGCGGCTCCTCGTCCGGGAGCCGGTAGAGCAGATCGGTGTCGTCCTCGTCGGTGATCTCCAGCCGGGCACCGATCGCGAGCCGCAGGTCGTTCAGGGCGCCGAGCCACTGCTTCGACTGCTCCGGCGCCAGCTTCAGCACCGCCCCGCCCTCGTCCACCGGGGCGAGCGCGTCCAGGGTGCGGATCACCGCGAGCGCGTTCTCCCGCTTGCCCGCCCTGAGGTCGTTCTCGGTGTAGCGGCGGAACTCGGCGGAGTGGGCGCGCTCCTCCTCCGCCGCGACCGGCGAGTCGGGGGCCTTCTCGGGATCGCTGTAGGCGTCCGGGAAGAACCTCCTGAGGACCGGGTCGGCGGGCGGCTCGCTCGGGCCCTCGGCGAACAGCTCGGCCAGCGGGTCCTTGGGGGTGTCCGCGCCGGGACCGGGGCCGACGAGCTCCAGGAGCTGGACGGCCAGCGACCGGATGATGGAGATCTCGACGTCGTCGAGCGCGACGGCCGCGCCGCCGCCGGGAAGCGGTTCGAAGGTTCCGGGCATGGTCTTTTCGCTGCGTCGCGGTCGGGGGGGCAGTCGGCTGGCTACTTGCGGTCCTGCTGAAGGGTCGCCCACAGACCGTAGCCGTGCATGGCCTGCACGTCGCGTTCCATCTCCTCACGGGTGCCGCTGGAGACGACCGCCCGGCCCTTGTGGTGGACGTCGAGCATGAGCTTGGTGGCCTTGTCCTTGGAGTAGCCGAAGTACGACTGGAAGACGTACGTCACATAGCTCATCAGGTTGACCGGGTCGTTGTGGACGATGGTGACCCAGGGGACGTCGGGTTCGGGTACGGCGAAGACCTCCTCCGCCGACTCGGTGCGTTCGATCTCTACGGGCGCGGGTGACGTCACATGGCCCATGCTGCCACGCGCCTCACAAATCGTCACACTGACGCGAAGGGGTGTAGCATCCATTGCCATGAACACAGCGGACCTTGGGCTGCCGGTGGACGTTCCCTCGACGGCGCTCTTCACGGACCAGTACGAGCTGACCATGCTCCAGGCGGCTCTGAAGGCCGGTACGGCCGAACGGCGGAGCGTGTTCGAGGTCTTCACCCGGCGGCTGCCGGACGGACGCCGCTACGGCGTGGTCGCGGGCACCGGGCGTGTCCTGGACGCGGTGGAGAACTTCCGCTTCGACGCGGGCGTCCTCGGCTTCCTGCGTGAGCGGAAGATCGTCGACGAGGAGACCCTGGCGTGGCTCGCCGACTACCGCTTCGGCGGGGACATCTGGGGCTACCCCGAGGGCGAGGTCTACTTCCCCGGCTCGCCGGTCATGCGCGTCGAGGGCACCTTCGCCGAGTGCGTGCTGCTGGAGACGGTGATCCTCTCCATCCTCAACCACGACTCCGCCATCGCCGCGGCCGCCTCCCGGATGGCCTCGGCCGCCGGGGACCGCCCGCTGATCGAGATGGGCGCCCGCCGCACCCATGAGCTGGCGGCGGTGGCCGCGGCCCGTGCGGCGTACGTCGGCGGCTTCGCGACCACCTCCGACCTGGCGGCCGGCTTCCGCTACGGCATCCCGACCGTCGGCACCTCGGCCCACGCCTTCACGCTCCTGCACGACCACGAGCGGGACGCCTTCCGGGCCCAGGTCGAGACCCTCGGCCGGGGCACCACGCTGCTCGTGGACACCTACGACGTCGCCGAGGCGGTCCGTACGGCGGTGGAGGTGGCCGGACCCGAGCTGGGCGCGGTCCGCATCGACTCCGGCGACCTGCTGCTCGTCGCCCACCGGGTGCGCCAGCAGCTGGACGAGCTGGGCGCGGCCCACACCAGGATCGTCGTCACCTCCGACCTGGACGAGTACGCGATCGCCTCCCTCGCCGCCGCTCCCGTGGACGCGTACGGCGTCGGCACCCAGCTGGTGACCGGCTCCGGGCACCCGACCTGCTCCATGGTCTACAAGCTGGTCGCCCGCGCCGAGTCCGGCGACCCGCAGGCGCCGCTGGTGCCGGTCGCGAAGAAGTCCAGCGGCGGCAAGGCCTCCGTCGGGGGCCGCAAGTGGGCGGCGCGCCGGCTGGACGAGGACGGGGTCGCGGAGGCCGAGGTCGTCGGCACCGGGCCGGTACCGGCGGAGCTGGCGGAGCGGCAGCTGCTGGTGGAACTGGTCAAGGGCGGGAACGTCGTCGCCCGCGAGCCGCTGGACGTCCCCCGGGACCGCCACATCGCCGCCCGCGCGAATCTCCCGCTGTCCGCCACCCAGCTCTCGCGAGGGGAACCCGTGCTTCCGACGGAGTACGTCGCCGGGCGCTCGGGTAGCTAGGCCCTGTCGTCCGCCTCTCCCGCACGGGACCGGAAGTCACTAGGCTCAGTTACTTAGCCATCAGTCGAAGGACACCCACATGCGCCGCGCCTTGATCGTCGTAGATGTGCAGAACGACTTCTGCGAGGGGGGCAGCCTCGCGGTGTCCGGCGGCGCCGACGTCGCCGCCGCCATCACGGAACTGATCGGCCAGGCGGCCGGGACGGGATACCGCCACGTGGTCGCCACCCGGGACCACCACATCGCGCCCGGCGGCCACTTCGCCGACAACCCCGACTACGTCCGCTCCTGGCCCGCGCACTGCGTCGCGGGCACGGAGGGCGTCGGCTTCCACCCGAACTTCGCCCCGGCCGTCGCCTCCGGCGCGGTGGACGCCGTCTTCTCCAAGGGGGAGTACTCGGCGGCCTACAGCGGCTTCGAGGGCACGGACGAGAACGACGTCCGGCTCGCCGACTGGCTCCGCGACCGCCACATCGACGAGGTCGACGTGGTCGGCATAGCGACGGACCACTGCGTACGCGCCACCGCGCTCGACGCCGCGAGAGAGGGCTTCCGCACCCAGGTCCTGCTCGACCTCACCGCGGGCGTGGCCGCGGAGACGACGGAGCGGGCACTGGAGGAGCTGCGGGGGGCGGGCGTGGAGCTGACGGGCAAGCCCGTGGTCAGCGGCTGAGGGTCACTGAGCCACCGCCGATCTTCGAAGCAGCGCCCGGATCGGATGCCACAGCTCGGTCACCATGACACCGTTGTCCGCCGGTGCCGTGCGCCATATCAGGCCGTCCGGGTGGTGCAGGACCGCCGTGATCTCGTCCGGTGTGGGAGGGGCCGTGTTCCCCCGGAGGTAGATCGCGCGGAATCCCAGGTTGCGGAGCCTGGTCAGGGCTCGGGCGCGGTTCTGGGCGTGCACGAGTACGCGTACTCCCGCAGAGTCGTAGGGCAGGTTCAGCGCCACCACAACCGTGCCGTTCGGCAGCTTGCAGAAGCCTCCAGCGGCCATGCCGTCACATCCCCGTTCCGGTCGGTGTCAATAAGCGGTCCACAGGACGCACCTAAACACGATCGGCGGCAACCCGCCAAGGGTTTGCCGCCGATACGCTTCTGACCTGCGAAGATGCGCGCTACTTCACGGCGGGGCCGACTTCCAGCTCGATCGTCGAGCCGTCCTTGGCCGCCTTGACGATCTTGATCTTGGTGTTGGTGTCAGTGACCTTGACCCCGCCGGTCGGGTTCGCCGGGTCGTAGTAGGTGCTGGTGTGGTCGTTGAAGACCGGCACCCCCTTCTGCGAGGCGATCCTCGTCGCGACGCCCGCCTTGTGCAGCGTGATCGCGTCCGTCGGCTCCAGCGTGAAGGTGGAGTCGTAGGCCTGCATCCGGTTGCGCAGCAGCGTGCCGTCGGACCAGCGCAGCGCCTTCGGGTGGGCGTCGACCGGCAGGATCAGACCCGTGCCCGGGTGGGCGTTCGCGTTGGTGTTGTCGTCCGCCTGGGAGGTGTCCCACTTCCAGATCAGCAGACCGTTCTGGTACGGGTAGTGCTCCACCCAGTCAGGGCGCTCGGTGCCCTGGTAACCGAAGTTGTACGGGCCGACCTTGAGGGTCTTGTCGTACGACACGTACTGGCGGTTCTCGGCGATGTAGTACTGCTTGTAGTCCTTGGTGAAGGACGCGCCGACGCGGGAGAAGCCCACCGCCGTCCAACCGGCGTCCGCCGCCTCCGCGCTGTCGGAGAACAGCGCCGTCCCGTCCGCGGTGACCGTGATCTCGTCGGCCGCGAAGCCCTTCTGGGCCACCCCGCCGTCGGTCTGGTAGCGGAAGCGCAGGTCGATCTTCTTGCCCGCGTAGGCGTCGAGCGGGTACGACAGCTTCCTGTAGCCGTCGACCGTGCCGGTCAGGGCGGGCTTGTCGGAGCCGTCCCGGGGGATGGCCTTGCCGTCCACCGTGCCGTCCAGGGCGGTCCAGTTGGCGCCGCCGTCGGTCGACACCTCGGTGTAGAGGTAGTCGTAGCCGTTCTCGATGTCGTACCAGCCGTCCAGGCTCAGCGTGGCCGAGGACGTGCCGGTGAGGTCCACCGAGCGGGTCAGCGTGTTCTTGAGGTTGTCACCGCTGCCGCTCCACCACTGCGCGGAACCCTGCGCCGGGGTGACGATCTCGGTCGTGACCGCCTTGTCGGGCAGCGAGACGACCAGCGCCTGGCGGTACTTGGTGTTGTACTCGGCCAGGCCCAGCTTGTGCCAGGAGGAGACGCCCGCCTTGGCGGTGTCGTAGTTCAGCCAGCCCAGCTGGAGCTTGTCCCAGGCGTTCAGGTCGCCGGGCAGGTCGCCGATGGCCTCCTTGCCGGTGCCGAGCCAGGAGCCGGAGGACATCAGGGTCCAGAAGCCGGTGGAGTTGTCGCCGCCCTCGGTGTCGTACTCGTCCGGCAGGCCGAGGTCGTGGCCGTACTCGTGGGCGAAGACGCCGAGGCCGCCGTTCTCCGGCTGGATGGTGTAGTCGCCGACCCAGACGCCGGTGTCGCCGACCTGGGCACCGCCGAGCTTGTTGCCCGCCGGGCCGGTCGCGCCCGCGTCGGTGCCGAAGGCGTACCAGCGATGGGCCCAGATCGCGTCCTCGCCCTGGGCGCCGCCGCCCGCGGACTCGTCCTCACCGGCGTGCACGATCTGGAAGTGGTCGACGTAGCCGTCGGGCTCGTTGAAGTTGCCGTCGCCGTCGTAGTCGTAGCGGTCCCACTGGTCGTACTGGGCGAGGTCCTTCTTGATGTCGGCGTCGGTCTTGCCGGCCGCCCTCTGCTGGGCCACCCAGGCGTTCAGACCGTCGCCGACGATGTTCCACACGCTGGAGCAGGTGTGGGAGCCGCAGGCGTTGTTGCCGTAACGGGCCTCGTTGTAGGGGACCTTGACCCAGTCGGAGACCTCGCCGTCGACCGAGTAGCGGCCCGAGGACTGCTTCTCGTAGTACTTCTTCAGCGACTCGGTCTTCTTGCCGGTGCCGAAGTAGAGATCTTGGAAGTGCTTCTGGTTGTAATCCTGCTGCCAGGCCGTCGAGTTGTCCTTCGTACGGTCCGGCGCGGCGATGGTGTTGTGCAGCGGGCCGGGCGTGCCGCCGTACTTGGGGTCGGTCCCGTCCCCGAACTCCACCAGGATCGTGAAGATCTTGTCGGTCTTCTCGCGGCTCAGCTCGACGTACTTGGCGTCGCCCTTCCGGCTCTTGAGCTGGACGACCTTGGAGCCGCCCCGGTCCTGCGCCTTGGCCTTGCCCGCTATGAGCTGGTTCAGCGCCTCCTGGCGCTGGGCCCGCCGGGTCTTGCTGAGCGGGCCGTCGAGGTCGTGCGCCTCCTGCTTCACCGGGGCCGGGTCGTGCCGGTTCGCGGCGGCGGAGCGGGCCGGCTGGGTGGCGGCCTCCGCGACGGCGAAGGTCGCGAACGTGGCGGAGGCCGCCGCGAGCGTCACGCCGATCGCGGCCGCTCTGAACGTCCAGGATCTGCTGGTCACTTGAGTTCCTCCCCTGCGCCTGTTCGACGCATGTCAAGTGACGTAATTTGACTAGAGGTTTAGAAGAAAAGCCAGATCTTGACTCGCTCAGGCCCATTGCACTATGTCGAGCTGACGTTCCCTTTACGAACCTGCACGCGGACTATGCCACCACCCCATGACCCTGTGCGCCCCCCGTGCACCGGTAGCGTGGGTTAGGTCACGCTTACCAACCGTCCGGCTCGGGCATGCACGCGAAGAGAGTCGAACGGCACCCCCCGAACCACCGACGATCCCCCGAAGACTTCCGAGGACACGATTGCCATGCCTCGTCCGACTGCCGCACAGCTCGCCTACGGTTCCTGCACCGTGATCTTCTCGACGCTCGCCATGCTGCTGCTGTCCCAGACGAGTTCGGGCCTCGGGATCACCGTCATCGCCCTCGCGGCCCTGGCCCTCGGGCTGCTGGTCGCGATGACGGTGCCGCTGCCGAAGGCCCACACGGCCACCACGGCACCGGCCGAGCCCCTCGAGCCCGTCGAGCCCGCGCCGCAGGAGGAGCCGGTCTCCCTGTGAGCGGCGCACACGTGAGCGGCGGACCCGTGCCCTCCGGCACGGACCCGCCGCTCACGTGTGTACGGCGCTCCTGCGTACGGCGCCCTTTCCCACGGCCCTGCGTCAACCGGTGCTGACCACCACCGTCTTGGCCGCCTTGTCGTGCAGGCCCTGTTTGTACGGTTTGTCGAAGTAGCTCCAGCCGCCGCAGATCGCCGTCCAGATGCAGGCACAGCAGAAGGCGAACGGCACCCACAGCACCAGGGAGCGGATCAGCATGGTCTGCACGGAGGGGGTGGCGCCGTCGTCCAGGTTCGCCACCCGCATGTTGAGCCACTTCTTGCCGAGGGTCTGGCCGTACTTGGCCATCATGAAGGTGTCGTACGCGATGTAGAGCACGGCCGCGATGAAGGACTGCCCCACGGACTTGCTGACCTCGACGTGGTCGCCGTTGACGTTGTACTCGCGCACACCGAACGCCCAGGTGAGCAGCCAGACGACGATGCCGACGAGGATCATGTCGACGATCCGCGCGAGTGTGCGCTTGGGACTGTCGGCCAGCGGGGGCATACCGGCCAGCGGGTCGGCGGGGTAACCGCCGGCGCCGGAGCCGTACGGGCCACCGCCGTAGGGGCCGCCCCCGTAGGGAGGAGGCTGACCGCCGCCGTAGGGGGGTGGCTGCTGGCCGCCGTACGGGGGTGGCTGCTGAGGCGGTTGCCCGCCGCCGGGCGGCGGGGGCTGCTGGGCGCCGCCGTACGGGGTGTCGTACGGCGAGCCCGGCCCCTGCCCCTGGTCCGACGGGGGCTGCTTCCTGAACGGGTCGTCCTCGGGGGGCTGCTCTCCGGAGCCGGGGGGCGGTTCGCTGCTCATGGCCCGAGTGGACCGCGAACACCCCGGCTCCGCATCCGGCAGACGGCCGTACGGAGTAGCCGGGGCCGGTTCCGTCAGCCGGCGACGAAGGTGTGGGCCGCCTTGTCGTGCCAGCACTGGTGCCAGGGCCGGTCGAACAGGCACCACAGCACGCCCACGATCCCGATGCCGAGCAGCCCGGGCACGCTGTACACCAGCCAGCGGCGCAACGCCGCGCCGAAGGCGGGCGGCTCGTGCGCCTCGATGTCCCGCACCTCCAGGCCCAGCAGCCGCTTGCCCAGGGTGCGGCCCCACTTGGCGGTCGGCAGCACCTCGTAGCCGACGCCGACGAGGAGGAGGACGGCGACCACGATGCCGAGGCTGGTGGCCGTCGTGCCGTCGAGCAGCCAGACGGTGACCTCGCGGCCGGACACCTTGGCCGCGTCGATCTTCTGCTGGACGTGGTCGGCGACCCGCAGGCCGAGCGGTACGGCGGCGGCGGCCGTCACGAGGCCCACGATCAGGGTGTCGATCAGCCGGGCCGCGAACCGCTTGCCGAGTCCGGCGGGCCGGGCGGCGGCCTGCCGTCGGGCGGCCGCCTGGAAGACGTCCTCCACGGGCGGCTTCCACGGCGCCACGGGCTGCTCGTCCCCGCCACCGGCCAACTGGTGCACCTGCTGCGCCCAGGAGGCCTGCCCACCACCGGGGCCACTGGTCAGCGGGGTGGCGGGGGCAGCGGCCTGCGCGGGGATGGACGGCGCCACGGCGGACTGCGCCGAGTGCGGCGCCTGACCGGCGGCAGCACGCTCGGCCGCCGCCTTGCCGGCCCCGAACCCGGGGCCCGCGGCGGGAGCCGAGGGGGCAGCGCCGACCTGAGGAGCGGGCGCACCGACGGGCCCCTGCGGCCCGAAGCCACCAGGCGCACCGGAGGCGTTCGCCGCCCCGGCGGAACCCGCCCCACCCGGACCTCCCGCGCCCGGACCGAAGCCCGTACCCGGCTGACCAGCCACCGCACCCTGACCGGACGCCTGCGAGCCGGACGCCTGCGAGCCGAAGCCGGAGCTCGCACCCGCCTCCGCACCGGACCCCTGCGGACCGAAGCCACCAGACGCCCCGGCGGAACCCACCGCCCCCTGGCCGGAGGCCTGCGCGTCGGAGGCGGGTGGGTGTGTGCCCGGGCGGGGCTGGCCCGGGACCGGGCGGAAGGTCATCGTGCCGTCGTCCGTGACGGCCGCCGGGCCCGGGACCGGGCGGCGGAAGATGAACGTGCCGCCGTTGTCCGGGGCGTCGCCCTCCGCCGGCGGGGTCTCGGGGCGGCCCGGCGCGGGGATCCTCGGATCGGTGCCCCAAGGGGTGTGCCCGTCGCCGGCGCCCGCCTGCCCCGAGGGCGGCAGGTCCTCGTCGAAGAAGTGCGGACCCGTCTCCTCCACCGCCAAAGGCACGGGCGCCGGGCGGATGCCCGGGGGCGGGGTGAGCGGTTCGCCGTCCTTCGGCGCCGGGCGGCTGGTGCCGGGCACCCAGGAGGCGCCGTTCCAGTACCGGACGTAGCCGGGGATGGACGGGTCCGGGTAGTAGCCCTCGCGGGGCCGGTCGTCACCTGGGGCCGGGGTTGGGGCGCTCATGTCCGTCGTCCCGTATCTGCTCGGGGGTGGGTTGGGGGCCTCCACATCTATCAGACCGGGGCGTCCCTCAGCGCCAGTCCCGCCGGACCCACCCCTTTCCGGGCATCGCCGGACCCCACCCTCACAGGTCCGCGAAAAAAACTCCTCCGAACCCGCGTAATGCTCCGGCCCCTGCCCTCTCTCCCCCGGTGCGGGCCCGTTCCGAGGGCCGCCGAGGAGAGAGAAGGGCAACGTCATGCATCACACCGTGGTGGAGCGGGAGCTGGAACTGAGGCTCATCCTGTCGCCGGAGCGCAGCATCCCGGTCCCCGCCCGGCTGGGCTACCGCTCCGACGACCCCTACGCCGTCCACGTCGCCTTCCACATCAACTCCGACTCCCCCGTCCACTGGACGTTCGCCCGTGACCTGCTGGTCGAGGGCGTGTTCCGGCCGTGCGGGCAGGGGGACGTACGGGTGTGGCCGACGAAGGCCGACGGGCGCAGCGTCGTACTGATCGCCCTCAGCTCGCCGGACGGCGACGCGCTGCTGGAGGCGCCCGTCCCGCAGGTGTCGGCCTGGCTGGAACGGACGCTGCTGGCGGTGCCGCCGGGCACGGAGGGCGCCCAGCTGGGCATCGACGACGCCCTCGACCAGCTGCTCGCCCAGTGAGCCCAGTGAGCCCGGTGAGCCCGGAGCCGCGGTACGAAAGGGTCAGAACAGCTTGCCCGGGTTGAGAATCCCCAGCGGGTCGAAGGCGTGCTTCACCGCGCGCTGCATCTCCACCCCGACCGGGCCGATCTCCCGGGCCAGCCACTCCTTCTTCAGTACGCCGACGCCGTGTTCCCCGGTGATGGTGCCGCCCAGTTCCAGGCCGAGCGCCATGATCTCGTCGAAGGACTCGCGGGCCCGCCGGGACTCCTCCGCGTCCTGCGCGTCGAAGCAGACCGTTGGGTGGGTGTTGCCGTCGCCGGCGTGGGCGCAGACGCCGATGGTCAGCCGGTACTTCTCGGCGATCCGCTCGACGCCCTCCAGCATCTCGCCGAGCCGGGACCGGGGCACGCACACGTCGTCGATCATCGTCGTGCCCTTGACCGCCTCCAGCGCGGTCAGCGAGAGCCGCCGGGCCTTCAGCAGCAGCTCGGACTCGGCCGCGTCCTCCGCCGGGACGACCTGGGTGGCGCCGGCGGCCTCGCACAGCGCGCCGACGGCGGCGAGGTCGGAGGCGGGGTCCGGGGTGTCGAACGCGGCCAGCAGCAGCGCCTCGGTGGACTCCGGCAGACCCATGTGGGCGAGGTCGTTGACCGCCTTGACGGTCGTACGGTCCATCAGTTCGAGGAGGGACGGCACGTGCCCTCCCTCCATGATCCGGCAGACGGCGTCGCAGGCGGCCGCCGCCGAGGGGAACTCGGCGGCCAGCACCAGCTGCTGCGGCGGCTTGGGCCGGAGCGCGAGGACGGCCCGTACGACGATGCCGAGCGAGCCCTCGGAGCCGACGAAGAGCCGGGTGAGGTCGTAGCCCGCGACCCCCTTCGCCGTACGGCGGCCGGTGGACATCAGACGGCCGTCGGCCAGCACCACGTCCAGGCCGAGCACGTACTCGGCGGTGACCCCGTACTTGACGCAGCACAGGCCGCCCGAGCCCGTGCCGATGTTGCCGCCGATGGTGCACATCTCCCAGCTGGAGGGGTCCGGCGGGTAGTACAGGCCGTGTTCCTCGACCGCGCGGGACAGGGCCGCGTTGATCACGCCGGGTTCGACGACCGCGATCCGGTCCACCGGGCTGATCTCCAGGATCCGGTCCATCTTGGTCAGGGACAGTACGACGCAGCCGTCGCTGGCGTTGGCGCCGCCGGACAGGCCGGAGCGGGCGCCCTGCGGGACGACGGGGACACGCAGCTCGGTGGCGACGCGCATGACGTGCTGGACCTGCTCGACCGTGCGCGGGAGTACGACGACGGCGGGGGCGCCGGCCGGGCAGAAGCTCGCCATGTCGTTGGCGTAGGACGCGGTGACGTCGGGGTCGGTCAGGACGGCCTCGGCGGGCAGGCCGGCCAGGAGCCGGTCGGTGAGATTGCTCGTCTCTTCAGTGTCCTCGGAGCGCGGCGCTTCGATACGGCTCATGATCACAGGTTCCCACTCACGCCCACCCGTGTGAACCCCGTCCGCCCCGCCCTGCGGCCGCCCGGGTGTGCTCGTCGTACTGACGCACAGTGAGCGGCATGGACCACCGACTGAGCGTGCCGGGTACGTCCCTGCCGGCCCAGCCGCGCCGCGGACGGCGCCGGCGCCGGCGCCGCCGGGTGCTGCTCGCCGTACTGGCGGGTGGCCTCGTCGCGGGCGCGGTACCGATGCTGACGCCGCCGGACGAGCCGCCGCGCAAGGCGGTCCGGCCGCCGGCCGCCGGTCCGCAGGCGCTGACCGCGCTGACCTCGGGGATGCCGGCCGCGCTGCCGCAGCTCGCGGCGCTCATCGGGCAGGAGGAGCGGCGGGTGCGGGCTCAGCCCCGGGACGCGTGGGCGTGGGCGGTGCTGGGCAGCGCGTATGTGGAGCGGGGGCGGCGGACGGCCGAACCGGCGGACTATCCGCGGGCCGACCAGGCGCTCCGGACCTCTCTGAAGGTGCGAGCGGCGAAGAACACCGAGGCGTACGACGGGCTGACCGCCCTCGCCCTCGCCCGCCGGGACTTTCCGGCGGCGAAACGGTACGGCGAGCAGGCGCTGAAGGAGGCGCCGAAGCGGTGGACGGCGTATCCGCCGCTGATCGACGCCTACACCGGGCTCGGCGACTACAAGGCGGTCCAGTCGTCCCTGGACAGGCTGCTGGCGCTGCGCCCCGGGGCGGCGGCACGGCCGGCGGTGATGGCGCGGGCCTCGGCGGTGTACCGGGACCGGGGCTGGCGCGAGGACGCGGTGGCCCAGCTGACCGACGCGGCGGCCGCGGCCGGCACCCCGGCCGCGCGGGCCGTCTGGCTGGCCGGGCTCGGGCAGCTGGCCTGGGAGCGCGGGGATCTGCCGGACGCGCTGCGGCACTTCGAGGCGGCGCTGCGTCTCGACCCCGGGCAGCGGGAGGCGCTGACCGGGCGGGCGCGGACGCTGGCCGTGCGGGGCCGCATGGCGGAGGCGTTCGCCGGGTACCGGGCGGCGCTCGCCGGGCGGCCGGATCCGCGGGACGCCTATGAGCTGGGCGAGCTGTACGAGGCGGGGGGCATGACCCGTGCGGCGCGGACGGCGTACGGGCAGGTGAAGGCGCTGGTACGACAGCGGATCGCGGCCGGGGTCGACGAGGATCTGCTGATCGGGCGGTTCGAGGCGGACCACGGGGACGCCGGGAACGCCGTACGGGAGTTGCGGGCGGAGTGGCGGCGCCAGCCGGGCATCGAGGTGGCCGACGCGCTCGGCTGGGCGCTGCACCGGGCCGGTGCGGACCGGCAGGCGCTGGCGTACGCGGCCGCCGCGACGGACACGGCGAGGGGCGGGGTGCACAGCGCGCCGTACGTGTTCCACCGGGGGATGATCGAGAAGGGGCTGGAGCGGTACGCGACCGCCCGCCGGCACCTCCAGGAGGCGCTGCGGGTCAACCCGTACTTCTCCCCGCTCGACGTCCCGGCGGCGCGGGCGGCGCTGCGGGCACTGGGCGGCGTCCCCGACGAGCCGCCGCCCGATGACCTGTAGGCCCTACAGGTTGCCCCGCTTGTCCTGCTCGCGCTCGATCGCCTCGAACAGGGCCTTGAAGTTGCCCTTGCCGAAGCCCATCGAGCCGTGCCGCTCGATGATCTCGAAGAAGACGGTCGGACGGTCCTGGACCGGCTTGGTGAAGATCTGCAGCAGATAGCCGTCCTCGTCGCGGTCGGCGAGGATCTTCAGCTCGCGCAGGGTCTCGATGGGTACCCGGGTGTCACCGACCCACTCGCCGAGGGTGTCGTAGTAGGAGTCGGGGGTGTCGAGGAACTCGACGCCGGCCGCGCGCATGGTGCGGACGGTCTGGACGATGTCGTTGGTGTTCAGCGCGATGTGCTGGACGCCGGCGCCGCCGTAGAACTCCAGGTACTCGTCGATCTGGGACTTCTTCTTGGCGATCGCGGGCTCGTTGATCGGGAACTTGACCTTCAGGGTGCCGTCCGCGACGACCTTCGACATCAGCGCGCTGTACTCGGTGGCGATGTCGTCGCCCACGAACTCCTTCATGTTCGTGAAGCCCATGACCTTGTTGTAGAAGGCCACCCACTCGTTCATCCTGCCGAGTTCGACGTTGCCGACGCAGTGGTCGATGGCCTGGAAGGTGCGCTGGGCGGGCGGCTCGACCATCGGCCTGGCGGCGGTGTAGCCGGGCAGGTAGGGGCCGTCGTAGCCGGAGCGGTCGACGAGGGTGTGGCGGGTCTCGCCGTAGGTGGCGATCGCGGCGAGGACGACGGTGCCGTGCTCGTCCTTCACCTCGTACGGCTCGGCGAGGCCCTTTGCGCCGTGCTCGACGGCGTAGGCGTACGCGGCGCGGGCGTCCGGGACCTCGATGGCCAGGTCGATGACGCCGTCGCCGTGCTCGGCCACGTGCCGGCCGAGGAAGCGGCCCCAGTCGGTGCTCGGCTTGATGACCGAGGTGAACACGAAGCGGGCGGAGCCGTTCTCGAGCACGTAACTGGCGGTCTCGCGGCTGCCGTTCTCCGGTCCGGAGTAGGCGACCAGCTTCATGCCGAAGGCGGTGGAGTAGTAGTGCGCCGCCTGCTTGGCGTTGCCCACGGCGAAGACGACCGCGTCCATTCCCTTGACCGGGAAGGGGTCGGCCTGCCGGGCGGTGTCGGGAGTGTGGTGTGTGGTCTGCGTCATAGCCGAAGGGTGGCCCGGCTCTGCAAGGTGCGCAATAGTTTCCGTGTTCACAGGGCAATCTGCTCAGTGGTACGGCGGTTTCGGCAGACTTTCTGTACAGGATGACCACCCCGGGAGGGGCCGTGGCGATCGATCATCTGGACGGGCGGATCATCGTGCTCCTGGCCCGGGAGCCGCGCATCGGGGTGCTGGAGATGTCCCGGCGGCTGGGCGTGGCGCGCGGGACCGTGCAGGCGCGCCTCGACCGGCTTCAGTCGAACGGAGTCATCCGCGGATTCGGTCCGCAGGTCGATCCGGCGGCCCTCGGATACCCGGTGACGGCCTTCGCCACGCTGCAGATCCGGCAGGGCCAAGGGCCGGACGTCCGGGCGTACTTGGCGACCGTGCCGGAGGTGCTGGAGCTGCTGACCACGACCGGCAGCGGGGACATGCTGTGCCGGCTGGTGGCCCGCTCGAACGCCGATCTTCAACGGGTGATCGACCTGGTCGTCGGTTTTGATGGCATCGTCCGGGCCTCCACGGCGATCGTCATGGAGAACCCCGTTCCGCTGCGGATCATCCCGCTGGTGGAACAGGCCGCCCGGGACAGCGAAGGAACGTGACCTGTCTGGGGTGAGGCGCCGCAGGGGTTCGTGAGGTCGCCGGGGCCGTGGGGCTCAGCAGCTCGGGACCGAGCCCTTCCCCTTCTCCAGGACCGTCAGCGAGTTCACGGCACCCTTGAGCGTGGTGACCGGGACCAGCTTGAGGCCCTTCGGGAGTTCCGCCTTGGCGTCGGCGCACTCGGCCTTCGGCACCAGGAAGACGGTGGCCCCGTCCCGGCGGGCGGCCTGCGTCTTCAGGGCCACCCCGCCGACCGCGCCGACCGTGCCGTCGGCGTCGATCGTGCCCGTACCGGCGATGGTGCGCCCGCCCGTCAGATCACCCCCGCTGCCGTCGCCGTCCAGCTTGTCGATGATCCCCAGCGTGAACAGCAGGCCCGCGCTCGGCCCGCCCACGTCGGCGAGCTTCAGCGAGACCTTGACCTTGTCGGCGCTCAGCCCGAGGTACTTCAGCGCCGCCTGCGTCGCCGCGTCCTGGGACTGCTGCATCTGCGCCGCGTTGTGCTGCTCGATCTCCTTGACGGTGTCCCCGCTCGGGTAGACGGCGTCGCGCGGCATCACGGCCCGGTCGGTGCGGAACCAGTTGCCGAGCACGTCCAGGAGCGACACCCGGGCGTCCGGTCCGGTCGCCTCGATGGTGACCATCCGCAGCTGCCCGCTGGTCCGCCGGGCCGACGCCCCGGAGACCGTGATCACCTGGGTGCCCTTGTTCTCACCGAGCACGTTCGCCGTCATCCCGGGCTGGGCCACCGAGAACGGCAGCGGCGCGAACGCCGCCGTGGCGAGCAGCGCCACGACGGGCAGAGCGCAGACGGCTACGGCCTGGGGACGTGTGAGACGTGAGAGCACGGGATCAATCTAACGTGACCCTCGCGTATCGCCTCATGCCCTGTGTCTCGCAGCCGCAGGGGTCTGCTCAGCGCAGCGCCTCGGCCACCTCCCGGGCGGCCTCGACCACCCTGGGCCCGACCCGTTCCGGTACGGAGTCCGCCAGCATGACGACGCCCACGCTGCCCTCGACCCCGGTGACCCCGACCAGCGGCGCGGCCGCCCCGCTCGCACCGGCCTCGAGTTCGCCGTGCGTGAGCGTGTACCCGGGATCGGTGGAGGGCGACTGCCGGGCCGACAAAATGGCCTTGCCCGCCGCCCCCCGGTCCAGGGGGTGCCGGAAACCGGCCCGGTACGCCACGTGGTAGTCGGTCCACGTCGGCTCGACCACGGCGACCGCCAGCGCCTCCGTCCCGTCGACCAGGGTCAGGTGCGCCGTCGCTCCTATGTCCTCGGCGAGCGAGCGCAGCGCGGGCAGCGCGGCCTCCCGGACCAGCGGGTGCACCTGCCGGCCGAGGCGCAGCACCCCGAGGCCGACCCGGGCTCGCCCGCCCAGGTCACGCCGTACCAGCGCATGCTGTTCCAGGGTGGCGAGCAACCGGTACACGACGGTACGGTTCACGCCCAGTTTCGTGGACAACTCGGTGACGGTCAGCCCGTGGTCGGTGTCGGCCAGCAGCTTCAGGACACGCAGTCCCCGGTCGAGCGTCTGAGAGGTCTCCGCGGTCACGACGCCCACTCCTTTGGTGGTGAGGCCGGCGGGCCCCTGAGCGGCGGATGCGTGACCGAGTCCCGTCGGCGACGCGTTCAGAGGCCGCCGATCGGCAGGACGGCTCCGGCGGCTCCGGGCCAGGTCGCTTCACGGCCGCGCTCCGCGGCGACGCTGCCACGGGGCGTGTGTGTAGCCGGACAGTAGCGAAGCCAGTTCGCTGAGCGGAAGTCTCCGTCCAGAATCCGGGCAAGGCCTGATCCGGCCTGCCTGCATTCGTCCGGATACGCACACGCACACACGCCTCACCGGCGTCCGGGGCAGCAACCGACGCCGACGACTCCCCGGCCGACCGAGTCGGGTGGGCGGGTGGGCGGGTCAGCGCATGCGCGTCGCCCACTCCTGCACCTTGGCGATGCGCTGCCGCAGCTGTCCCGCCGTGGCCTCCGCGCTGGGCGGGCCTCCGCACACGCGCCGTAGCTCGGTGTGGATCACTCCGTGCGGCTTGCCGCTCTGGTGGACGTACGCGCTGACCAGGGTGTTGAGCTGCTTGCGCAGCTCCATCATCTCCTTGTGGGAGACGACGGGCCGCCGTTCCGCGGGCAGCTCCAGCAGATCGGCCTCGGTGTCCGGCTTCTTGCGGCTGTGCGCGATCTGCCGGGCCTGCCGCTTCTGCAACAGCAACTGCACCTGGTCGGGTTCGAGCAGCCCGGGGATGCCGAGATAGTCCTGCTCCTCCTCGCTCCCCGGGTGCGCCTGCATACCGAACTCGGCACCGTCGTAGAGGACCCGGTCGAAGACGGCCTCGGACTCCAGCGCCTCGAACGAGAACTGCTCCTGCTCACCGGTGTCCTCGTCCTGCTGCTTGTTCGCCTCCTCCATCTCCTTCTCGGATTCGGCGTACGGGTCCTCCTCGCCCTCCTTCTTCGGCTTGTCGAGGGCGTGGTCCCGCTCCTTCTCCATCTCGTTGGCGAAGGTCAGCAGGTCGGGCACGGTCGGCAGGAACACGGACGCGGTCTCGCCACGCCGCCGGGACCGTACGAAACGCCCGACGGCCTGCGCGAAGAAGAGTGGGGTCGAGATCGTCGTCGCGTACACCCCGACCGCGAGCCGCGGCACGTCGACGCCCTCGGACACCATCCGCACAGCAACCATCCACCGATCGTTGCTGTCACTGAACTCGTCGATCTTCTTCGAGGCGCCCGCGTCGTCCGACAGCACGAGCGTGGCCTTCGTACCGGTGATCTCGCGGATCAGCTTGGCGTACGCACGCGCCGAATCCTGGTCGGAGGCGATGACCAGCGCACCCGCGTCCGGGATGGCCTTCCTGACCTCGGTCAGCCGCTGGTCGGCGGCGCGCAGCACACTCGGCATCCAGTCGCCACGCGGGTCGAGCGCGGTCCGCCAGGCCTGGCTGATCGCGTCCTTGGTCATCGGCTCGCCGAGCCGGGCGGCGATCTCGTCACCGGCCTTCGTACGCCAGCGCATGTTGCCGCTGTAACTGAGGAAAATGACGGGCCGCACGACATGGTCGGCAAGGGCGTTGCCGTAGCCGTAGGTGTAGTCGGCGGCGGACCGCCGGATCCCGTCCTGCCCCTCCTCGTACGTCACGAAGGGGATGGGGTTGGTGTCGGACCGGAACGGCGTACCGGTCAGCGCGAGCCGCCGGGTCGCGGGCTCGAACGCCTCCAGGCACGCCTCGCCCCACGACTTGGAGTCACCGGCGTGGTGGATCTCGTCGAGGATCACGAGGGTCTTGCGCTGCTCGACGCGGTTGCGGTGCAGCATGGGCCGTACGCCGACACCGGCGTAGGTGACGGCGACCCCGTCGTACTCCCTGCCGAGCGGTCCGGCGCTGTACTCGGGATCGAGCTTGATGCCTATCCGGGCCGCGGCCTCGGCCCACTGCTTCTTCAGGTGCTCGGTCGGCGCGACCACGGTCACCTGCTGCACGACGTGGTGGTGCAGCAGCCAGGACGCGAGCGTCAGCGCGAAGGTCGTCTTGCCGGCGCCGGGCGTGGCGACGGCGAGGAAGTCACGTGGCTGCTCCTGGACGTACTTCTCCATCGCCCCCTGCTGCCAGGCACGCAGCTTGCTGGCGGTACCCCAGGGGGCCCGGCCGGGGAAGGCGGGCGAGAGGTGGTGGGAGGAGGCGGAGGTGGCGGCGGTGGTAGTCACGGTCTCCGTGGCGGGGTCGGGCGGCTACGTATGACAACCGGGCCACCCTACCGGCGCCGCCCCACCGTCAACGCCCGGACGAGGCCGGGTCGCCCGCGGGTGGGATCCACGTCACAGTCAGCGCGCGAAGCGCGGCAGTTGTGCCGCGATCTTGGGCACGTCCAGCGCTCCTTGACAGACGTCCAGCACGAAGCGCTCGGCCTCGTCGACGTCGAAGTCCGGGTCCAGCGGATGCCCGTTCATGTGCAGGAAGACCCAGGTCGCATACCAGGAGAGACGCTTGTTGCCGTCCACGAGTGCGTGATTGCGGGCGAGGGACTCCATGAGGGCTGCGGCCTTCTGCCACACGTCCGGGTAGGCGTCCTGCCCGAACACGCTCGACTGGGGACGTGCAAGCGCCGAGTCCAGGAGCCCGTAGTCGCGCACGTCGTCCGCCCCGAGCCGCTGGACCAGGTTCAGCAACTCGGAGAGCGTGAGGTAGTGCATCAGGCGAGCCTTCGGTTCAGCTCGGCGCTGGCCTTCAGCACGTGCTCGGCCGCCTCGTTGAACAGGCGTGAGTGCTCGTTTATGGCTGCGATCACCGCGTCGTGCGCGAAAGCCTGCATGCTACGACCCTCGGCCGCGGCGCGCGCCCGCAGGGCATCCAGCTCTTCGTCCGTAAACCGCAGGTTCAGTCCAGCCATGACCCAACGGTACTACGTGGTACCACCCGGTGCCACCGGATGACGCTCCCGCAGCCGCGTCGTCACCCACGCCCCCACCAGCGCCACCCCTGCCATCGGCAGGAAGACGGCCGCGAAGGCGCCGGGATGGCCGGCGTCGGCCGTGGTGGCCGTGGCGGTCGCCGTGTTGCCGCCGCCCAGGGCCGCGAAGGCGGCGCCGGTGGTGGCGAGCAGGACGACGTTGGAGAGGGCGTCGGAGATCTGGAGCGCGGCGGAGTTGGTGCCGGCCTCCTCCGGGGCGGACAGCCGGAGCAGGAGCACGCTGGTGGAGGAGATCACCAGGCCCATGCCGAGGCTGCCGAAGGCCCAGGCGACGGCGACGATCCAGACGGGCACGGAGTGCACGAGCACACTGGGCGCGGTGGCGATCGCGGCGGCCACCAGCACCATCCCGACGGTCATCAGCCGCTCCCGGTACGGCGCCAGACGCGGCCGGGACTGGATGAACGAGCCCAGCGCCCAGGTCAGCCCACCCGCCGCGAGCGAGAACCCGGCGAGCATCGGCGACAGCCCGCGCTGGGTGACGAGCATCAGCGGGACGAAGGACTCGGCGGCGATGAAGGAACCGGCGGACAGTCCGCGCAGCAGCACGACGGAGGGCAGCCCGCGGGCCGCGCGGTAGGTGCCGTGCGGGAGGAGGCCGTGGATGGCGGGCACGAGCAGCGCGGCACCGGCCAGTGCGGGGAGTACGGCGAGGGGCCGCAGGTCCTGGGCGGCGTACTGGAGGAGTCCGGCGCCCAGGGAGATGCCGAGGGCGAGCCGGATGCGCCGCCGGTCGAAGGAGCCGGCGCCCTTTTCGGCCTGGACCGGCCCGGACGCCCGGCGGCGTATCTGCGGCAGGGCGAGGGCGAGTGGGAGGACGACGAGGGCGGGGATGCCGAGGAAGACCCAGCGCCAGCCGAGGTGTTCGGTGACGGCGCCGGAGGCGAGGGGGCCGACGATGGAGGGGACCACCCAGCCCGCCGCGAAGGCCGCCATGATCGCGGGCCGCAGCCGCTCGGGGTAGGCGCGGCCGACGACGACGTACAACGCCACGATGACCAGCCCGCCGCCGAGCCCCTGCACAGCCCGGCCCAGGATGAACACCCACATCACCTGGGCGGTGCCGGCGATGACGAGCCCGGCGGCGAACCCCGCGATGCCGGTGCTCAGCGGGCCGAGGGGGCCGCGCCGGTCGGACCACTGCCCGGACAGCACCATCCCGAACAGGCTGGTGGTGAAGTACCCGGAGAACGCGAACGCGTACAACGCCACTCCGTCCAGCTCCCGCGCGGCAACCGGCATCGCGGTCCCGACAGCGGTCGCCTCGAAGGCGATGAGCAGCACGACGGAGACGATCCCGACGCTGAGCGCCCGATACGACCGACCCAGCACACCTTCTCTTTCGGTGGCGGTCTCGGCGTCTTCGGTCACGACATCGGCGTCGCGGGGCTCCAGGGCGGTCATGCCCGCCAGAGTAAGGCCCACAAGCCCCCTTCACCCCTGTCGGGAGTCGGGTCCGACCTGCGACCTTGGTCGTACGTCCCCCGTTTCATGAACGTGGTGTGGCAGTCACATTGCAGCCCCGCCGTTCCCCTTGAGCCCCCTCCCCGACCCCTCGTAAGTTCATTCCCACGAACACGGCCGTGTGCCCGAGTGGTTTAGGGGCTCGCCTGCAAAGCGAGTTACGTGGGTTCGATTCCCGCCACGGCCTCTGGTGGCTTGACCAGGCAAAAGGAAAGGGCGGCACCCCGGAAGGGGGCCCGCCCTTTTGGTCCTCCGTCTCAGTTGCCGTCTCAGTTGGGGCGTGGGACGGCATCACTGCCCTGTAACGACTCGCTCACAGCATCAATCAGGTCGCTGTGTGCACGTCCAAGATCGCGTCGGACCGATCCGGTCAGCCACTCGGTGTCGGGCGCATTCCGGGTGCTGTCAGAGCACCCCGCCCGCCTCGTCCTGGAAGACCGCCGTCCAGTAGTGCCAGTCGGTGTCGGGGGACGTGCCCGTGGGGTCGACCGTCGACAGGGTGTGGATCATGGCGGCGGCCAGGTCCTCGTAGGACAGGGTCGTCGGCTCGCGGTACAGGTGGCTGGCGATGGACCGCTCGTGGTGCAGCAGCCAGAGGGTGAAGGCGAGGGTGGAGACGTCGGTGTTCAGGGGATGGAGTGTCGCGTCCGGCTCGCTGAACGTCAGTACCGCGCCCGTTCTGCCGTCGACCACCAGGCTGGTGTCCTCCAGCAGACGGCCGAGGCGGATCAAGTGGTCCGCGTGGGCCGGGAGTTCGTCGGGCGTGATGTGGCCCGGGTGCTCCTCCGTGACGTACTCCCGCAGGGTCGGGAGGGGGACGTCCGTGTCGGTGAAGAAGAGGACCGCCTGTTCCGGCAGGCCCGTCTCGCGCAGGAAGCGCCGGGTCGGCTCGTGGGTGAGTGTCGGCGGGAAGTCGACCTCCTCGAAGCGGGTCACCCGGCCGTGCCCGAACTCCTGGTCCAGGACACGTGCGGGGACGTCCAGGGTGAGGCCGGACGCCGTGCCGGGGCCGGCGACGAGGGTGAGCGGGCGGATCAGGGCCGCCGCCTTCCAGTACGGCGGGACCTCGCCGTGCGCGCCCTCCTCGAAGAGGGAGAGCAGGCGGCGGGTCGCCTCGGCGGCCGTCTGGGGGCCGTACCGCCCCGCGAGGGACGCGAAACGGCCGCGCAGGCCCGTCAGTTCCTCGGTGACCGCCGCGAAGCGCAGCAGCGTGGCGAGGGACGGCGCGAAGGGGCGGGGCTCGGACGGGTCGAAGAGGTAGGCCGTCGTCAGCTCGCCCGACGCGCCGTCGAGCAGGATCGACTCGCGCTCCATGCCGGCCGGGGTCAGCAGTTCGCCTATCACCAGGCGGGTTCTCAACTCCTCCGCCAGCCGGAAGGGGGCCTCCGCGGCGTCGGCGAGCGTGCGCAGGCCGTGGGTGCGCAGCGGGGAGAAGGTCAGCAGGTCGGTGGCCGCGGGCAGTCCGGCGCCGCCGAGCAGGCCGCGCGTCGGCGCGTGCGTGACGTAGCGGTCCAGCTCCGCCTCGGTCAGCGTGATCGCCGTACTCCCGGTGTCGGTCGTGCTCATCGCTCCCCCGCGATCTTCCCCGTCGATGGGTCCATGCCCGCCCTGCGTCCGTGAGCGCTGCCGCCCCCACTGCTTCGCAGACTACGCCGCCCCACTGACAACGGCCCTCACCAGGAAGGACGTCAGGCGACCCGCGCACGTTGCGCGCCGGCGCAGTTCCTCGTCCAGTTCGGGTACCGTCCACGCCGTCCCGTACCCGGTCTTCGCCCGCGCCGCTTCCCGGGCCGCCACCGTGTCCGCGTCCGGTGCCAGGACGACGACGTACAGCGGGCGGGTGCGGATCAGGCCGGTGTACGCCCGCAGGTCCTCGCCCAGCAGCACGTCCTGTACGACCGCCGTGAAGCCGGCCTCCGCGTACGTGTCCGCCGCGGCCGCCGACAGGACGATCATCCGGCGGAACACGTCGCCCCGGATGTGCGCCGCGCGCGGCAGGCTCCCCCACCTGCCCTAAAGGCGTGGGGGGACCCCCCGGCCAGGAGCTGCGCCACCGTCGACTTGCCGGCGGCCATCACCCCGGTGATGACCACCACCCCGTCGATCACGCGCGACCGCGGCTCACGGGTCCGTCACCACCGCCGCCTGCGGGCGGATCGGGAGACGGTTGACCGGGCGGCCCGTCGCCGCGCGCACGGCCGAGGCGATCGCCGCCGGGGCCGTCACCACCGGGACCGCGCTGGCCGACTTGGCGCCGAAGGGCGCCACCACGTCGCGTTCCTCCACCAGCTTGACGATCTGGATGTCCGGCGCGTCCAGGGCGGTGGGGAGGGCGTAACCCGTCAGGTCGGGGTGGCGGACCAGGCCGCGAGGCGTACGGAGGTTCTCCGTCAGGGCGATGCCGATGCCCTGGGTCACGCCCGCCTCGATCCGGGCCGCCAGCTGGGCCGGGTTCAGGATCCGGCCGACGTCCTGCGCCACCGCCAGCTCCACCACCCGCACCGAGCCCAGCTCGATGTCGACGTCGACCACCGCGCGGATCGCGCAGAAGGCCATCCCGACGAACGCGTCACCCTGCCCGGAGGCGTTCAGGGGCTCGGTGGGATGCGGGCGGCACTGCGCCGTGGCCCACAGCTCCTTGCCCTCCATCGCCTCGGTGACGGTGGTCGACAGGACGCCGTCGTACGACGTGATCTTGCCGTCGGTGATCTGGAGCAGTTCCGTGGACATGCCGAACTTGTGGGCGAGCGGCTGGAGGAGCTGGGTGCGGACCATCTTGGCCGCGCGCTCCACCGCGCCGCCCGAGACCCAGGTGTGGCGGCCCCGGCAGCTCGCGCCGGCCGGTGGCTGGTCGGTGTCGACCGGGGCCACGTGGACTTCCTCGATGCCGAGGGTCTCCTGGACGATCTGGCGGGCCAGCGTGGTGAAGCCCTGGCCGGTCTCCACGGCGGCGCAGAGCACCGTGGCGACGCCGTCGTGGACCTTCACCGTCGCCGTGGACACCTCGTCGGCGCCCTCCGCGCCGAGCATGTGCACCATGCCCAGGCCGTAGCCGACGCCCCGGCGCACCGCGCCCGGCTCGCCCGCGCCCTCCGGGCCGCCGGGCAGCAGCCAGTCCTCCTCGGGCTCGTCCTTGGGCAGCGCGGGGAGCGGGAAGTCGCGTACGGACTGCAGGAGTTCGGCCACCGGGGCCGGGCAGGTCACCGTCTGGCCGATGGGGAGGACGTCTCCCGTGGCGAGCGCGTTGCGCAGGCGCAGCTCGGCCGGGTCCAGGCCGAGCTTCTTCGCCAGCTTGTCCATCTGCGCCTCGTAGGCCGCGCAGACCTGCATCGCGCCCTCGCCGCGTACATGGCCGGAGGGCGGGTTGTTGGTGCGTACGGCCCAGCCCTCGATGAAGGCGTTCGGGACGACGTACGGGCCGCACGCGAAGGAGACGGCGGCGGCGAGCGCGTCGGCGGAGGTGTCGGCGTACGCGCCCGCGTCCAGCAGGATCTGCGCCTCCACCTTGACCAACGTGCCGTCGGCGTCGGCGTGGTGGCGGTAGCGGAGCAGGGTGGGGTGGCGGTGGGCGTGGCCGAGGAAGGACTCCTCGCGCGTGGCCGTGAGTTTCACCGGGCAGCCGGTCTTGAGCGCGAGCAGGCCGAGCGGCAGCTGGAAGCCCTGGTCCTCACGGTCGGCGGTGGCGCCGGGCACCCCGGTGACGACGATCTTCACCCGATCGGGGGACAGCCCGTAGCAGGCCGCAGCGGTGTTGCGGTCGGCGTGCGGGTCGGTGGAGCCCAGGTACAGCTCCACGCCGCCGTCGGGGCGGGGCACGGCGAGGCCGGCCTCGGCGCCGATGGGGGCCGGGTCCTGGCGGCCGATGCGGTACTGGCCCTCCACGACGACCTCGCCGACCGCCGACGGGTCGCCGTGGTGCAGCGGGATGTGCCGGATCAGGTTGCCGTCGGGGTGCAGGGGTTCGGCCTCGAAGGCGTGCTCCGGGTCGGTGACGGGATCGAGTACCTCGTACTCGACGATGACGGCGGCGGCGGCCATCCGCGCGGTGTCCGGGTGGTCGGCGGCGACGGCGGCGATGGGCTCGCCGTGGTGGCGTACGACCTCGGAGGCGAACACCGGGCGGTCGGGGGTGCCCCGGCCGTACCGGGGGGTGCCGGGCACGTCCTCGTGGGTGATGACCGCGCGGACGCCGGGCATCTCACGCGCGTGCGTGGTGTCGATGTTCACGATGCGCGCGTGCGCGTGCGGGGAGCGCAGGACGGCCGCCCACAGCAGGCCCTCGGCCCACAGGTCGGCGGCGTACGGGAAGGTGCCCTCGGTCTTGGCGCGCGCGTCGGCGTGCGGCAGGGACACGCCGAGGCCGTGCGGGAACGGCTCGGCTTCGGGGGCGACGTCCGCGGCGGTGGTCGCCGTGGCGGCTTCGTTGCTCACACCTGGCCTCCGTCCTGGCCGTAGTGCTGGTCGTGCGTGCCGTACAGGTCGGGCGTGGCGTACGGGTCGGGCGAGCCGTAGGGCTCCGGCGTGTCGAACGCGCCGGGCGCCTCGAACGCCGACGGGTTGACGCCGCCGGAGCCGGGGCCCGCCTGGTGCGGGATACGTGCCTCGTCCGCGCCCGTCTCAACGCCGGTGGCGTGCGCGGCCTCGCGCTCGGCGACGACCTCCTGGACGGCCCGCAGGACGCCCTGGTAGCCGGAGCAGCGGCACAGGTTGCCGCACAGCGCCTGCCGGGTCTCCAGCTCGGTCGGCGCGGGGTTGCCCTCCAGCAGGTCGTGCACGGTCATCGCCATGCCCGGCACGCAGAAACCGCACTGCACCGCGCCGCACCGGGCGAGCGCGCGCTGCACGTCGGAGGGCTGCCCGTCGGCGGCGAGGCCCTCGACGGTGCGCACCTCGCTGCCGGCCGCGGTGACCGCCGGGACCAGGCAGGAGGCGACCAGACGGCCGTCGACCTGGACGTTGCAGGCCCCGCACTCGCCCTGCGAGCAGCCGTCCTTGGCGCCCGCGAGGCCGAGCCGTTCGCGCAGCACGTACAGCAGCGACTCGCCGATCCAGGCATCGGTGACGGGCCGGTCGGCGCCGTTGACGCGCAGCACGTAGGAGGCGAGGGGGTGGTCGTCGTTCGGCGGGAGGGGTGCGGCGGATTCCTCGGCGCTCTCGCCTTCGGCCGCCTGCCGCGGGGCCGGGTCCGCCGGGTCCGCGGCGGGCTCGGGGGTACCGGCGAGTCCCTCCGCAGGGGGTGCGGTGGCTCCTTCGGCGGGGTCCGCAGGCGTGTCGTGCGGCGCGTCGGTGTCGGCGTCGGCCGCGGCAGAAGTGGCGGCCCTGTCCGCCGTTGTGGCGGCCTGCGGGGCGGACCCGGGAGGCGCGGGCACCTCGTGGGCCGCCGGGCCGTCGAGGGGGCCTTCAGGGGCCTGTGCGGGGGCCTGGACGTCCACGGACTCGCCCTGGTGCTCCGCGAGTTCGCCGGGCTCCCCGGAATCGTCCGCCGGAGCGGCTCCACCGGGCGTGTCTCCCTGCCCGTGCCCGAACTCGTCGTGCCCACCCTCCGGGTGACCGAACTCGGGGTGCCTCTCCGTACGGCCCGGCTCCGGGTACCCCGCCGGGGCGTGCCCGTACTGCTCCCCGCGCCCGTACCGCTCCTCGCGCGCGTACGCGTCCGGTGCCGGAGCGTCGCCCGCCGGGCTCTGGTCCCAGGCGGTGCCCGCGCCGTCCGTCGCCCAGGGCGCGGGCGCGCCGCCGGGCAGGGTGGGCGGCGGGGTGCCGCCCCACTGCTCGACCAGGGACGATGTGGTGAACTCGCCCGATTCGTCCGGAAGGTCACCGCCAGCCACGGGGATGGACCACTGCCCGGTGACGTCGTGTCCGGGAGCGGCCGGGGCGGCGGGCTCGTCGAAGGTCCACTGCTGGGTCGCGCCGGGCTGGTAGGTGAACCGGTCGTCCGCGCCCTGGGGCACGGCGTTCGGGTCGGGCCACTCGGTGCCGCCCGCGGGCGTGCCCCAGGTGCCGGTCGTGGCGGGGTCGCCGGTGCCGGGGGCGGCCGTTATCCGCGGCGGCACATAGCCGTGACCCGGCGCGGCCAGCGGGCTGTCGCCGGACAGCAGGGCGTCGATGCCGCCCTCGGGGAGCTTGACGAAGGCGGTGGCGCCGTCGTCGTAGTCGCCCTGGGGCAGCGGGTCCCAGCGGCCGCCGCCCTGGGGCGTGCTCTCTCCGTGCTGGTCGTCGGTCACGACAGCGCCCTCCCCAGTGCTCGTCGGGCCAGCGCGGCGACGGTACGCCGCAGGTGCAGTACGGCGGGCGGAAGCGCGGGCACCGAGCCGTCGGACTCCGGTGCCGGGTCCGGGATGCAGGCCGCGGCGACGTACTCGCCGAAGGCGGTCAGGGCTTCGGGCACGAGCGCGCGGTCGTTGTCCCAGTCGATGAGCTGCGCGACCCACTGCTCGGCCTCCAGCGGCCTGAGCGGCATCGGCGCTATGGCACCGACGGCGCACCGCACTCCGCGCCGGGCGGGGTCGAGGACGAGGGCCACGGAGGCCAGCGCGCGGCCGGGGCCGGTGCGTCCAGTCGCCTTCAGGAAGACCTGCGGGGCGTGCAGCAGCGGTACGCGCACGTAGCCGATGAGTTCGCCGCCGCGCAGCATCTCCATGCCGGCCAGCAGGTGCGACACCGGGATCTCCCGGCGGGCTCCGCCCTGGCCCGCGATGACCAGCGTCGCCTCCAGGGCGGCCAGCACCGGCAGCGCGTCCCCGGTGGGGGCGGCCGAGGCGATGTTGCCGCCCAGGGTGCCGGCGTTGCGGATGTGCGGCGGGCCCGCGGCGCGAGCGGCGGCGGCGAGCGCCGGGATCAGGGCCGCGAAGTCGGGGCGGCCCATGCGCGCGTGCGTGAGTCCCGCGCCGAGCAGCGCGTGGCCGTCCTGGTACTGCCAGCCTCGGATCTCGCTGATCCGCCCGAGGCCCACCAGGGCGGCGGGCCTGAGCTGGCCGGAGTTGACGGCGGCCATCAGGTCGGTGCCGCCCGCGACGGGCACGGCGGTGGGCAGGGCGCCGAGGGCCGCCACCGCCTCGTCCAGCGTCGTGGGCAGCGTGACGGCCTGCGCCGCCTGCGGTGCGTGCGTGGTCAAACCGGCTGCCCCTTCCCGCTGCCCCACCTGGTCCCACCTGTGTGGCCGTACGGTACGTGCTCACAGGGCGGACGTGGCAACTCTGGCACATCTTCGCAAGAGTCGAACGCGGGGGTCCGCTAGCAGGCACTAAGAGGCACTGGGGAGCATTCGCCCACCTCATCACGGAGATGGTCCGATTTCGCACGGCATCACCGGTGCGCGCCGATTGACACTCTTCGGTGACACTTGGCGCGTTCTTCACCACGTGTTCGGGGCGGTCACGCGTGCGAGGCGGTCACTTGTGCGGCGGCGGCCCCTCGATCGGGCGGCCGGGCACCCCGGGGCGCTTCTGCCACGGCCGGGGCCCGGCGGGTGGCCGGTAAGCGACCCCGAGGGCGTCAAGTCGCGCGTAGTGCGCGGCCATACGGCGCTCGAAGCCCGCGAAGTCCCGTTCCTCCGGGGCGGGCAGCCGGCTCCAGGCCACCTCGGCGAAGGCGGCGAGCCGGGGGAAGGTCTGGTAGTCCACGCGCGCGGTGTCCTCGATCACCTCGGTCCACACGTTGGCCTGGGTGCCCAGCACATGCCGGGCCTCGGCCTCGGTGAGCCCGTCCGGGACGGGTTCGAACCGGTAGACGTCCTCCAGGGTGCGCACGAAGCCGATGGGCACCGGCTCGTCCTCGCCCGGGGCCTGACGGTGGTCCAGGTACACGTACTGCTCCGGGCACATGACGACGTCGTGCCCGGCCCGCGCGGCCGCGATCCCACCGCCGTAACCGCGCCACGAGGACACCGCGGCGCCCTCGGCGAGCCCGCCCTCCAGGATCTCGTCCCAGCCGATCAGCCGCCGCCCGCGCGCGGAGAGCCATGCGTCGAAGTGCCCGATGAACCACGACTGCAGGCCGTCCTCGTCGGCCAGCCCGAGATCCGCGATCCGGTTCTTCGCGGTCACCGACCCGGTCCACTGCTCCTTGCGGCATTCGTCGCCGCCGATGTGCACAAAGGACGAAAACCCCGTGGAGCCTGTGGCGTCCGCCGGGAACAACTCCAGGACTTCTTCGAACACCCCCTCGTAGAAGCGCAGGGTGGTGTCGGTGGGGGCGAGTACGTTGGCGGAGATCCCCCAGTTGTCCCAGACGGTGAGGGCGGTGGTGTCGATGACGTCGGTGTTGCCGAGTTCCGGGTACGCGGCGATGGCGGCCTGCGAGTGGCCCGGTACGTCGATTTCCGGGACGACGGCGATATGCCGCTCGGCGGCGTAGGCGACGATCTCCCGGATGTCGTCCTGGGTGTAGTAACCGCCGTGCGGCTTCTCCTCCCACAGCGGGGAAGCCCGGTGACCGAATTTCGACCTGGTCCGCCAGGACGCGGTCTCGGTCAGCTTCGGGTAGCGCTTGATCTCGATCCGCCAGCCCTGGTCGTCGGTCAGATGGAAGTGGAAGACGTTGAGTTTGTGCGCCGCCATCAGATCGAGGTAGCGCAGCACGCCTTCCTTGGGCATGAAGTGCCGGGCCACGTCGAGGAGAAGACCGCGCCAGCGGAATCGGGGGGCGTCGTGGAGGGTGACCGCCGGGAACTCCCACGCCTCGCGGCGGGTGATCGGGGCGCGCCGGAAGGCGTCCGGGCCGAGCAGCTGCCGGAAGGTCTGCGCACCCCAGAACAGGCCGGCCTCGCTCGCGCCGTCGATCGCGATCAGGTAACCGTCGGCACACAGCCGGTAGGCCTCGGGGCTGCCGAGTTCGTCCGCGAGCGAGGGGATGATCCGCAGCAGAACGCGGTTCGCGTGGTCGCGGTGGGGCCGCAGCGGGAATCCGGTGGCCGCGCCGACGGTCGCGCGCAGCCATTGCGCGACCCGCTCGGTGCCCTCGGTGGCCTCGATCTCGGTGTCCGCGTCGATGACGTATCCGGTGCCGCCGCCGGGCAGCGAGGCCGAGAGTCGGCTCGGTGCCGGAATCAGCGCCACGTCGGGTTCCGGAAAGCGGAGTTGCCTGTCGTCGCTCATGTCATCAGTCCTTTACCGCGCCGCCCGGCCGGAATCGGAATAGCGTCACGAAGGCTAAGCAGTACATGAACATGCCGACAAGAGGTCTGGACCACTTTGTGACCGGACAACACGAAGGCCCCCGGCACGCGCGTTTTCCACACATGCCGGGGCCCTGGAAACCTCAGGCTGAACCTCGAACGAGGGGGACTACTTGTCGCCGCCCTTGTCGCCGCCCTTGTCGCCGCCCTTGTCGCCGCCGCTGCCCATGGACTCGTAGATCTCCTTGCACATGGGGCACACGGGGTACTTCTTCGGGTCGCGGCCCGGCACCCAGACCTTGCCGCACAGCGCCACGACGGGGGTCCCGTCGAGGGCGCTCGCCATGATCTTGTCCTTCTGGACGTAGTGGGCGAAGCGCTCGTGGTCGCCGTCGCCGTGGGACACCTGTGGCGTCGGCTCTACGAGGGTCCCCGTACCAGTCCCGCGCTCGGGCTCAAGAGTGCTCATACCGCCCAGGGTACTGAAGCGCCCACGTATCAGTTGAGCGAAGGGTCGTCCGGATACGTGGCCACCATCGCCAGCTCGTTGCGCTGGCGGCGCAGCACCTCGCGCCACAGCCGCTCCGGGGCCGGCGAGGAGACGTCCCCGGGCTCGGACTCGACCACGTACCAGGCGCCCTCGACCAGCTCGTCCTCCAGCTGGCCGGGGCCCCAGCCGGCGTACCCGGCGAAGATCCGCAGGGAGCCGAGGGCCGAGGCGAGCAGCTCCGGCGGCGCCTCCAGGTCGACCAGACCGATCGCGCCGTGCACCCGCCGCCAGCCCAGCGGGGCCCGGTCGCCGCCCGCGCCACCCGGGATGACCGCGACGCCGAGCGCCGAGTCCAGCGAGACGGGGCCGCCCTGGAAGACCACCCCGGGCTCACCGGCGAGGTCGGCCCAGCCCTCCAGGATGTCGCCCACGTCCACGGGGGTGGGACGGTTGAGGACGACACCCAGGGAGCCCTCCTCGTCGTGGTCGAGAAGGAGCACCACCGCACGGTCGAAGTTCGGGTCCGCCAGGGCCGGTGTTGCCACGAGCAGCCGCCCTGTGAGCGAGGACACCTCGGTCATGCCAGACATGATCCCGCATCTTGCCCGGGTGTGGGGAGCCAATGCGGGGCAATCGGGGGGACGCAGGTCAGGGCGTAGGGAAGCGGGCCCGGCGCACAGCGGCCTGCGGTGACCCCATGTGCCCGATAGCGCACGGTTCGTGTTGTGACACAGCTATGACGATGCTTGGCGGTCCTTGGGCTTACGAACGGGGGGTGATCGGCGACTACGCTGTCTCTCCCGGCCCGCGCGCAACAGTGATCGGCCGCCCCCTGCCCAACTCATCGGAACGCGAGATTCATGACCGTCAACGACGATGTCCTGCTTGTCCACGGCGGAACCCCGCTCGAGGGCGAGATCCGTGTCCGCGGTGCGAAGAACCTCGTGCCGAAGGCCATGGTCGCCGCCCTGCTGGGCAGCGGCCCGAGTCGACTGCGCAATGTTCCGGACATCCGTGACGTGCGCGTCGTACGCGGCCTGCTCCAGCTGCACGGGGTGACGGTCCGTCCGGGCGACGAGCCCGGCGAGCTGGTCATGGACCCGACGTACGTCGAGAGCGCCAACGTCGCCGACATCGATGCCCACGCCGGTTCCAGCCGTATCCCGATCCTCTTCTGCGGCCCCCTGCTGCACCGTCTCGGCCACGCGTTCATCCCGGGCCTCGGCGGCTGCGACATCGGCGGCCGGCCGATCGACTTCCACTTCGACGTGCTGCGGCAGTTCGGCGCGACGATCGAGAAGCGGGCCGACGGCCAGTACCTGGAGGCGCCGAAGGGCCTGCGCGGCACGAAGATCCGGCTGCCGTACCCGTCCGTGGGCGCGACCGAGCAGGTGCTGCTGACGGCCGTACTGGCCGAGGGCGTCACCGAGTTGTCCAACGCGGCCGTCGAGCCGGAGATCGAGGACCTCATCTGCGTGCTGCAGAAGATGGGCGCGATCATCGCGATGGACACCGACCGCACGATCCGCATCACCGGTGTGGACAAGCTCGGCGGCTACACCCACCGCGCCCTCTCGGACCGCCTGGAGGCCGCCTCCTGGGCTTCCGCGGCGCTCGCGACCAACGGCAACATCTACGTCCGCGGCGCCCAGCAGCGCTCGATGATGACGTTCCTGAACACCTACCGGAAGGTGGGCGGCGCCTTCGAGATCGACGACGAGGGCATCCGCTTCTGGCACCCGGGCGGCCAGCTGAAGTCCATCGCGCTCGAGACCGACGTACACCCCGGTTTCCAGACCGACTGGCAGCAGCCGCTGGTGGTGGCCCTGACCCAGGCGACCGGGCTGTCCATCATCCACGAGACGGTCTACGAGTCCCGGCTGGGCTTCACGTCGGCCCTGAACCAGATGGGCGCCCACATCCAGCTCTACCGCGAGTGCCTGGGCGGCTCCGACTGCCGCTTCGGCCAGCGCAACTTCCTGCACTCCGCGGTCGTCTCCGGCCCCACCAAGCTCCAGGGCGCCGACCTGGTCATCCCCGACCTGCGCGGCGGCTTCTCGTACCTCATCGCGGCCCTGGCGGCCGAGGGCACGTCCCGCGTCCACGGCATCGACCTCATCAACCGCGGCTACGAGAACTTCATGGAGAAGCTCGTGGAGCTGGGGGCCAAGGTCGAGCTGCCGGGCAAGGCGCTCGGCTGACCCCGTTTCCGACAGCGACGACGAAGGGGCGGCACCCGGAGAACCTGGGTGCCGCCCCTTCGTCGTGTTCACAAGGCCCCTACACCGTCCCGTTGGCACAGAGGCGGCAGGGTCACTTGCCCTTGGCCGCTTCCTTGAGCTTGGAGCCCGCGGTGACCTTCACGCTGTAGCCGGCGGGGATGTTGATGGGCTCGCCGGTCTGCGGGTTGCGCGCGGTACGAGCGGCACGGTGGGTGCGCTCGAAGGTCAGGAAGCCGGGGATGGTGACCTTCTCGTCGCCCTTGGAGACGATCTCGCCGACGGTCTCGGCGAACGCGGCCAGCACGGCGTCGGCGTCCTTGCGGGTCACCTCGGCGCGGTCGGCCAGCGCGGCCACCAGCTCACTGCGGTTCATGTTGTTACTCCCGTGTTTTTCTTGCCGTTGGGGTGTGCCACGCGGCGGAGCCGCCCGAGGCACTGCGATGCCGATGCGCTCGCGCCCAGGGACGCATCCTGCCCCTACCTGCGGCGCGAAAGCCAATCCGGCACCCGTAGGAGTCGTGAGAACACCCTGGGGAGTCACACGAAAAGCGCCTGCTCGGCGCCACCCTAGAGGGCGCCCGGCATCCGGTGGTTCCGCGACGCGCCGATGCAGGGGCCGCCGTGGTGATCCTCACAGCCCCTGCACAGTACGACACGGTGTCACCGGCCCGACGCCCGGGCGCCTTTCAGCCGTCACCCGGCGGGTGCCGGCGGCCGCCCGGAGCCGGGACGGTCAGACCGTCGCGCCGGCGGCCTTCGCGGCCTCGCGGACCGCACCGGCCACCGCGCCCGCGACCTTGTCGTTGAAGACGCTCGGGATGATGTAGTTCGGGTTCAGCTCGTCCTCGGTGACCACGTCGGCGAGGGCATGCGCGGCGGCGAGCATCATCTCGGTGTTGACGGTGCGGGACTGGGCGTCCAGCAGGCCGCGGAAGACGCCCGGGAAGACCAGCACGTTGTTGATCTGGTTCGGGAAGTCGGAGCGGCCGGTGGCCACGACGGCCGCCGTCTGGCGGGCGACCGCCGGGTCCACCTCGGGGTCCGGGTTCGCGAGCGCGAACACGATGGCGCCGTCGGCCATGGCGGCCACGTCGTCGCCGTCCAGGACGTTCGGGGCCGAGACGCCGATGAAGACGTCCGCGCCGCGCACGGCCTCCTTCAGGGTGCCGGTCAGACCCTCGGGGTTGGTGTTGTCGGCGATCCAGCGCAGCGCCGAGTCGGCCGGGGCGTCCACCAGGTCGGCGCGGCCGGCGTGCACGACACCGTGGATGTCGGCGACGACGGCGTTCTTCACGCCCGCGGCGATCAGCAGCTTGAGGATGGCCGTACCGGCCGCGCCCGCGCCGGACATGACGACCCGGATGTTCTCGATGGCCTTGTCCGCGACGCGCAGCGCGTTGGTCAGGGCGGCGAGAACGACGATGGCGGTGCCGTGCTGGTCGTCGTGGAAGACGGGGATGTCGAGGGCCTCGCGCAGGCGGGCCTCGATCTCGAAGCAGCGCGGGGCGGAGATGTCCTCGAGGTTGATGCCGGCGAAGCCGGGGGCGATCGCCTTGACGATCTCCACGATCGCGTCGGTGTCCTGGGTGTCCAGGCAGATCGGCCAGGCGTCGATGCCGGCGAAGCGCTTGAAGAGGGCCGCCTTGCCCTCCATGACGGGCAGCGCGGCCTTGGGGCCGATGTTGCCGAGGCCGAGCACGGCGGAACCGTCCGTCACGACCGCAACGGAGTTGCGCTTGATGGTGAGGCGGCGGGCGTCCTCGGGGTTCTCGGCGATCGCCATGCACACGCGGGCCACACCCGGCGTGTAGATCATCGAGAGGTCGTCACGGTTGCGGATCGGGTGCTTCGACGCCATCTCGATCTTGCCGCCGAGGTGCATCAGGAACGTACGGTCGGAGACCTTGCCGAGCGTGACGCCCTCGATCTGGCGGAGCTGCTCGACGATCTCGTCGGCGTGCGCGGTCGAGGTGGCCGCGATGGTGACGTCGATCCGGAGCTTCTCGTGACCGGACGCGGTGACGTCGAGGCCGGTGACCGAGCCTCCGTGGGACTCGACGGCCGTGGTGAGCTGGGAGACCGCGGTTCCGCTGGCGGGCACCTCCAGCCGGACCGTCATCGAGTAGGAGACGCTGGGCGCCGTTGCCATGGCCGACTTCCTCTGCTTTCACCGTGTCGCGAGTTGTGCCGTCCGATCGTCGCACCTACCGCGGAGTACGTGGTAGTCGCCTCGGATTGCGGACGTTTTGTTCATGAGCGGTGCCTGTTTTCGGAAAACCACTTCCACCATACGAGAATCGATCAGGCAAGAAAAGGGGCCGTCCGGGCAAAGGAAGAGACCCACGCCACATCGGACGTGGGTCTCTCACGCTTGACGACACCGACCCGCCATGCTCGCCTCGCGGCAAGTGGTCCCTCGCAGGGACAAAGGTTGGGCCCGGGGGCTTGGATCGGGCCGGTGCCGTACCCAGGCTAACAAACGGATGCCCGGGGCCATTCCCCTCGCGGGGAGTTCACAGGAAACTCAGTCCCGCAGCAGGTCCGGCACCCCGGCCGCGTCGGGCTCGTCCCGCTCCCCCGACACCACCGTCAGCTGCTGGGTCGCCCTGGTCAGCGCCACGTAGAGCACGCGCAGCCCGGCCGGCGACTCGTCGGCGATCTCCGCCGGAGAGACGACCACGGTCGCGTCGTACTCCAGGCCCTTGGCCTCCAGGCTGCCGAGCGCCACCACCCGGTCGCCGAGCCCGGCCAGCCAGCGCCGGGCCTCCTCGCGCCGGTTCATCGCGACGACCACGCCGACGGTGCCGTCGACGAGGTCCAGCAGCCGCTCGGCCTCCGCGCGCACGGCCGCCGCCAGGGAGTCCTGCACAACGGTGAAGCGCGGCTCGACCCCGGTGGACCGAACGGCGGACGGCGACTTGGAGCCGGGCATGGCGAGGGCGAGCACCTTGGCGGCCAGCTCGGCGATCTCGGCCGGGTTGCGGTAGTTCACGGTGAGCTGGAAGCGGCGCCGGGGGCGGGTGCCGAGGGCCTCGTCGCGGGCCTCGGCCGCCTCGTCCGGGTCGGACCAGGAGGACTGGGCCGGGTCCCCGACGACCGTCCAGGTGGCGTGCCGGCCACGACGGCCGACCATCCGCCACTGCATCGGCGTGAGGTCCTGCGCCTCGTCCACGATGACGTGCGCGTACTCGGTGCGCTCCTGGGCGAGCCGCTCGGCCCGCTCCCGCTGCGTCTCCTCACGCACCGGCATCAGCTCCTCCAGCCCGGTGAGCTGGTCCAGCGGGTCCAGCTCCCGCTTCTTCCTGGGGTGGGCCGGGGCGCCGAGGATCGCCTGGAGCTCGTCCAGCATGGCGATGTCGTGCACGGAGAGGCCGTCCCGTTTCAGCGAGCGGGCGACCTTGCGGACCTCCCCGGGGTTGAGGACCCGCCGGGCCCAGCGGCCGAGCCGCCGCTCGTCGGCCATGGCCGCGAGGACCTGCTTCGGGGTGAGCTCGGGCCACCAGGCGTTGAGGAACGCGATGAAGGAGTCCTCGGACGTCACGTCCTCGTCGAAGGAGGAGCGCAGCTCGGCGGCCAGCTCGGGGTCGCTGTGCCGGGAGGCCGCGCCGGACTGGGCCCACAGGGCGTCCAGCAGCAGCTTGCGGGCGCGCGGGCGCAGCAGGTTGACGGGGGCGGTGCCGCCGAGGGCGGTACGGCGGACACGGTCCAGCTCGGCCGACTCCAGCTCGAGGCGGCGGCCGAAGGCGACGACGCGCAGCCGGGTGGGCGTCCCGGTGACCGTCTGCGGCTCTTCGTCGAGGGCGGGCTGAGTGGTGGGCCCCAGCTCCAGGGCGCCCCGGGCCGCCTTCCGCAGCACCTTCAGCATCCGGTACGAGCCCTTGGCGCGGGCCACGGACGGGGAGTCGTACAGGGTCGCCTCCGTCCCGTCGACCAGCGAGCCGATGGCACGGATGGCGACCTGGCCCTCCTCGCCGAGGGAGGGCAGCACGCCCTCGGTGTAGGCGACGAGCAGCGGGGTCGGGGAGACGATGAGGATGCCGCCGGCGTACCGCCGCCGGTCCTGGTAGAGCAGATAGGCGGCGCGGTGGAGCGCGACGGCGGTCTTTCCGGTGCCGGGCCCGCCCTCGACGTACGTGATCGAGGCGGCGGGCGCCCGGATGACGAGGTCCTGCTCGGCCTGGATGGAGGAGACGATGTCCCGCATGGTGTGGCCGCGGGCCTGGCCGAGGGCGGCCATGAGGGCGCCGTCGCCGATGACGGGCAGCTCATCGCCGTCGAGGTAGGCGGTCAGCTCGGGCCGCATCAGGTCGTCCTCGACGCCGAGCACGCGGCGCCCCTTGGACCGGATGACCCGGCGCCGTACGACCCGTCCGGGGTCGACCGGGGTGGACCGGTAGAACGGCGCGGCGGCGGGGGCGCGCCAGTCGATGACCAGCGGCGCGTAGTCCTCGTCGAGGACGCCGATGCGCCCGATGTGCAGGGTCTCGGCGATGTCGGCGGTGTTGTCGTCCCGTACGGCGCCCTCGGCCGGCTCCACCGCCGTGTACGCCCCGTCGGGACCCTTCTTCCCGTCCTTGCCGAGAAGGAGATCGATCCGGCCGAAGAGGAAGTCCTCGAACTCGTTGTTCAGCCGGTTCAGGTGAATGCCGGCGCGGAAGACCTGCGCGTCGCGCTCGGCCAGCGCGCCCGGGGTGCCGACCTGGCCGCGCTTGGCAGCGTCCTCCAGCAGGAACTCGGCGTCGTGGATCTTCTCCTCCAGCCGCCGGTACACCCGGTCCAGGTGTTCCTGTTCGACGCTGATCTCCCGGTCACGGACGGAATCGTGTACGCCGTGTACCGAGCCGACCGCGGACTGCTGAACCTGAGCGGCCACCGGGCCCCCTTCTGACGTGCTGGGCAGCCGTCAACCGTACGCGAAGGGGGGCCGTCAAAGCTACGGGACCGCGGTTCCGGCCAGGCGCGCGAGGCAGACGAGTGTCGGCCGGAACCGGAGCCCCGGCCGAGCCCGCCGCAGGCGCTACGCGCCGACCTGCACCAGCTTCTTGCCCTCGAAGGTCACGACCTCGAAGTGGTCGATCTCGTTCGGCTTGAAGGCCGTGGCGCCGCCGATGTAGAGCGGCTTCTTGGACTCCTCCGTCTGCGCGTTCGCAATGCCGTAGCCCCAGTTCGGGACGGACCACGAGGACATGGTCACGCGCTGCCCGTTCTTGGCGACGGCCACCAGGGAGCACTTGAGCGGCCCCTTGACGTTCTTCAGCTCCAGGACGGCCTGGGTGCCCCAGTCCTTCTGCTCCATGCCGATGGTCGCGCTGGTCTGGGACGCCGGGTCGGTGGCCGACCTCTTGTCCGCCATGGCGGAGAAGGTGGTCTGCGCGGAGGACGCGGTGACCTGACCGTTCGAACCGCTGGAGCCGCTGTTGACGGCGATGGCGGCCAGCGGCCCGGCGATGATCAGCGCGGCGGCCGCGGCGATCATGTAGAAGGAGCGGCGCCGCTTCTGGGCGCGCTTCTCCGCCACCTCGTCGACGAGCCTCTCCACGATCCGCGGGCTGGGCCTGGCCGACAGCGAGTCGCCGATCGCGGGCGTACTGCCGGAGCCCGGCAGATCCGCGAGCGCGGCGAGCATCGGCTCCATCCCGGCCAGCTCGTCCAACTGCTGGGCACACCACTCGCAGCCGGCGAGGTGCGCCTCGAAGGCGGTCGCCTCGGCGTCGTCGAGAATCCCGAGGGCGTAGGCGCCGACGGTCTCGTGCTCACTGGGCACCGCAGATCCTGAACCGGGACTCATGGGCCCAGACATACCCGGACCACCAGGGCCATACCCCTGCATTCCCCCGTAACCATTGCTCATCACGCCGTCACCCCCCGCTCCTCCAGTGCCAGCTTCATCGACCGCAGGGCGTAGAACACCCGAGAGCGCACCGTGCCACTGGGAATGCCCAGCGTCTCGGCCGCCTCATTGACCGTACGCCCCTTGAAGTACGTCTCGACGAGGACCTCCCGGTGGGCCGGGGTCAGGTCGTCGAGCGCGTCCGACAGCGTCATCAGCCACAGCGCCTTGTCGATCTCGTCCTCCGCGGGGATGACCTCCAGCGGCGACGGATCGACCTCCTGCGGCCGGGCCTGCCGGCTGCGGTGGCCGTCGATGACGATGCGGCGCGCGACCGTCACCAGCCAGGGGCGTACCGAACCGGTCGCCCGATTGAGCTGACCGGCGTTCTTCCAGGCACGGATGAGCGTTTCCTGTACGACGTCCTCGGCGCGCTGCCGGTCACCGGCGACCAGCCGGAGGACGTACGCGAGCAGAGGTCCGGCGTGCTCTCGATACAGCGCACGCATCAGCTCCTCATCTGGTTCCGAGGGCTGTGATGAGGACATGCGATGTCGGGCCCTCGATCCACGTTCATTGGCCACGGCCGCATCCTTGCGCACGCCCACCTCCGGTGTCCGGGGGTTCCCCCAGTCGGTCGCTCGCCCACCCGTACGGAAGTGAGTGCCGCGGTGTTCAAACGGAAGCGACAGTTTTCTTGGGGGTGACGTGACGAGCGGGACATGCGCGCACATTTCCGCCGCGTGATCTTTACATTTCCGACACATCGATCGAGGGGTGGGCGGGGCGGCGGGGTTGCCCGTGCGGGGCGGCCGGAAAACCCGGTGTTACGCACATCACACCCGCGCCAGGGCGGCCCGCCGCCGATGCCGGGCCACCCGCTCCCGATTCCCGCAGACCTCACTGGAACACCACCGCCGACGCCGCCCCCGCGAGGTGTCGAGGTACACGAGCGGGCAGTTGTCCCCTTCACACTCCCGTACGGCGGCCCGCGCCACGGGGTCGGTGAGCAGCTCGACGGTGTCCCGGGCGACGAGGGCGAGCAGCGCGGAGCAGGAGGGCGGGTCGGCCAACTCCCTGGCGAGCCGGCCGCCCTCATGGCGTACGGCACAGGGAGCCGGGGGCGCGGAACGGGCGAGGTCGTTGACGCGGGCGAGGGCGTGGCCGTACGAGCCGGTGTCCGGGGTTGTGCCGCCGGTCAGCACCAACTGCCGGACGTGCCCCCGCAGTTCCCGGAACCGGACCACCCAGTGACTCTCGGCGTGAGCGAGCGACGTACCGCCCGGCACCAGGCCCACGCCCCCGATCCACACGCACAACGCCCCGACGCCGTCCAGCCGTTCGTCCGGATGCGAGGTCGCGAGGAGATCGAGACAGATCCGTCCGGCGTCGAATGCCATGTGCCTGTCACCGCCTAGGCAGGAACCGTGGGGTCTCCGTGAGGGCTCTCCCGTTCACAGTGCCTGCCCGGACGCCGAGCCGGAACCCCTCAGTCGGAACCGGGTGTCCGGCGCAGGACCAGGGAGACGAAGCCCCAGGTGTCCCGGTAGACGCGCAGCCATTCGGTACGGCGGGCGTGGGCGGTCTCCAGCACCTCCGCGCCGTCCGGGTCGTCGGGGTGGTCCAGGGCCCAGGCGGCGAGCGAGCCCCAGCAGGCCCACTCGTAGTCGTCCAGCTCCCGGCGCGTGCTGACGTGCCCGTCGACCGGGATCCATCCGTCGGCGACGACCCGGTCCACGGTGTCCGCCAGGTCGGTGAAGTCCCCGAGCATCTCGACGGCCTCCGGTGACGGCGGACGTTCCCAGAAGCCGTCCCCGACGAGGACGCGGCCACCCGGAGCGAGGTGCTTGCGGGCCGCGGCGAGGGTGGGGAGCAGTCCGCCGAAGGCATGCGCGGCCCCGAAGCTGAGGACCACGTCGAACGGCTCCTCGGACGCGAACTCCTCGGCCTTCTGGTGGTGCAGGACGAGGCGGTCCTGGACGCCGAGGCCGCGTGCCGCGGTGGCCGCCTGGGCCAGGGCGTCCTCGGAGAGGTCCACGCCCTCGGCGTGCACGCCCGGCCGTGTGACCAGCGCACGCAGAAGCCATTCCCCTTGACCGCAGCCGAGGTCGAGCACCCGCTCGTCGCCCCTCGGCAGGCCGCGTTCCAGGAGCCGGCGCACCGAGTCGTCGTCGAGCGGCGACTTGACCGGGTGTTCGGCATGAGCGATGCGGGAGATCCGTTCACGATTCACCGGGGCAGCGTGCCAACGGCAGTGCCCTCACGCACGTCATTTACGACGAACCCCCGCTTCGGGGGAGACAACTGAGGAAATGAGGCCCTGTGAAGAAATCCGGCAGCGGCCGCAGACGCGCGGTCATAGCCCTCCCCGTCGCGGCGCTGGCCCTCTCCCTTCCCTTCGTCGCGTCCCCTTCCGCGGGTGCGGCGGCGCAATCGGCAGTCACCGCCCCGGCAGCGGCCGCGGGTTCGGGCGGTCAGACGATCGAGAAGAAGCAGGAAACTCTCGACAAGATCGCCGGCCGGATCACCGAGGGACTCTCCGAATCGGACCGCGCCAGGATTCCCGGCTTCACCGACATCGAAGTCGATCCACTCCACAACAGCCTGCGTCTGCACTGGAAGGGCAACCCGCCGCAGCGGGTACGGCGCATCCTTGCCCACCTGCCCAGGGGCGTGCGCGCCTCGGTGCTTCCGGCCCGTTACTCCAAGGCCGATCTGCATGCGGCCCGGAACAGGCTTCTTCGCGGCGGAAAGCCCGCGGATCTGCGCATCTCCGGCACGTCGACCCCCCTCCGCATCACCAGCATCGGCCCCGCGGTCGACGGAAGCGGACTGCAGATCGGCTACGACGAAGACCGGGGCGTGGGCAGGAGCGACCGGATGGACCCGCTGGCGTCGACTGCCCGCCAGAGCACGTCGAGCGAGGTCAAGGCGGCCACCGACCGCCTGACCGGAGTTCACACCACCGTGGTCTACAAGCCGTTGAGCGTGGACCTCTCCTCCCGGCAGGAGGACAACACCCCGTGGCACGGAGGGGCGGCCCTGCGCAACCCGAGCGGGGGCATCTGTTCCAGCGCGTTCAGCGTCAAGACCTCCGACGGGCGGTACGAGCTCAGCGCGGCCTACCACTGCAATGGTGGCAACGGTGTGTGGCACACCTACTGGGGCGGGAGACTCATCGGCACCACCGACAACGCCCAGCGGCTCGCGTCGGACGACGCCCTGGGCATCAGCTTGCCGTCCGGACAGTCCGCCGGGCGTCTGTACGACGGTCCGGCGAACGAGACCGACGGGTACTCCAAGCCCGTCACCGGCTGGGGCCACAACAACGTGGGCGACTACGTCTGCACCGACGGCGCCAACTCCGGTGTGCACTGCGGCGTGCAGATCTCCGCGACGGACATCGGGGTCACGGGAGCGAACGGCGTCTACCGACCGGACACCGACCTCGCCTATTCCACGTCACGCACGAAGGACCACATCGCGGCGGCGAACGGCGACAGTGGCGGACCGGTCTTCGCCGGCGTGAACAACTACACCGCCGACGAGGCGCGTGGCATGATCACAGCCCTCGACCGGACCGTCACCTGCCCGTCGTCGGAGTACGTCCTCGACAGCGGCGTGCGCACTCCCTGGTGCGTGCAGGGTGTGTACTTCGTGCCGATCTTCCAGACGCTGCAGGACATGCACTGGACCCTGGTCACCCAGTGACCATCGGCTGAGCGACCGGTGGGCCGCCGGGCCGGACCAGCGGCCCACCGCACACACAAAAGGAGCGTGACCGTGTCCCACAACGGCCGACGGCGCCTGCGCCCCCGCACGACATGGGCCGCGGTGGCATCGGCCTGCCTGATCGCGGTCGTGGCCGGCTGGACACTCCGGGATCGCTCGCACACCTACGACGCGTCCGTGCCGGGCGATGTGCTGGTCAGCGGCGACGGACGCACTCTGACCACCCCGGTGATCTGGACCGGCTGCGAGGACCAGCCTCACCTGGTGGCCCACGAGTCCGCCCGGACGGTGTCACTGGAACTGGAGCGCGGGCGGCACGCCGGGCTGCCCGAGAACGCCGTATGCGTCGGCAGCGGAGGAGAAGGCGGCCAGCGGCTGCTCACCACGACCCTGGCCCGGCCACTCGGCGCGAGGACGCTCTCCGACGCCGTCTCCCACGACACCATCAGCCCCTTCGAGGCCGCCCGCCTCGCCCGTCCCCGCTACCTGCCCAAGGGCTACGCGCCGTCCGACAGACCCCTCGGACCGGGCGACGTCACAACGCCCCCGTACCGACGCGCTCGGACGCCCTCGTGGACGGCCACCTACCTCCGGAACCCCGGTCAGGGCGGAGACAGGGGCTCCCTGAGCATCACCCAGACCACCGGGCGGCTCACCGACAGACCGGGAACCCCACCGGGTGCGTGGTCTCTGACCTGGTACGCCGCCGGATACACCATCAACGTCCAGGCAGCGGACCGGCGCCTGCCGAAAGAGGAATTCCTCGAAGTGGCCGATCACGTCAGTCCGTGACCATCACGAATTCATCACCTCTTCCACACATTCCTCACAGGTCCAGCGTCACGGGGCTACCGTCTTCGCTCCCGAAACCTCCCAGGGGGACGAATGACCAGCCCATACATGCCGCCACCGCCCACCCCGCCGACCCGCCCGGCTCCGAAGTGGGCCCGGAAACGCTACGTACTGCCCGCGATCGGCTTCGCCTTTCTCCTGGGAACAGGCGCGGGCGCCAGCGGGCAACACAGCGACGGCAACAGCGTGAAAACAGCGGCCGGTCAGCCCCGGCCGACCGCGACCGTCACCGCCACCACCACCGCCATGGCGACAGCCACCGCGAAGCCCGCACCTGGACCGACCGTGACGAAGACGGTCGAGGCGACGGTGACGGTCACCGCCCAGGCGGCCACCGACAACAGCGGCAGCAGCTCAGGTGATACCGGCGGCCAGAGCGCGTCGGGCACCTGCTCCATCGTCTCCAACGCGGGGAACTGCTACTCCGCCGGCGAGTTCTGCCGCAACAGCGACCACGGAGCGACGACGACGGACGCCTCCGGCACGAGCATCACGTGCGCCCCCAGCGGGAGCAGATGGCGCTGGACCTACTCGTGAGCGGTGGGGTCGGTCCAGGTGCCACAGCGCATACGCCGCGACGAGCAGGAGAAGTCCCGCACCTGCCATGACAGCGCCCAGGAACCGCAGATACCCGACGGACGCGAAAAGGTTCGGAGACCCGCCGAGACGGCCCATCGCCCACGCTCCTGACCCTGGGGGAGGCGAGCCTGGCAACGCCATGCCCTCCACCAACGTGGCTCAGGTCAGCCGGTAGTCCGGGTGCGGTGCTGCCAGGGAAGGTGATGATGCGGTTCCCGTCCGCCGGGTCGGCAATGAGCCGATGCCCTGTGGGTCGACGATCCCGGTTGACTCCTCAGCGCGCGTCCCCCCAAGCGGCTTGCAGGTCCTCGCAGCGGACGGTGATCGACGCGTCGGTGAGCGCGATCTCGTGCAGGCAACCGCCGTCCTCGTCGGGAAGGATCCTTGTTGGGCGCGAACTCCAGGATCAGGCCGCCGCTCTTGTCGGTGGCCAGGTGGACCCCAGCCAGCTCCAGATCCTTCACACAGCGGGTGGCGGCCGCGATGTCGTAGTGGCCGGGGTCGGAGGCGAACATCCAGGCGCCCGGGGGCAGGTCGGCGCGCAGACGCGGCAGCTCGGCCAGGTAGGCCCTCGGATCCACGTAGAACCCACCATCTTCCCAGACGGCTGGGACGTACTTCATGTGCAACTTTCCGCGGCGAGAGGCGGTCGCCTCCATTTGTCTCCGGTGATGTCCTCGGTCCCCTTGGGGGCGATGCGGCCGACTTTCCGCAGTTCGTAGATCATCCGTCCCTTGATGGCGTTCTCTACGCCAGGCGGTACTTCGACTTCCGAAGCTTTGATGCCACCGGGAAGACGTCTCGCCGACCCGTGTACCCCTGCCCGAAGTCCAGCGGGTTCTGCGGCCCCGTCGGATCCGCGCTGGTGTACCGCGCCGTCTCCGGGTCGTAGTACCGGTGCCGCCGCCTTGATGTCGGCGGTCTTGATGTCCAGCACCTTGCCGGGCCGAGCGGCGACTTGACGCAACCAGCCAGTTGCCATACTGTCGCAATCAGATGGTTGCTATAAATCCATGGAGGCAGTCATGGCATTCCCTGATCGCATCGAGCGGACCGTCGAGATCGCGCACCCCCCGGCCGCGGTGTGGGCGGCACTCACCACGGCCGAGGGACTGAGCGCCTGGTTCGGCAACCAGGCCGAGATCGATCTGCGCCCGGGCGGCTCGGCCTGGATGAAGTGGGACGGCGGGCACTTCGCCGACATGCGGGTGGAGCGGGTGGAGGAGCCGACGGTGTTCGGCTACACGTGGCGCGTGCCCGGGCTGCCCGAGGACGATCCGCGCCGCACCTACGTGGAGTTCACCCTCGAACCGGTGGCCTCCGGCACCCGGCTGACGGTGGTCGAGACCGGCTTCGCCCAGCTGCCGGACGAGACCCGCCGCAGTGAGTACGACGACCACACCGAGGGCTGGGCGCGCGAGCTGGGCGAGCTGGTCGACCACCTCGATGCAGCAGCCTGACATCGAGGCGATCGCCGAACAGGTCTTCGCCGCCCTGGCCGACCCGAGCCGGCGCGCCATCCTGGCCGCGCTGGCTTCGGGCGGCCCGGCGACGGCCACGGACCTGGCCGGCCGGCTGCCGATCACCCGGCAGGCGATCGCCAAACACCTGGCCCTGCTGGCAGAGGCCGGTCTGGTCACGGCCGAACCGGGTGAACGGCGCCGGGTGCGGTACCGGCTGAGGTCCGCGCCGATGCAGGTGGCACAGCAGTTCCTGGCCGCGCTGGCGCGCGACTGGGACAGCCCGCTCGACGCACTGAAAGACCACCTCGACGGGCAGGCACGCGGATCCACGTGACGGGATCCGGCGCGCCCGCGCCCACCGCGGAGGGAGAACCGACAGTGAACGCGAACGCGGACTTCCGCCGGTCGGCCGGGCCAGAGATCGCACTGGGGGTGACGCTCGGGCTCGCCGCGGCATGCTGGGCGGCCGCGGCCGGGCTGATGCACGGCATGGACATGGGGGCGGCGACCAGCCCCGGTCCGTCGGGGTTCTTCGCCGCGACGTGGACGACGATGATGGCGGCGATGATGCTGCCGGGCGCGGCTCCGGCCGTAGCCCGGCACGTCCGCGCGACCGGCGGGTTGCACACCGCGCTGCCCTTCGCCGGAGGCTACCTGGCCGTGTGGGCGCTCGCGGGCGTCGTGGCGTACGCACTGGACCGGCCGCACGGATCTCCGGTCGCCGGCGCGGTGGTGATCGCGGCGGGGGCCTACGAACTCACGCCGGTCAAACGGTACTTCCGCTCGCGCTGCCGCGACGATTCCAGCTCCGGTTCCGGGCTGAGGTTCGGGCTGTACTGCACCGGCTCGACCGTCGGCTCGACCGTCGGGTTGATGGCGGTGCTGGTGGCGCTGGGCGTGATGAGCCTGCGGAGAAGGAGCTGACCCGGCGCGGCGACGAGCTGGCCCGGCGCCGGCAGGAGCTGCCCTGGGTCCGGGTCGACAAGGACTACCGCTTCGAGACCGAGGAGGGTACGGCGTCACTCGCCGACCTGTTCCAGGGCCGCTCGCAACTCCTCGTCTACCACTTCATGTTCGGGCCCGACTACACCGCCGGATGCCCGACCTGCTCGGCGATCGCCGACGGCTTCAACGACTCCGTGACCCATCTCGCCCACCACGACGTCATGTTCTGGGCGGTGTCCCGGGCCCCGCTCGCCAAGCTCCACGCGTACCGGGAGCGGATGGGCTGGACCTTCCCCTGGGCGTCGTCCCACGGCAGCGACTTCAACTTCGACTTCGGGGTGGCGCACACCAAGGAGGAGTGGGAAGCGGGAGTCGTCGCGCACAACTTCGGCGAGGAGGACCTTCGTCCGGCGACGCCCGACGAGAAGGCCTCCCGCGACACCTTCACCGAATCGATCGTCGGCACGGACTGGGAGACGTACCGCCGAGAAGGCCCCGGCATGAGCGCGTTCGCCCTGCAGGACGGCACGGTCCACCACACCTACTCGTCCTACGCCCGCGGCCTGGACTCCCTGTGGGGCATGTACCAGTGGCTCGACCGCGCCCCCCTCGGCCGCAACGAGACGGGCGTCTGGTGGCGCCGGCACGACGAGTACGACAACGAGTGAGCGAGAAGCGGCAGCCCAAGCCCCGCCTCACACGTCCGCGTACTTCGCATCCGCCGCCGGATCCAGCGCCAGCCGATAGCCCCGCTTGACCACCGTCTGGATCAGCTTCGGCGCCCCCAGAGCCGTACGGAGGCGGGCCATCGCCGTCTCCACCGCGTGTTCGTCCCGTCCCGCGCCCGGCAACGCCCGCAGCAGGTCCGCCCTCGGGACCACCCACCCGGGGCGGCGGGCGAGAGCCCTCAGCAGGGACATGCCCGCCGGAGGGACCGGCTTGAGGTCGCCGTCGACCAGGACCGCGTGGCCGCGGATCTCCACCCGGTGACCGGCGATCGGCAATGCCCTGGCCCTGCCCGGGAGTTCCTGGCACAGCAGCTGGACCAGGGGGCCCAGACGGAAGCGTTCCGGCTGGACCGTGTCCACGCCGTGCGCCTGGAGCGGGAGCGCTGTCACCGGGCCCACGCAGGCCGGCAGGACGTCGTGGGAGAGGGCCGAGAGCAGCTCCGGCAGCAGGCCCCTGTACTCCGCCCTCGACAGAAGCGATGCCGCCGCCGGGGCGCTCGTGAACGTCAGGGCGTCCAGCGAGCGCGCGACCGTCGCGTCCAGCAGGCGGTCCAGCGGGGTCGTGTCCTCCGGGGGCATCCAGCGGTACACCGGGACCGGGAGCACCTCCGCGCCACCGGCACGCAGGGACTCCACGAAGCCCGGCAACGGCTCACCGTGCAGCTGTACCGCGATACGGCGGCCCTCCACGCCCTCCTCCAGGAGGCGGTCCAGGACCTCCGCCATCGACTCCGAGGACGGGGACCACTCCTCCGTCAGGCCTGCCGCACGGATCGCCCCCTTCACCTTCGGGCCCCGCGCCAGCAGCTCCGCCTCCCGTAGGCGGCCCAGCAGCGGATCGCCCAGGCCCCAGCCCTCCGCCGCCTCCACCCAGCCGCGGAAGCCGATGGCCGTCGTGGCCACGACCACGTCCGGGACCTGGTCGATGATCTCCTTCGTCGCGGCGAGGAGTTCCCCGTCGTCGGCGAGCGGCACGATCCGCAGGGCGGGCGCGTGCAGGACGACGGCGCCGCGCCGCTGGAGCAGGGCGCCCAGCTCCTCGGCCCGGCGCGCGGCGGTGACGCCCACGGTGAATCCCGCGAGCGGACCGTGCTCTGGGTGCTGCTCTTCGTCGTACATGGCTCGGCTCTCCTAGCTGACCGGCACGCCCCGTCTGACCGGTATGCCGATCGAGCCTGTCAACGGCGCGTGACAGGCTCGGTTCGGCTCCATTGCACCGGTGTTACGTCACACTTCCGCGTAACTGAGCTGTGGCTTTGTCTCCGCAGTCGCCTCCGTTACAGCCTGCCCCGCCGGGCGGCGAAGGTATACGGCCCACGTCAGCGCGAAGCAGGCACCGTAGAAGGCGAGGAAGGCGACGAACGCGCCCGTTCCGGAGCCGTACGACAGGAACGACTGGCGGAAGGCCAGGTTGATGCCGACTCCGCCCAGCGCTCCCACCGCGCCGATCAGGCCCATCGAGGCTCCGGACAGGCGGCGGCCGTAGGACACCGCCTCCTCCCCCGTCAGCCCCTTGGCCAGCGCCTTCGCCTGGAAGATGCCGGGGATCATCTTGTACGTCGAGCCGTTGCCCAGGCCGCTCAGGACGAAGAGGACCACGAAGACCGACACGAAGAGCGGCAACGACTTCTGCATGCTCGCGACCACCAGGACCGCCGTCGCCGCCGCCATGCCCACGTAGTTCCACAGCGTGATGCGCGCGCCGCCGTAGCGGTCGGCCAGCCAGCCGCCGAGCGGGCGGATGAGCGAACCGAGCAGCGGGCCGATGAAGGTGAGGTAGGCCGCCTGGAGCGGGGTGCGGCCGAACTGGTTCGTCAGGACCTGGCCGAAGGCGAAGCTGTAGCCGATGAAGGAGCCGAACGTGCCGATGTAGAGGAAGGACATGATCCAGGTGTGGGCGTCCTTCGCCGCGTCCTTCGCCGCGCCCGTGTCGTTCTTCACCGACGCCAGGTTGTCCATGAAGACCGACGCCAGCACCGCCGCCACGACGATCAGCGGGATGTAGATGCCCAGCAGCAGCCTCGGGCCGCCGTTCGCGCCGATGATCGCCAGCGCGACCAGCTGGATCACCGGCACGCCGATGTTGCCGCCGCCCGCGTTCAGCCCCAGCGCCCAGCCCTTCTTCTTCAGCGGGAAGAAGGCGTTGATGTTGGTCATGGAGGACGCGAAGTTGCCGCCGCCGATGCCGGCCAGCAGGCCGACCAGCAGGAACGTGGTGAAGGACGTGCCCGGCTTCATCACCGTGTACGCGGCCACCGTCGGCACCAGCAGCAGGCTCGCCGAGATGATCGTCCAGTTACGGCCGCCGAAGACCGCCACCGCGAAGGTGTACGGGACCCGGACCACGGCGCCGACCAGCGTGACCATCGAGGTCAGCAGGAACTTGTCGGCGGGCGTGAGGCCGTACTTCGGGCCCATGAAGAGGACCAGCACGGACCACAGGGTCCAGACGGAGAAGCCGATGTGCTCCGACAGCACCGAGAACCACAGGTTCCGGCGGGCGATCTTCTCGCCGGTCGCCTTCCAGAATCCCTCGTCCTCCGGATCCCACTGCTCGATCCAGCGGCCACTGCGACGGGGTACGGCTGGGGCTGTCATCACGCCTCCACGGGGCTCCGGCTGCTCGGTCTGCCTTAGGTCATACGGCGCTCTGCTACACGCACGACCGAGCCTGAAGGTAGGGAGCACGCGTTTCCGCGCTGTGGCTGTGGGTGACCGCGAAGGAACTTTGCTCTCACTCACGGGGAGGCGGACCCGTGAGGGCGCCTCAGGACGCGATCCGGTAGCGGTGCTCCGGCCGGCCCGTCGCCCCGTAGCGGAGGATCAGGCGGACCGTGCCCTCCTTGACGAGGTAGGAGAGGTAGCGCTGGGCCGTGGCCCGGGAAACGCCGGTCAGTTCCGCGGCCTCCGCCGCCGACAGATCGCGGTGGGCGGTGCGCAGCGTCTGCTGGACGAGGGCGAGCGTCGGCGCCGAGTGGCCCTTGGCCGGCAACCGGGGCACGGCGGGCGGCCGTACCGCGCTGAACAGGGCGTCCACATCGGCCTGTTCGGTCTCCGTGGTCTCCCCGAGGGTGTCCACGCGGTGCTGGAGTTCGCGGTACGCGGTGAGCCGTTCAGCCAGGTCGGCGGCGCCGAAGGGCTTGACGAGGTAGCCGACCGCGCCGAGTTTCATGGCGGTGCGGACGGACGCGATGTCCCGGTCCGCGGTGATCACGAAGGCGTCCGGGCGGGCACCTCCCGCGTCCCCGGTCAGCCGCCGCAGCACGTCCAGTCCGCTGCCGTCGGGCAGGAAGATGTCCAGCAGCAGCAGGTCGGGGCGGAGGGCCGACGTCGCCTGGAGGGCGTCGGCCACCGTGGCCGCCTCGCCCACCACCTCGAAGCCCCGGACCCGGGACACGTAGTCGCAGTGGATGTGGCTGACCCGGAAGTCGTCGTCCACGACCAGGGTGCGGATCACCGGCGGTCACCTCCCACGGGCAGTGCCTTCGTTCCCCCGGTCGTCACAGGGGCCGGCAGTCGTACGGTGAAGACCGCTCCCGGGCCCTCGCTGACGGTGATCGTGCCGCCGTGCCGCGACACCAGGCGGTGGACCAGGGCCAGGCCGAGGCCGCGCCGGGCGGTGCCCCGGTCGGGGCGGGTCGACCAGCCGTCCTCGAAGATCGAGTCGCGGGCGCCGGGCGGGACGCCGGGGCCGCTGTCCGCCACCCGTACGGTCGTCCCCCGCCCGTCCTCGGTGAGCGTGAGCCGTACCGCGCGTCCGCCCGAGGAAGGCGGTCCGTCGCCCGCCGCGTCGATCGCGTTGTCCAGCAGATTGCCGACGATCGTCAGCAGCCGGGGCAGATGCGGCGGGTCCTCGCCCAGCGCGGAGCCGTCGTCGAGCTCGACGTGCACCCCGCGTTCGGCGGCGACCGTGGTCTTGGCCACGACCAGGCCGACCATCAGCGGGTTGCCGATCCGCTTGCGCACGGACTCGGTGAGCGCCTGTCCGGCACCGGCCGACTCGACGGCCACCTCGTACGCATCGTCGTACGCCCCGATGTCCAGCAGCCCGGCGAGCAGGTGCATCCGGTTGGTGAACTCGTGCTGCTGGGCTCGAAGGGCGTCGGTCAGACCGCGTACGGAGTCCAACTCCCGCAGAAGTCCGACCAGTTCGGTGCGGTCGCGGACGGTCACCACGGCGCCCAGTTCGCGCCCGTGCAGGGTCACCGGCATCCGGTTGACGACCAGACAGTGCTCGTCGGTCAGCACGCTGATGTCGGTGCCGGTCAGAGTGCCGTCCAGGGCGCGGCGCAGCCGGCCGTCGGGCAGCACCTCGTCCAGGGTGCTGCCGAGCGCGGTGCCGAGTCCGAGGAGGCGGCGGGCCTCGTCGTTCACCACGGTGATCCTGCCGTCCGGCGCGAAGGCCAGCACGCCCTCGCGGATGCCGTGCAGCATCGCCTCGCGGTCCTGCAGCAGCCCGGCGATCTCCTCCAGCTCCAGCCCGAACGTCGTCCGCTTCAGCCGCCCGGCCAGCAGGAACGCGGCCACCGAACCGAGTGCGGTGGCGATCGCGGCGTACACGGCGAAGGTGGGCAGCTCGCGCCACAGCTCGCCGAGCACCGTGTGTTCCGGGATGCCCACCGACACCTCGCCGACCAGCTCGCCCGTCGTCCCGTACAGCGGCACCTTGCCGTTGGCGGAGCGCCCGGTCGCGCCCTGGTCGGTGCCGACGTGCGGGCGGCCGTCGCGCGCCGCGATCGGCTCGGTCACCGGCGAGCCGACCAGCCGCGACATGGGGTGCGAGTGGCGGATGCCGCGCAGGTCGATGACGACGACGTACGACGCTCCCGACGACTGCCGGATGCGTTCGGCGACGGCCTGTACGACGCCACCGTCGTCTCCCTCCTGCATGGCGCGGCGGATCTGCGGGTCGGCGGCCGTCGTCTTGGCGATGGCGACGGCCCGCTCCTCGTAGGTGCGGTCGAGCGTGGAGCGCTGCGCGAAGGCGAACAGGACGAAGCCGATGAGGCCCGTGAGCGCCAGGATGGCGAGCTGACTGACGAGGATCCGCGCGGACAGTCTCCCCTTCCCGCCGCGCCCGACCCGTATGCGAATGGGTGTCACAGGTGCCCCTTCGCGCCTGTTCGGGGTGGTGCCGGGCCGGCCCTGCGCCGGACCCGTGGTGGCGTGATTGTGCCTGATGGCCGGAATTCTGCCCAGCCCCGTATCACTGAGCAGAACGAGCAGAACCCGGGTTTACGCGGCTATCGCGGGATACCTCGGAAACAGCGACGTAACGCCGGGTGGCTTCTAGCGTCTGCCTTCACCCGCCTCGACGAGGTGCGGAACTCGACCCGACGAGGTGTGGAACTCGCCCCTCGAGGCGTGGAAGGAGACGGCCCCCATGGCTTCGCGAAACGATGTCGCGAAGAGCCCGATCAGCGGTGCGGCGACCGCCGGCACAGCGGCGCGTGAGGACGCGCGCATCGAGATCTCCGGGCTCACCAAGCGATTCCTGACCCCTTCCGGTGAGGTGTTCACGGCGCTGCAGGACGTGTCGTTCACCGTCGAGCCGGGCCAGTTCTGCGCGGTGGTCGGCCCCACCGGCTGCGGCAAGTCGACCACGCTCGGCATGGTGTCCGGGCTCGACCGGCCCAGCGAGGGCTCGGTGAAGGTCGGCGGCCGCGAGGTGGACGGCATCACCGACGGCGTCAGCTTCATGTTCCAGGCGGACGCCCTGCTGCCCTGGAAGACCGTCCTCGGCAACGTGCTGATGGGGCCGATCTTCCGGGGCGTGCCCAAGCAGCAGGCGCAGGCCTCCGCCCGGGACTGGCTGCGCCGGGTGGGCCTGTCGGGGTTCGAGGACCGCTATCCGCACCAGCTCTCCGGCGGTATGCGCAAGCGCGTGGCGATGGCCGCCGCGCTGATCAACGAACCCAAGATCCTGATCATGGACGAGCCGTTCGGTGCCCTGGACGTGCAGACCAAGGCGATCATGTCGACCGAGCTGCTCGGCCTGTGGGAGCAGATCCGGCCGTCCGTCATCTTCATCACCCACGACCTCGACGAGGCCGTGGCGCTCGCCGACCGGGTCGTCGTGATGACCTCCAGCCCCGGCTCGGTCAAGGCGGTCTTCGACATCGACCTGCCCCGCCCGCGCGGTTCCGTCCAGGAGATCCGTTTCCAGCCCCGCTTCATCGAACTCCAGCAACAGATCTGGGAAACGCTGCGCGAAGAGGTCGAGCGCGCCTACGCACGCACCGCAGGAGGCACCGCATGAGCACGACGTCCACCGCTTCCGCCGCCCCGGTCGCCGACGGCAAGCAGACCTCGGTGGCGGCCGCCGCCAGGCGGGCCGCCCGGCGGCGGGTCGCCTCGGTGTGGGCGGGCCGCTTCGGTCTCGCGGTCTTCGTCATCGGTGGCTGGCAGTTGTTCACCGACCTGGGCATCGTCGACAAGTTCTTCTTCGGGCAGCCGTCGGGCATCTGGAGCCGGCTGATCGACCTCTTCCAGAACGGCACCGAGTTCGGCTCGTTCTACGCGAACATCTGGACCACCATCGAGGAAGCCCTCGTCGGTTTCGGCGTCGGTACCGTCGCGGGCGTCATCCTCGGTGTCGCGCTCGGCCAGAGCCGCTTCCTGTCCGATGTGCTCGGGCCCTACATCAAGATCGTCAACGCGATCCCGCGTATCGTCCTCGGCTCGATCTTCATCGTCGCCTTCGGCATCGGCGTGATGCCGAAGATCCTGCTCGCCGCGGTGCTGGTGTTCTTCATCGTCTTCTTCAACGCCTTCCAGGGCGTGCGCGAGGTCGACCGCAACGTCCTCGCCAACGCCCGGGTGCTCGGCGCCTCCCGGCTGCAGATCACCCAGCACGTCATCGTGCCCTCCGCGCTGACCTGGATCATCGCCAGCCTGCACAGCGCGTTCGGCTTCGCCATCGTCGGCGCGCTCGTCGGCGAGGTGCTCGGCGCGCAGAGCGGCCTGGGTCTGGTCATCAAGACCGCGCAGGACAAGTTCGACCCCGACGGTGTGTTCGCGACGATGCTCGTCATCGCGGTCCTGGTGCTCGGCGCGGAGTGGCTGATCGGCAAGCTCGAACACCGGCTGCTGTCCTGGCGCCCGCCGGCCCCGTCCGAGGCCAACTCCCTCTGAGCCCCCACTTTTCACCCCCGTCCCCTCTCCCCTCCCCGCGTCCTCATGCATGTCCGAAAGGAAAGAGCCGCCATGCTGAAAAGAGCCCTCACCGCCTCGATCGTCACCGCCCTCACCCTCGGCGCGGCCACCGCGTGTTCCAGCAGCTCCGGGTCGAGCGCTTCCGGCGGCACCCCGACCGTCAAGATCATGGTCGGCGGCATCGACAAGCAGATCTACCTGCCCTACCAGCTGGCCCAGAACCTGGGCTTCTACAAGAAGTACGGCGTCAACGTCGAGCTGAGCACCGAGACGGACGGCGGTGTCGGCGCCGAGGAGGCCATGGCCTCGGGTCAGGTGGACATGGCCGGCGCCTGGTACAACCACACGATCGAGTTCCAGACGAAGGGCAAGGCCGTCGAGGACGTCGTCCAGCTGTCCGGCGCGCCGGGCGAGCGGGAGATGTGTTCCACGAGCAGCGGTGTGAAGTCGGCCGCCGACTTCAAGGGCAAGTCGCTCGGCATCACCGACCCGGGCTCGGGCACCGACATCCTCACCCAGTACATGGCGTCCCAGAAGGGCATCAAGCCCAGCGACTTCCACCGAGTCGGCGTCGGTGCGGGTGCCACCGCGATCGCCGCGCTGCAGAACGGCAAGATCAGCTGCGTCATGACGACGCAGCCGACGGTCGCCGCGATCGAGAAGAAGAACCTCGGTTCCTCCGCGATCGACCTGGCCACCACCAGCGGTGCCACGGCGGCGCTGGGCAGCGCCTGGCCGGCCGCGGGCGTGATCGCCCGCACCGACTGGGTGAACTCGCACAAGGACGCCGTGCAGAAGGTCGTCAACGCCCTCGTGGCCACCATGCACTGGATCAACACCCACAGCGCGGCCGACATCGCGAACAAGCTTCCGGCGTCGTTCGTGGAGAACAAGCTGGTGACCAAGGCCGACTACATCACGGCCCTGACCCAGGACAAGGGCCAGTTCCTGCCGGACGGGATCATGCCGGCGGGCGGTCCGAAGACCGTGCTGGCGTCCCTGGAACAGGTCGGCGACGCGACCTCGAAGGTGGACCTGAGCACGACGTTCACCAACGACTTCGCCATCAAGGCCAACAAGACGGAAGGCCTCACCACGACCACGACCCCGGCCGGGGCGAACGGCTGACGGATCGGCACATGCGAAGGGGCTGCTGGTCCACCAGCAGCCCTTTCGCATCGGAATGTCCGCAGCGCCGTCAGAAGTACAGATAAACCCCGCCGGAGCTGTTGCCGCTCCAGTCCCGGCTGGAGCCGATGACCTCCAGCACCTTCTTGTACTGGCTCGGGTAGAGGAAGACGTGCGTGCTCGGGCCGTCGGTGAGGCTCCCCTTGGCCGAGGCCCGCTTCACCTGCTCGTTGCCGCTCTTGTCGACGTAGACGACTTCCACGTACGAGTACTCGCAGCCGGGAGCCGACCCGAACGAGTCGGCGACGAAGACGTAGCCGCTGTAGGTGGAGCTGTAGCGGCTGCCCCCGCTCGTGGTGTCGATGCACTTCTTGTAGGTGGACTGCTGCGTCTGGGTCGGGTAGTGGACGCCGCCCGACGCGAAGGCGGTGGTCGCCGCCAGCGTGACCGCGGCACCGGCCACGCCGACGACCGTGAGCGCACGCCTGATGTTCTTCAGCATGGAAGTGCTTCCCCTCGTTTTCGGCCTTTCTGGCGAGATCATGACAGTCCGGCGAGAGCGGCAGGAAGCCCTTTCCTTGAAGGTTGAGCAACATCTGAGGTGGCTCAGGCGCCCGCTCTCATCACCTCGTCGTCGACCCCCGGAAGCCACGCTTCCACCGGCCGTCGCAGCCATCCCTCCACCTGGGAGATCTCCGTCGCCGCCCGTCGCAGCGCCGCGAGACCGGGGTGGGCCAGCCCCTTGCGCCACACCAGCGACACCGGCGACACCGGGACGGGATCGACGAGGGGCCGTAGCACCATGCGGGGCAGCGGCGGGAAGTCCACCACCGCCAGCACCGGATGGCCGTTCTTGCCCATGATCCGCTCGAACTCCTCGTCCCCGACGGCCAGGGGCAGCGGCGGGGCGAGCCGGATGCCGTGCTCCGCGAAGAGGCGGGAGGCCAGGTCGGTCCACTCCGGGGTGCGCGGGTTCCCGGCACCGGCGTACACCGCCTCCCCGGCCAGCGCGGACACGGGCACCTCGGGCAGCGCGGCCAGCCGGTGATCCTCGGGCAGGACGACGGCCATCGGCTCGTAGCGCACCGGCTGATGCGAGAGCCCCGACCGCAGCGCCGGGTCCAGACCGGCGAACCGGCCGAAGGAGACGTCCAGCCTGCCGGACAGCATGAGTTCGGCCGCCCCGGTCAGACCACTCTCGTAGCGGGCCATCAGCTCGCAGTCGGGGGCGAGCTCCCGGGCCCGGTGCAGCACCCGGCGGCCGGTGACCAGGCCCGGCGAGTTGAGGTCCACCAGCAGCGGGCGGGCCTGCGCGAAGGCCGCGACCAGCTCGTCCTGCGCCGCGAGGACCCGGCGGGCGTACGGCAGCAGGCGCTCGCCGTCGGCCGTCAGCGTCACCTGCCGGGTGGTCCGCACGAACAGCTCGGCACCCAACTCCCGCTCCAGCCGCCGTACATCACGGCTGAGGGCCTGCTGGGCGACGTACAGTCGAGTGGCCGCGCGGGTGAAGTGCAGTTCCTCGGCCACGACGACGAAGGCGCGCAGGAGTCTGGGCTCCAGGTGAGCGGGCATACGCGTGAACTTACAACACAGGTGCGTGAATCGGTGCCGATCAGGTGTTGGACCCCTTGATCCGAGCCGGGTGAGGGTGGGGCCATGCCCTCCGTCATATCCACGCCGGCGCACCAGAGCGCCTACCGCCGTCTCTTCTCCCTCCCCGGTACCCGTGCCTTCACCACCGGCAATCTGCTCGCCCGGCTGCCCATGGGCATGTTCAGTGTGAGCGCCGTCGTGATGATCGCCGGGTCCCGGGGGTCGTACGCCCTCGCCGGTGCCGTCACCGCGAGCGGGCTCGCGGCGACCGCGCTGGCCGGGCCGTGGGTCGCCCGGCTGGTCGACCGGTACGGGCAGGCCCGTATCGCCGTACCGGCCACGCTCACCGCCGTGCTCGGCAGCCTCGCGCTGCTGCTGTGCGTGCGCTACGACGCCCCCGACTGGACCCTGTTCGCCGCGTACGTCGCGACCGCCACCACCCCCAACATCGGCGGCCTGTCCCGCGCCCGCTGGGCCCATCTGCTGCGCGACGACCCCGGCGCCCTGCACACCGCGAACTCCTTCGAGCAGGCCGCCGACGAGCTGTGCTTCATGCTCGGCCCGGTGCTCGCGTCCTTCCTGACCGGCACCTTCTTCCCGGAGGCGGGCACGCTCACCGGGGCGGTGCTGCTGCTCGCCGGGATGCTGCTGTTCACCGCGCAGCGCGCCACCGAGCCGCCGGTCAAGGCCACCCGCTCCGCACGATCCCCCTTGCGCAGCCCCGGTATCCCGCCCCTGCTGGCCTGCTTCGTCGCGACCGGCGCGGTGTTCGGCTCGATGGAGGTCGGCACGATCGCCTACGCCGACGCGCACGGGCATCGCGCGGTCGCCGGTGCCGTACTCGCGCTCCAGGCGGCGGGCTCGTGCGTCGCGGGCCTGGTGTTCGGGGCACGGAAGCCGGCCGGGGTGCGGCTGGGGCACTGCATGGCCGGGATGGCCGTCCTGATGACCCTGCCGTGGGCGGCCGCCGGTGTCGCCGGTTCGCTGCCGGCGCTCGCGGGCGCGCTGCTGGTCGCGGGCATGGCGACCGCGCCGACGATGGTGCTGGCGATGACCCTGGTGCAGAAACTCACCCCGGCCGACCGGCTCAACGAGGGCATGAGCCTGGTGGTGACCGGGCTGCTCACCGGCATCGCCTGCGGCTCGGCCACGGGCGGCTGGGCGGCCGAGCACCTCTCCCTCGCCACCGCCCTCGCCGTCCCGGCGGCAGCGGCCACGCTAGCGCTGCTCATCCACACCACGTCACGGGGACTCAGTCGAAACGCTTGCACCGATTTCTGACAGATCTGTTGACGCCCACGATCACCCCACCTACCGTCCTTCGTCGAAGCGCTTCAACACCAACTCCCGTGGAGGAAATGGATGTTGATGGCACGACGGCACAGGTATCTGGCGGCGACCGCAGTCGTCGCCGCGTCCCTTCTCCTGGCCTCCTGCGGCGGCTCGGACAGCGGCTCCGGCGACGGCAGGACCCTCCGGCTCTGGCACTACGAGGGCCCCGACAGCGCGATGGGCGTGGCCTGGAACGAGGCCATCAAGGAGTTCGAGGCCCAGCACCCCGGCGTGAAGGTGAAGTTCGAGGAGAAGGGCTTCGAGCAGATCCAGAAGACCGCGCCCATGATCCTCAACTCCTCCGACGCGCCGGACGTCATGGAGTACAACAAGGGCAACGCGACCGCCGGCCTGCTCTCCAAGCAGGGCCTGCTGACCGACCTCACCACCGAGGCGACCCAGCGCGGCTGGGACAAGAAGATCCCCGCCAGCGTCCGTACGACCAGCATGTACGACACGAACGGCGTGATGGGCTCCGGCAACTGGTACGGCGTGCCCGACTACGGCGAGTACACGATGGTCTTCTACAACAAGGACCTCTTCAAGAAGTACGGCATCGCCGAACCGAAGAGCTTCGACCAACTCACCGCCGCCATGGACCAGTTCGTGGCCAAGGGCGTCACCCCGCTCGCCAACGCGGGCGCCGAGTACATGGCCCAGCAGTACCTCTACCAGCTCGCCCTGTCCAAGGCCGACCGCTCGTGGGTCGACTCCTACGAGCTGTACAAGGGCAGGACCGACTTCCACGACGCAGCCTGGACCTACGCGGCGAACACCTTCGCCGACTGGGTCGAGAAGGGCTACATCGGCAAGAACTCCACCAGCGTCAAGGCCGAGGACGCGGGCGTGTCCTGGATCCAGGGCAAGGCGCCGATCCTGTTCTCCGGCAGCTGGTGGTACGGCCGCTTCCAGACGGAGGCGAAGTTCGCGTGGGACACCACCCTGTGGCCCGGCTCGAACCTCACCCTCGGCTCCAGCGGCAACCTCTGGGTCGTCCCCAAGGGCGCGAAGAACAAGCAACTCGCCTACGACTTCATCGACATCACCCTGTCGAAGAAGATCCAGAACCTGCTCGGCAACAAGGGCGGGATCCCGGTCGCGGCGGACGCGGCGGCCATCACCGACCCCAAGTCCAAGCAGCTGATCGCCCAGTTCAACACCCTCACCGGGCGTGACGGCCTCGCCTTCTACCCCGACTGGCCGGTGGCCGGGTTCTACGACACCCTGGTCTCCGAGACCCAGAAGCTGATGACCGGCAGCGAGAAACCGGACGACTGGCTGGACCATCTCCAGAAGGCGTACGACCAGGGCGCACCCACACGATGAAGGCCCCCCGGGACTCCTACGCCCTGTTCCTCCTCCCGGGCGCGCTCGCCTTCCTGGCCGTCGTGGTCGTGCCGTTCCTGATGAACACCGGGGTCGGCTTCACCGACTGGCAGGGCGTGGGCAGCCCGCACTGGTCCGGGCTCGCCAACTACCGGCGGCTCGCGCACGACTCGGAGTTCTGGGCGTCGTTCCGGCACAGCCTGTTCATGGTCGTCGCGATGGCCGCCGTACCGACCGCCCTCGGACTCGTGCTGGCCGCCGCCCTGTCCGACTACGTCGGCAAGCACTTCGGCACCCGCATGGCGTCGGTCCTGCGCGCCTGCTTCTACCTTCCGCAGGTGCTGCCGGTCGCGGTCGCCGGCATCGTCTGGAGCTGGATCCTCGCCCCCGACGACGGCGCCCTGAACGCGCTGCTGAGGGCCGTCGGGCTCGGCTCCTGGCAGCAGGACTGGCTCGGCGACCCGGACCTCGCGCTGTACACCGTCATGGGTGTGCTGGTCTGGGTGCAGCTCGGCTTTCCGCTGGTGGTGTTCATGGCGGGCCTCGGCCGGGTCGACCCGCAGCTGTACGAGGCGGCGGAGCTGGACGGCGCCGGCTGGTGGCGGCGGTTCCTGCACATCACGCTGCCGGGAATCCGGCCGGAGATCTACGTCGTGCTGACCTGGTGCACGATCGCCGCGCTGAAGGTGTTCGGCGCGGTGTACGTGCTCACCAAGGGCGGTCCGGGCGGCGCGACGGACGTCCCGTCGTACTTCTCCTTCACCACGTTCTTCGAGAAGACCCAGGTCGGCTACGGCGCCGCGATCTCCACCGTGCTGACCGTGATCATCCTGGCCCTGGCCCTCATCGGCCTGAAGCTGCAAAGCCGTGCGGAGGAGACATGACCGCCCTGCGCCGCTACCCGGTGCTGATCGCCCTGTGCCTCGCCGCCCTGTTCATGATCGTGCCGTTCGTCATCGTCGTGATCAACGCGGTCAAGTCCCCGGCCGAGTACGCCCGGCACGGGCCGCTCAGCCTCCCCCACGGCCTCTACACCCACGGGCTCACGGACTTCTGGCAGCGCGTCGACTACGGGCGCAAGCTGCTCAACTCCGTGCTGATCAGCGGCTCGGTGGCGGTCCTGGCCGCCGCGCTGTCGGTGCTGAACGCGTACGCGATCGGCATCGGCCGGATCCGGGGCCGCACCTGGGTGCTGGCCTTCTTCGTCCTCGCGAACACGCTGCCGCAGGAGGCGCTGGTTTACCCGCTCTACTACCTGAGCAAGCAGGCCGGGCTCTACGACACCCGGCTCAGCGTGATCATCGTGTTCACGGTGATCCAGTCCGCGTTCGGGACGTATCTGCTCGCCTCCGTGCTCGGGCAGTTCCCGCGGGAGATCATCGAGGCCGCCCGGATCGACGGGGCCGGCACGTGGCAGGTGCTGTGGCGGATCGTCGTCCCGGTCAGCCGCCCGACCCTCGGGGTGCTCCTCGTCTTCTTCTTCATCTGGACCTGGAACGAGTTCCTGCTGCCGCTGGTCATGCTCGTCTCCAACGACAACCAGACCGTCTCCGTCGCCCTCGGCGTCCTCCAGGGCCAGCGCCTGATGGACGCCACCATGACCAACGCGGCCGCCCTGCTCGGCGTGCTCCCCGCGGTCGTCTTCTTCCTCGTCTTCCAGCGGACGCTCACCCGGGGGATCGCGGTGGGGGCCGTGAAGTAAGCGGGCACAGGCATGACGAAGGCCCCGCCGCTCGAAGCGACGGGGCCTTCGCCCACATGGGGTACCCCCGGAGGGGTCTGGGGGTCATGCCCCCAGATCGTGGAGATGGCGGGAATCGAACCCGCGTCCAACGGTGCGGAATCAGGGCTTCTCCGTGTGCAGTTCGCTGCGCTTTTCTCAGCCCCGGCGATCACGCGAACAAGTCGCCGACGGGCTCAGTCACTGTTTGGTTTCCCTCTTCACCCCGTGACCGGGATCAAGGTTTAGTTCCCTAGCTGATGCCAGGATCCGGGTCGGGAACAGCCCCGGGCTGACACTTCGCAAGTCGCTACTTAGGCAGCGAGGGCGAAGGAATCGCGCTTGGTGTTGGCGATTATTTTTTTCGGCCTGTGGTTTACGAGATCATGGCCGCTTCCTCGACACGCTTCCCCTGCTTCGACAGCCGCTGTCGAAACCGATCATCCCCATGTTGATATTTCAATCCCTCCGGAGAGGGTGCGTGCACTCTCTGTGGAGTGCGATGCCATCGTACGGGAACAACGCAGGTCGGTGCCAGCGTATTCCCGCGCCGAGGCTCAGCCCCGCTGCTTGCGCCGGACCGCCGACATGGCCCGGTCCGCCTCGCGCCGGTCCTGCTTCTCCCGCAGGGTCTGCCGCTTGTCGTACTCCTTCTTGCCCTTCGCCAGCGCGATCTCGATCTTGGCGCGGCCGTCCTTGAAGTACAGGGCGAGGGGCACGATCGTGTGACCCGTCTCCTGGGACTTGGACTCCAGCTTCTCGATCTCCGCGCGGTGCAGCAGCAGCTTGCGCTTGCGCCGGGCGCTGTGGTTGGTCCAGGTGCCCTGGCTGTACTCGGGGACGTGCACGTTGTGCAGCCACGCCTCGTGACCGTCCAGTTGCACGAAGCCGTCGACCAGCGAGGCCCGCCCCTGGCGCAGCGACTTCACCTCGGTGCCCATGAGGACCAGACCGGCCTCGTAGGTGTCGAGGATGTGGTAGTCGTGCCGCGCCTTCTTGTTCTGCGCGATCAGCTTGCGCCCTTTTTCCTTAGCCATAGTGCCGTCCATTTTCGCACTACGGAGGGGGTGTGCGTACAGCCGATTAACACGAGGCTACGACGGGTCGCCCAGGCCGGTGAGGACCGTCTCGGCCCGCTGGAGCGCGTCCTCCGGGCCCGCCTCCAGGTCCGGGGTGATGCCCTGGCCGTCGACGGCGTGGCCGGAGGGGGTGCGGTAGTGGCCCACGGTCAGCTCGGCCACCGAGCCGTCGGGCAGCTTCGTCGGCATCTGGATGGAGCCCTTGCCGAAGGTGCGGGAGCCGACGACCACCGCGCGGCCCCGGTCCTGGAGGGCGCCGGTGAGCATCTCGGCCGCGCTCATCGTGCCGCCGTCGACCAGCGCGACCAGGGGCCGGACGGTGTCGCCGCCGGGGGCGGCGTGCAGGGAGCGCTGGGCGCCGTCGACGTCGTAGGTGGCGACCAGGCCGCCGTCGAGGAAGCCGGAGGAGGTCTCCACGGCCTCGCTGACCAGGCCGCCGGAGTTGCCCCGCAGGTCGAGGATGATCCCGCCGTCGGCCGGGGCCTGCCGTACGGCGTCGCGGACGGCGTCGCCAGAGCCCTTGGTGAACGCGGCGATCTTGATGACGGTGACCCCGCCGGGCAGTTTGCGTACGGTCACCGAGTCGGTGGACAGGCTGGCCCGGCGCAGTTTCTCGGTCCACGCGCGCGTGCCGCGCTCGAGGCCCAGCGTGACGGTCGTACCGGCGGCCGCGTCGTCGGCGTCGCCGCGCAGTAAGGAGACCACGTCGGTGACCGGGCGGCCGTCGACCTTGCTGCCGTCGACACTGGTCAGCCGGTCGCCCGCGCGGATGCCGGCCTCGGCGGCGGGCGAGCCGGGCCGGACCCTGGTCACGTCGATCCGGCCGTCCTGTTCGCGTCTCGCCCACAGGCCGACGCCGGTGTACCTGCCGTCGAGGGCGTCCTGGAACTCCTGGTACTCGCCCTCGGAGTACACCGCGCCCCAGCGGTCGCCGCTGCGGCTGACCGCCCGCTCGGCGGCCTCCATCGGGGACTTGCCGTCGGCCATCGCGTCGGCGGCGGCCTTGCGGACGTCCTCGTGCGGGGTGGTGGCCTCGGCCGCCGGACGGAACGCGGGCTTCCGGACGGGCTGGCCGGTCTCCGGGAACGAGCCGGTGGCGGCGCCCGCGACCAGGACGCCGGCGAAGACCAATGTCAGGGCGGCCCCGCGACGGATACGGCGGGGCGGACACAGAAGGTCTCGGCACAGCTCTCGGCCTGACATGGCCGTGAGTCTAGGACAACGCAAAGGGCCGCACGGGCGGATGCCCGTACGGCCCTCTTGGCATGCGTCACACCTTCAGGTACTTGCGCAACGCGAAGAACGCGGCCAACGACGGCATCAGCACGCTCGTCGCGAGGATCAGCGGCAGCTTGGTCAACACCGCGTCCCAGCCCACGAAGTTGATGAGCGTGAGCTTGTGGGAGAGGTCCATGCCGTGGTCGATGGTGAAGTACCGGCCGACCAGCAGCGCGACACAGGCGAGGCCGCCGCCGATGAGTCCGGCGACCGCGGCCTCCGCGATGAACGGCGCCTGGATGTAGAAGCCCGAGGCACCGACCAGGCGCATGATCCCGGTCTCGCGCCGGCGGCTGAACGCCGAGACGCGCACCGTGTTGACGATCAGCAGCAGCGCGACGATCAGCATCATCGCCATCACGCCGAGCGCGCCGCGGTTCATCAGGTTCAGCAGCTGGAACAGGTTGTCCAGGATGCCCTTCTGGTCCTGCACCGACTGCACACCGTCACGCCCGTTGAAGGCGCTCGCGATGACCTGGTACTTCTGCGGGTCCTTCAGCTTGATGCGGTACGACTCCTGCATCTGGTCCGGCGTCAGCGAGCTGGCCAGCGGGGAGTTGCCGAACTGCTCCTTGTAGTGCTTGTAGGCCTCGTCCTGCGACTCGTAGGTCACCTTCTCGACGACCGGCATCTTCTGCAGGTCCGCCTGGATCTGCTTCTTCTGGTCGTCGGTGACCGCGCCCTTGGCGCAGTTGACGTCCGACTCGGCGTCGTGCTTGTTGCACAGGAAGATCGAGACGTTGACCTTGTCGTACCAGTAGCCCTTCATGGTGGACACCTGATCGCTCATCAGCAGGGAGCCGCCGAAGAGGGCCAGGGACAGGGCGACGGAGACGATGACGGCGAAGGTCATCGTCAGATTGCGGCGGAGACCGACACCGATCTCCGACAGGACGAACTGGGCGCGCATGGCGTCTGGTCAAGCCTTTCCGTCGTGGACGTGGTCAGTGCTGGTAGCCGTAGACGCCACGGGCCTGGTCACGGACGAGGCGGCCCTTCTCCAGCTCGATGACGCGCTTGCGCATCTGGTCCACGATGTTCTGGTCGTGCGTCGCCATGATGACGGTGGTGCCCGTCCGGTTGATGCGGTCGAGCAGCTTCATGATGCCGACGGAGGTCTGCGGGTCGAGGTTACCGGTGGGCTCGTCGGCGATGAGCAGCTTGGGCCGGTTGACGAAGGCCCGCGCGATGGCCACGCGCTGCTGCTCACCACCCGACAGCTCGCCGGGCATACGGTCCTCCTTGCCGCCGAGCCCGACGAGGTCGAGCACCTGCGGCACGGACTTGCGGATCTCGCCGCGGGACTTGCCGATGACCTCCTGGGCGAAGGCCACGTTCTCCGCGACGGTCTTGTTCGGCAGGAGCCGGAAGTCCTGGAAGACGGTCCCCAGCTGGCGGCGCATCTGCGGCACCTTCCAGTTGGAGAGGCGGGCGAGGTCCTTGCCCAGCACGTGCACCTGTCCGTGGGTGCACCGCTCCTCGCGGAGGATGAGCCGCAGGAAGGTGGACTTTCCGGAGCCGGAGGACCCCACGAGGAAGACGAACTCGCCCTTCTCCAGCTCCAGGGAGACATCCCTGAGTGCGGGGCGGGTCTGCTTGGGGTAGACCTTGGAGACGTTGTCGAATCGGATCACGGATGCACCACGGGTCGCCGGGGGTAGATGAGCGTGACCATACGCGAACCGGGTGTGCAAGTGCAGTCGCAGGGAGAGCTTGGGCAAGACTTGTACGTTTTTGTACCGCCCCCTGTTTCTGTTCCGCTCCCGTACGGCTCTCCCGGGGGCCCGCGCACGGCTTGCGGGAACCTGGCACAGTGGAGTGGGGAGCCGGGGAACGTTCTCGGTCCCCTGAGCGTTCTACAGGTGAAAGCCGGTGCAAGGAGGGCGAGCGCATGACGTACGACCGGTTGGTGTGCGCGAACTGTGCGGCGCCCGTGAGCGAGGGCCGGTGTCCGGTGTGCCGTGCCAACCGCGAGCGACTGCAGCAGGAGGGTTTCCTCGGTGGGGTGAACCCGATGGCGTTGGTCGCGCTGCTGGCGGTGCTGATCACCGCGGTGGCGCTGCTGGCGCACCAGACCGCGTAGCGCAGCACCGAGAGTGCCGTAGAGACGACTGTGGGCCCGGAGCGCCAAGCTCCGGGCCCTTACGCATGCGGGGTGCGTGCGCTGCGTGACCGTGGTATCACGGTCAGGCGGCGGTGCCGCCCCGGCCGTTCGCCAGACGCGGCAGCACGCGGAAGCCGATGCCACCGGCGATCATCGTCGCGGCGCCGATGACCAGGAACGCGGTCTGACCGGCACCGGTCTCGGCGAGCTGCTTGTCGCCGCCCTGGGCCTTGCTGTCGGAGCCCGTGTCGGTCAGGGCCGAGGAGCCCTCGTCCTGGGTGGCCTTGCCGCTGCCGCCCTGCGGGTTGTCGTTGTTGCCGCCGGTGGTGGAGCCACCCGTGCTGCTGCCGCCCGTGCTGCCGGAGCCGCCGGTGGAGCTGCCGCCGGTGCTGGAACCGCCCGTGCTGCCGGAACCGCCGGTGGAGCTGCCACCGGTGCTCGAACCGCCGGAGGTGCTGGAGCCGCCGGACGTCGAGGAACCGCCGGTGGTGGAGGAACCGCCGGTGGTGGAGGAACCGCCGGTGGTGGAGGAACCGCCGGAGCTGTTGCCGCCGTTGCCGTTCCCGCCGCTGTTGCCGTTGCCGCCGGTGGAGGTGGTGCCACCGCCGATGGTGACGTCGCCGCTGGTCGAGGAGTTACCGCCGGTGGAGGCGTCGCCGCCCGTGCTGGCGTCACCGCCGGTGGTGGTGGAACCGCCGGTAGTGGTGGAACCGCCAGTAGTGGTGGAACCGCCAGTAGTGGTGGAACCGCCGGTGGTGGTGGAACCGCCGGTCGAGGCGTCGCCGCCGGTCGTCGTGGTGCCACCCGTGCTGGTGTCCCCGCCGGTCGTGGTGCCGCCATCGGTGCAGACGGCGACCGGGCAGCCGCCGTCGGTGCCGCCGTCGTCGGTGTTCGTGTGGGCGCCGAGGCTGATCGGGCCCGCCTGGACGTTGAGGTCCAGGGCGGAGGCCGCGCCGGCGGCGGTCAGGGACGCACCGGCCGCGATCACGGCGCCCGCGGCTATCCGCGCGACCCGGATCCGCGTCTTCTTCGTCATATGGTTGCTACCCCCAGTAGCTGTTCGTCAATGAGGCGGCGCGTGGGGCGTTGCCGTGATCGACGGGAGGCAGCCGGTGACGAAGTCCGCGTCAACTCATTCCCCCGGTTCACATGCGCCCCGCAAGTACGCATGCCGCGTGCAACCCTTCCCATTTTTCAAAGCAACGTCAAGGCCGTTGCGGGCGCAATGTCCTATGGGGGCGTTTTTGCGGTGAGTCGAAGCCTGTAATTGTGATGTAAAACCCAGACATAACAACAACTGCCGCCTCGAGGGCGGCAGTTGTCATGTCGACAAAGTTACTTCTCCTGCTGCTTGCGCCAGCGAATTCCGGCCTCCAGGAACCCGTCGATCTCACCGTTGAACACGGCCTCCGGGTTGCCGACCTCGAACTCGGTGCGCAGGTCCTTGACCATCTGGTACGGGTGCAGGACGTACGAACGCATCTGGTTGCCCCAGGAGTTGCCACCGTCGCCCTTGAGGGCGTCCATCTTGGCCTGCTCCTCCTGGCGGCGCCGCTCGAGCAGCTTGGCCTGGAGGACGTTCATCGCGGTGGCCTTGTTCTGGATCTGCGAGCGCTCGTTCTGGCAGGAGACCACGATGCCGGTGGGGAGGTGGGTGAGCCGCACCGCGGAGTCGGTGGTGTTCACGCCCTGGCCGCCGGGGCCCGAGGACCGGTACACGTCCACGCGCAGCTCGGACTCGTCGATCTCGATGTGGTCGGTCTGCTCGACCACGGGGAGCACCTCGACACCGGCGAAGGAGGTCTGGCGCCGCCCCTGGTTGTCGTAGGGCGAGATCCGGACGAGCCGGTGGGTGCCCTGCTCGACGGAGAGGGTGCCGTAGGCGTACGGCGCCTGGACGGCGAAGGTGGTCGACTTGATGCCGGCCTCTTCGGCGTACGACGTCTCGATCAGCTCCGTCTTGAAGCCGCGCTGCTCGGCCCAGCGCAGGTACATGCGCTGAAGCTTCTCGGCGAAGTCGGCGGCGTCGACACCGCCGGCCTCGGCGCGGATGTTGACGAGCGCCTCACGGGAGTCGTACTCGCCGGACAGGAGGGTGCGGACCTCCATCTCGTCCAGCGACTTCTTCACCGCGGCCAGCTCGGACTCGGCCTCGGCACGGGTGTCCGGGTCGTCCTCCTCCTCGGCCATCTCGAAGAGGACGGCGAGATCGTCGATCCGGCCGCGCAGCGCCTCCGCCTTCCTGACCTCGGCCTGGAGGTGGGAGAGCTTGCTGGTGATCTTCTGCGCCTCGTCCGGGTTGTCCCACAGGGACGGCGCGGCTGCCTGCTCCTCGAGCACGGCGATATCTGCCCTCAGCTTGTCGAGGTCCAGGACGGCCTCGATCGACTCCATGGTCGAGGAGAGGGACTTCAGCTCTTCGGATACATCGACGACTGCCACGCATCCAGCGTAACGGCTATGGCAACCGACCTCGGCCGTGCGCCACCGGCGCTGCGGCGACCGTCACCCTCGCCCACCCACCCGCCCGTCTCACTCGGCCGAGAGGGCACCGCCCGGGCTGACCGACCCGGACGGGGTCGAGCGACCGAGCCTTCTCCCCCTCGGCCGGCGAGCCGGACCCCGGTTGAGGGAAGAGGGGCAGGGCGGGCCAGGGAGGTGGCACGGCAAGCCGGGGAGGGCGCAGCGGGGCCAGGGCAGGGCACAGCCGAGGCCCGGCCCGAACGGCATCGAGCGACCGAGCCTTCCCCCCACTTCCCTCGGCCGACGGACCGGACCCCGGTTGAGGAAAGAGGGGAAACGCGAGCTGGGGAGGGGCGCGGCGGATCGAGCGAGGTGCAGCCGGGCCCGCTCGTCGGCTGACCGAGCACAGACGGGCTGGAGGCACGTCGCAGCGGACCGGGACACGACGGGCCGGGGCGGACCCGGCACCCTTCAGCCGACCGAGAGGCAACGCCTGCTGGGGCAACCTCTCCTCCGACCCGAATGCCACGCGGCCAGGGCGGACCGGACGCACCCTTCAGCCGACCCGGGCACCACCGGCCAGGGGCGAACGAGCCGGCACCCATCAGTCGACCCAGACACCACGGCCAGACCGAGCCGGGCACCACTACCGCCCCAGACACCACAGGCCAAGGCGGACCCGGCACCTAACAACCGCCCCAGACACCACAGGCCGCGGCGGACCCGGCACCCAACAACCGCCCCAGACACCACAGGCCAAGACGGACTCGGCGCCCAACAACCGACCCGGAGGCAACGCCTGTGGGGCAACCTTTCAGTTGGCCGAGTCGGGTGGGTGGGTGGGCGGAGTGGGTGTCAGGGGGTCGAGGTGCTGTGGGTGGGTGGGGGCTGGTGGTCGTCGCTGCCGGAGGAAGAGGCCAGCCAGGCGCCGACGCCGACCGCCGCCGCAACGACCACTCCGGCCACTCCCAAAGTCACCCTGCGCCGCCGTACCACCGCCCGGTGCCGGGCCGAGCCCGGCCTGGGTGCACCGGTGGCCCGGGGGGCGCGGGCGGTGCCGTGTGCACCGCCGGCCAGTTCGTCCGGACCCGGCACCCGCATCGAGGTGTGCGTGTCCCGGTTGGAGTCCGGCTTGGCGCCCGGCACCAGCGACACCGCGCCCCGGCGCCGTAGCGGCTCGGCGGGCGCGGCCGCCGGCTCCTGCGCCGTCTGCTCCTCGGCCGGGTCCGGCTCGTCCACGTCCAGCGGCGGCATCCCGGTCAGCGACGGCAGTTGCTCGCGCAGTCGCGCCGCCAGCTCCGAGGCCCGCAGCCGGGAGGCGGGCGCCTTGGCGAGGCACTGCACGATCAGCTGCCACAACTCCTCGGGAATACCGGGGAGCGGGACGACCGTCTCCGTGACGTGCCGTCGTAGCACCGCGCCCGGGTGGCCGCCGCCGAACGGGGTGAAGCCCGCCAGCAGCTCGTACAGGACGGTCGCGAGGGCGTAGATGTCGACGGACGCGCGCGGGGGCAGGCCCTCGACGATCTCCGGGGCCAGATAGTCCGGCGTGCCGATGATCTTCGTGGCCCGGGTCCGCTTCGGTGAATCGATCAGCTTGGCGACACCGAAGTCCGTCAGCAGGGCAGGATGCGCCCCTCCCGGCCCCAGGGGTCCCTGCATGTCGAGGAGCACGTTCTCGGGCTTGACGTCCCGGTGGACGACCCCGGCCGCGTGGGCCGCCGCCAGCGCGTCGGCGACGTCGGCGACGATCGCCACGGCCGCCTCGGGGGCCAGCCGCCGTTCCCGCTCCAGCCGGGTGCGCAGATCGGTGCCGCGGACGAGGTCCATGACCAGGGCCAGGTCGTTGCCGTCGACCACCAGATCGCGCACGGTGACGATGTGCGGGTGCTCCAGGCCGAGCAGCGCGGTGCGCTCCTGGACGAAGCGTCCGACGAGCTCCTGGTCGGAGGCGAGGTCCTCGCGCAGCATCTTGATGGCGACGGGCCCGTCCGGCCCCTCGCCCAGCCACACCGTGCCGGCGCTGCCCCGCCCCAGGATCTGGTTCGCGGTGTACCGGCTGCCGATCTTCCGTGCCAAGACTGCTCCTACAGACGCGCGTTGTCGCGTGGTGCCGACTAAAACTACGCGCCTGACGAGCCAACCTTCACCGCGGAGACGGAAATCACCCGTCAGATGTCGACAAATCCGCAAACTCGCGGTCGGGTTACGGGGCTTTCCCGGATCAGTTGCCGCTGCCGGAGGAACCGCCCAGGTCCTTCATCCACTTGCCGACCTGGCCGACCCAGTGGGTCACCTCGTGCCAGTAACCGCGGCCCTGGCCGATCCAGGTGTGGAGCGGGGTCAGCTCGTAGATCAGCCAGCTCGCCACGACCAGGATGACGATCGTGAACAGGCAGCCCTTCAGGCAGCCGAGCCCGGGGATCTTCATCGGGTTGGCGCTGCGCTGCCGGGGCGCACGCGGCTCGCGCGCGGGGCGCTGCGGTTCCGGGGCGGGCGCGGGCGGCGCGTAACGCTGCGGCTGCTGGGGCTGCTGCTGCGGGGCATAGCCGTACCCCTGCTGGTACCCCTGCTGCTGCCGGCCGCGCGGCTGCGGCTGCTGCGGGCGCGGCTGCGGGGCCGGACGCGGCTGCTGCTGGGGGCGGGCGACCTGGCGCTGCGGGCGGTGCCGCAACGGGTCCTCCTCGGGCGCCAGGTACTGGACCTGCGTCTGCTCGTTGCGGTCGCGGGCCGCGCGCAGCTGGGTCTGCCAGGGATGCGGCTGCTCGGGCTGCTGGCCCGGCTGGCCCTGCGGCATCGGCGGCATGACGGCCGTGGGGTCCGCCGCGCCCGTGTTCGGCAGTACGGCGGTGGGGTCGGCGGCGCCGGCGGGACCGCCGGTGTGCGGCAGGACGCTGGTCGCCCCGTTCGGGTCGTACTGGCCGTACGACTGCTGCGGCGCGTTCGTCGGCAGCACCTGGGTGGGGTCGGCGGCGCCGGGCACGCCCGGTACGGCCGTCGGGGCCGGGTCGGGGGCGAGCAGCGCGCCCACGCCCTCGGCGGCGGCGATCTGCGCGGCGTTCGCGTGCACGCCGATGCCCTCGGCGACGACACGCAGCCCGCGCGCGAGGTTCTCGGCACTCGGCCGCTCGTCGGGGTTCTTGCGCAGGCAGCGCTCTATGACCGTCCACAGCGGGTCCGGGACGGTGGAGGGGCGGCGCGGCTCGGCGCTCAGATGCTGGTGCAGGACCTCGAGGGCGGTGCTGCCGGAGAACGGCGGGCGGCCGGTGACCAGCTCGTACAGCAGGATGCCGGCGCCGTAGATGTCGACCGCGGAGGTCTGCGGGCGGCCCTCGGCGGACTCCGGCGCCACGTACGCGGGCGTGCCGACGAACTCGCTGGTGCGGGTCAGGCCCGGGGAGTCGGCGAGGCGGGCGATGCCGAAGTCGGTCAGCATCGGGTGCATCTGGCCGTTGTACTGCGCGAGCAGCACGTTGGCGGGCTTCAGGTCGCGGTGTACGACGCCGTCGGCGTGACTCGCGGCGAGCGCGTCGGCGATCTGGGCCGTCATCAGCGCGGCGGCGACCGGGGTGAGCGGGCCGCTCTCACGCAGATAGCGGTGCAGGTCGGGGCCGTCGACGAGGTCCATGACCAGCGCCAGCAGATCGCCCTCGACGACCAGGTCGCGGACCCGGACGATGTTGGGGTGGGTGAGCCGGAGCAGTACGGAGCGCTCGCGCAGGAAGCGCATCACGATGTCCGGGTCGCTCGCCAGCTCCTCCTTGAGGACCTTGATCGCGAGCGTCTCCCCGGGCTGGCCGGCCACGGCCGCCTCGGCGCCCGCGGTCTCACGCTGGCGGGCACGCCAGACGGTGCCTGTGGCGCCGCGTCCGAGCGGCTCCTCAAGCAGGTACTTGCTGCCGACTGGCCGCACGTCACGCGCTCCCTGCTGCTTGCTTGGCTGCTTGCTTGCCTTCACTGCCGGTGTTCCGACCCACTGTAGTGCCGCCCTCCTGGGCACTACGTATGCGTTCCCGACCGTGTTCGACGGGTTCCGGATGTGTTCGATGCGTTCTACGGAAAGACGCTCGTGCCGGTTCGCCGGTTGCCAGGGGACGGACGTGACCGATCTCAAGTGATCGTCGGCGGACCACTGGTCAGGCACTTTTGGGGGCAGAGCCGACCAATCAAGATCACTTGTTACCGGGTGCCGGGCGCGCTGTCAGTGGCAGGTGCGAGGATGCCTTCCAGTACTGGCCGACGTGCTCGTGTTGGGGTGGGGATGCAGATCCGGCTGACCGTCGTCGACCCGCTGGGACCCTCCTCGCAGCGGGGCCGCGCCGCGAGCCGCGACGTGCTGGTCACGGCGCCCACGGGCACGGACCTGGCCGCGGTCGCGTCCGCACTGGCCGGGGCGGTCACCGGAGAGGGCCGCGACACCGGTGGTGCGGCCGTGGTCCTCTACGCCGGCACCGACCGCCTGGACCCGCGCCGCTGCACCCTCGGCGAGCCTCCGCTGGTCGACGGCGCCGTGCTGTCCCTGGGCGCTCCCGCGGCCCCCGAGCCGCATCCCGAGCTGGACGACGCGCCGACCCAGCTGCACGTCGTCGCGGGGCCGGACGCGGGCGGGGTCCATCTGCTGCACGGCGGCCGGATCAGCGTGGGCCGCTCCGCCGACGCGGACGTCCCGCTGGACGACCCCGACGTCTCCCGGCTGCACTGCGCGGTCACGGTCGGCACCGACGGCCGCGTCTCGGTCGCCGACCTCGGCTCCACGAACGGCACGTCGCTCGACGGGGTACGGGTCGGTGAGCGGCCGGTGCGGGTCCCTGCCGGGGGCCTGCTGCGGATCGGCGAGTCGGCGTTGCGGGTGACTCCGTCCGGGGGGCCGGGGGCACGCGTGCGGACCGTCTCCGACGGGGAGGGGGCCGTTCGGGTCGTCCGGGGGGCGTCGTCGGGTGCGGGAGGCCTCGGTGGGGGGCATGCGTCGTTGGGGGGCGGAAGCGGACCTGGTGGGGGGCAAGCGCGACCGGCGGGTGCTGGTTCGTCGGGGGGCGCTGCCGGGGCTTCGGGCGGGGCCGGGTTCCGGCGCGCGTCGGCTGAGCGGGCGTCGTCGGCGGGTGTGAGTGGCCCCGGTGAGGACGGTTCGGCGTCCGTGGATCCTGTGCATGGCTCCCGTGGTGAGGCGGTGGAGCACCAGCGTGCCGGGACCGGCGTGGTCCCCGGGCAGGGCGGGGCGCCTCGGATCGAGAGCGCGCCCGGTACCGGTGCTGCTTCCAGCGGGGACACGCACGCGGGGCGCTTCGGGGTCGGCGGGCCGAGCGGGGAACCGCCGGTCGGCGGCCGTAAGGACACGCCCGTCCGGGGCACCGACGCCCCACAGGGCACGCGGCGGCGCGGGCTCGGCAAGTGGGCGCGTCGGCTGGCCGGCGGGCGGGCCGAGCAGCCGGTCGGCGAGGAGTCGTACGACGGTACGGTGGCCCACTCCCCCGGCGCCGCCCCCACGGCCGGTGCCCCGCGGCAGCCGGAGACCTGGCCGGATCCCGCCGCCCTGCTGCTGACGGCACTGGGCCCCGGGCCCCGGCTGTGGGAGCGCGGGCCGGGACACCCGGAGGCGCTGACCGTGCGGCTCGGCACGGCCGACCGGAGCGCGCCGGACGGCTCGGGGCCGATTCCGGCCGTACCGGTGACGGCGGCGCTGCGCGAGGCGGGTTCGCTGGGCCTGGCCGGTCCGCGCCCCCGGCTGTCCGGGCTGGCCCGCGCGGTGCTGGCCCAGTTCGCCGCGCTGCACTCCCCCGATCTGCTGGAGATCGTGCTGATCAGCGCCGACCGCTCCCGCCCGGTGGAGGAACGCACGGCCGAGTGGTCCTGGCTGGGCTGGCTCCCGCATGTCCGGCCCGGCCACGGCCAGGACTGCCGCCTGCTGCTGGCCTACGACCGCGAGCAGGCGGCGGCCCGCGCCGAGGAACTGCTCCGCCGGCTGGACGACCACGCGGCGACCGGCAGAAGCGCGGCCCACCCCGCCGGCACGGGCACCCCAGCGCCCGGCACCAGGGCCACTGGCCCGGCACCTGGCACCTCTGCGGCCGCGCACGGCTCTCTCCAGGGCGCCCCCAGACAGTCCAGCACCGCAGCCGGTCCCGGTAGCTCCCCCACTCCCGGCACCACGAGCCACCCGGCCGCCCCTGCCTGGAACACCGCACCGGACGCGCCAAGCCGGGCCGCCCACGACCCGGCCGACCACCGTATGCCCGGGAACCCCGCACACGGCCCGCTGTCCGCCTTCCCCGGCCTGCCCGCGCAGCCCACAGCCTCCGGACACCCCGGCGCCCCCGCGCCCGGACACGCCCCCGATGCCGCCACCGCCTCCACCCACGGCACATACGCCCCCGGCGCCCCTGCCCACGGCACGTACCCCACCCCCACCCGCCGCCCCTCCTGGGCCAAAGACTCCGCCGCAGCCCCCGGCGGGGGCGGTTTTCCCGGTCCTTACACGGTCGTCGTCGTGGACGGTGACCCCGGCGGAGCCGCGTTGCAGGACGCCCTCACGCGGCTCGCCGTGGCCGGGCCGCGGGTCGGGATACATGTGGTGTGTCTCGCCGAGACCGGGGCCGTGCCTGCCCCACCGCCCCGGACCGGGACGTACGAGGCCGCCTGCGCGGTGACACCGACGTTCCGGCACTGCGGTGCCGTCGCGCTGCTCGGCGGGGACGTCGCGACCGGGCTGCATGTGATGCGCGTCGGGCCCGGCGGGCCGGTCGGATCAGGGGTGCCCGCCGCTGTCGATGCCGTGTCCGGCGCCTGGGCGGAGCGGTTCGCGCGGGCGTTGGCGCCGTTGCGGCCGGACGGCCCGGGCGCCGGGCCGCACGCGCGCGTGGCCGCGCCGTTGCCCCAGTCCGCGCGGCTGCTCGACGAGTTGGGGCTGGCCCGGGCCACCCCGGCGTCGCTGATGGCGCGCTGGGCGGACGCCGCCGACGACACCGAGGCGCTCGGTGGCCGGGCGCGAGCCGTGCTCGGTGCCGGACCGCGCGGGCCACTCACCGCCGACCTGGTGGCCGACGGACCGCATCTGCTGATCGAGGGGCCGGCCGGCAGCGGGCGTACGGAGTTGCTGCGGGCCGTGGTGGCCTCGCTGGCCGCCGCCGAGCGGCCCGACCGGCTGGGCATCGTGCTGGTCGACGGGCGGGACGGGGTCGGGACGGGTGCCGGGCGCGGTGAGGGGCTGCGCGTGTGTACCGACATACCGCACGTCACCACCCACCTCATCGCCAACGATCCCGTACGCATGCGGGAGTTCGCCCAGTCGCTGACCGCCGAACTGAAGCGGCGCGCGGAGCTGCTGGGCCGTACGGACTTCGCCCAGTGGCACGCGGGGCGTGCGGTGTCCGGCCGTATCGTCGCCCAGCGCACGGCCTCCCCCACCTCCGCCTCCGGGGACATAGAGACGCCGCCCAGCTCCACCCTGCGGCTGCGGCCCGGCGCCGCCGCCCGTCAACGGGCCGAGGCGGCACCGCCGTTGCCCCGGCTCGTGGTGGTCGTCGACGACCTGGACGCGCTGGTCTCGCCCGCGCTCGGCGCGCCCGGCCGGCCCGCCGCGGGCTCGGTGATGCGGGCGCTGGAGGCGGTGGCCCGGGAGGGCGAACGGCTCGGCGTGCACCTGGTGGCGGCGGCCGGGACGGGGGGTCGTACGGCGGAGACGGAGCCCGCGCGCCGGGCCACCCTGCGCGTCGTACTCGACGCCGCCCACCCGGGTCCGGACGAACCGGCGCCGGGGCGTGGGCAGTTGGCGTACACCGACGGACGGGTCGCCGGTTTCCAGGCCGGCCGGGTGACGGGCCGTATCCCGCGGACCGCGACCCAGCGGCCCACGGTCGTACTGCTGGACTGGGCCCGCATGGGCGACCCGCCGGCCCGTCGGCCGGTGCGGGAGCTGGGCAACGGCCCGACCGACCTGGCCCTGCTGGCGAGCGCGGTGGAGCGGGCGGCCCGGGAGGTGTCCGCGGCCCAGGTGCCCTCCCTGCTCTGACCCGAAGTCAGCCCGCATCGGCATGCATACACCCCCGGTCACCATCCGGTCACGATGGGCCCACTGACACCGTAGGCGGTCTTGCCCGCCCTGAGTGGCCCGTCGTACACCGGACCGCATGGGACAGTCATCTTGACGTTCGGCGATGTCCGAACGATGTCCGACGACGTTCAACGAAGAGCGACGAACGGGGAAGTGATGCGCAGCAAGAGCAGCGGCACCATCCGGACACACAGGACCGTCACCACACTCGCCGCCCTGCTCACGGGAGCCCTCGCGCTCTCCGCGTGCTCCAGCAGCGACAAGAAGAGCGGCAACAGCGACAGCGGCGGCAGTCAGGCCCCGACCCGCTCCACCGTCAGCCTGCCGAAACTCGACGGCGCCACCCTGGAGATCGCCGCCGTCTGGACCGGCCAGGAGCAGGCGAACTTCAAGCAGGTGCTCGCCGAGTTCGAGAAGCGCACCGGTGCGAAGGTCACCTTCGTGCCGGCCCAGGACCCGATCATCAACTTCCTCGGTTCGAAGATCGCGGGCGGCCAGCCGCCGGACGTGGCGATGCTGCCGCAGCCCGGCGCCATCAAGCAGGCCGTGCAGCACCAGTGGGCCAAGCCGCTCGGCCCGGAGGCCCTGAAGGAGCTCCAGCAGAACTACTCACAGGGCTGGCAGGACATCGGCAAGGTCGACGGCAAGCAGTACGGCGCCTACTACAAGGCCGCCAACAAGTCGCTGATCTGGTACAACGCCAAGGTCTTCGAGAACGCGAACGCCAAGGAGCCGAAGACCTGGAAGGACCTGCTGGCCGCCGCGCAGGCCGTCTACGACTCCGGGGTCACCCCGTTCTCGGTGCCGGGCGCGGACGGCTGGCCGCTGACGGACTGGTTCGAGAACGTCTATCTGTCCCAGGCCGGTCCGGAGAAGTACGACCAGCTGACCCAGCACAAGATCAAGTGGACGGATCCCTCGGTCAAGCAGGCCCTGCAGACGCTCGCGCAGATCTGGGGCAGGAAGGGCTATCTCGCGGGCGGCCCGAACGGCGCGCTGCAGACGGAGTTCCCCGCCTCGGTCACCCAGACCTTCACCGGCGGCGACCAGCCGAAGGCCGCGATGGTCTACGAGGGCGACTTCGTGCAGGTCAACATCGGTGAGACCAAGGCGAAGGTGGGCACGGACGCGAAGGTGTTCCCGTTCCCGGCCGTCGGCTCCACCGCGCCGGTGGTCTCCGGCGGCGACGCGGCCGTCGTCCTGAAGGACTCCAAGGCGGCCCAGGCCCTGGTCACCTTCCTCGCCTCCCCGGACGCGGCGACGATCCAGGCGAAGCTCGGCGGCTATCTCTCGCCGAACAAGAACGTGCCGATCTCGGCGTATCCGAACGAGGTGCAGCAGAAGATCGCCAAGGCGCTGATCGCGTCCGGCGACGACTTCCGCTTCGACATGTCCGACCAGGCCCCGCAGGCCTTCGGCGGCACCCCGGGCAAGGGCGAGTGGAAGGACCTCCAGGACTTCCTGCGGAACCCGGCGGACGTCGCGGGCACCCAGGCGAAGCTGGAGAAGGACGCGGCGGCGGCGTACGGAAGCGGGAGCTGACCCGGCGATGGCGTCGGCAGCGGCGGCCGGGGCCCCACCGGGTCCCGCCGCACCCCACTCCCACAGGAGTCGCAAGAGCGTGACCGGCACCCGCCGGGCGGTGGCAGCGCTGTTCCTGCTGCCCGCCCTGGTGCTGCTCGGCGCGCTCGTGGTCTACCCGATCGGGTACTCGCTGGTCCGCAGCTTCTACAACGCCTCGGGCAGCGGTTTCGCCGGAGTCGACAACTACCGGACCCTCTTCACGGACGACAGCATCCGCACCGCCTTCAAGAACAACGTCATCTGGGTGGTGTTCGCGCCCACGGTCGCCACCGCGCTCGGTCTCGTCTTCGCGGTACTGACCGAGAAGGTGCGCTGGGGAACGGCGTTCAAGCTGGTCGTCTTCATGCCGATGGCGATCTCGATGCTGGCGGCCGGGATCATCTTCCGGCTGGTGTACGACCAGGATCCGCACAAGGGCGTCGCGAACGCGGTGTGGGTGGGCGTGCACGACACCTTCGCCCAGTCCTCGGCGTTCCCGAACGCCCACCCGGGCCGCGAGTCGCCGCTCGAACCCGACCACGGCGGGTTCATCACGTCGGCCACCGTGCACACCGGCCAGGCCGTCACCCTCCCCCTCGTCGGTGTCGCGCCCGACCAGATGCCGGACGGCGCGAAGAAGGCCGTGGCCGCCCAGCCGGAACCGGGCAAGGTCACCGGCACCACCTGGCAGGACTTCACCCGCGGCAAGGGCGTCGGACGGCTCGGGAAGCCCGACCCGTCCGAGCAGGGGTACGCCGGGATGCGGATCGAGGCGGTGAAGGACGGCACGGTGGTCGCCTCCGCCAAGGCGTCCGGCGACGGCACCTTCACCCTGCCCGCGTCCGCCGACGGGGCCCGGCTCCGGCTTCCGGCGAGCAACTTCAGGGAGCCGTACAACGGGGTCTCCTGGCTCGGCCCGACCCTGGTCACCCCGTCGATCATCGGGGCGTACGTCTGGATGTGGGCGGGCTTCGCGATGGTGCTGATCGCGGCCGGGCTCGCGGGCGTGCCTCGGGAGCTGCTGGAGGCCGCGCGGGTGGACGGCGCCACCGAGTGGCAGGTGTTCCGCAAGATCACCGTGCCGCTGCTGGCGCCGGTCCTCGCGGTCGTCACCGTCACGCTGATGATCAACGTGCTGAAGGTGTTCGACCTCGTCTACATCATCGCCCCGGGCTCCTCCCAGGCCGACGCGAACGTGCTCGCCCTGGAGCTGTACCGCAAGGGCTTCGCGGAGGACCAGCCGGGCGTCGCGAGCGCGATCGCGGTGCTGCTGCTGGTGCTGGTGATCCCGGTCATGGCGTTCAACATCCGGCGGCTCAGGCGCGAGCGGGAGGTGCGGCGATGACGGCGACCGCCGGGAGTATCGGAAAGGCCGGCCCGGTGCGGACGGTGAAGACGAAGCGGTCCGTCGGCTCGGCCGTCGCCGAGAGGCTGAGCGGCGGCCTGGTCCGCGTCGTCCTCCTCCTCGTCGGCCTGTTCTGGCTGGTGCCGACCATCGGTCTGCTGCTGGCCTCGCTGCGCTCCCCGCAGGACATGAGCGCGAGCGGCTGGTGGACGGTGTTCACCAAGCCGTCCCAGCTCACCTTCGGCAGCTATCAGAAGCTGCTGGAGAACAGTGACATCACCAACTCCCTCTGGAACACGGTTCTGATCACGGTCCCGGCGACGGTCCTGGTCGTCGTGGTCGGCTCGCTCGCGGGCTACGCGTTCGCGTGGATGGAGTTCCCGGGCCGGGACTGGTGGTTCCTGGGCGTGGTGAGTCTGCTGGTGGTGCCGGTGCAGGTGGCGCTGATCCCGATCGCCGAACTGTTCGGCAAGATCGGGCTGTTCGGCACCATCTTCGGGGTGATCCTGTTCCACACCGGCTTCGGGCTGCCGTTCGCGGTTTTCCTGTTGCGGAACTTCTTCGCGGAGATCCCCCGGGAGCTGCTGGAGGCGGCCCGGCTCGACGGCGCCGGTGAACTGCGGCTGTTCGTCCGGGTGGTGATGCCGCTCGGCGGGCCGGCGATCGCGAGCCTCGGCATCTTCCAGTTCCTGTGGGTGTGGAACGACATGCTGGTGGCGCTGGTGTTCACCAAGTCGGGCACGCAGCCGATCACGGTCGCGCTGCAGACGCAGGTACGGCAGTTCGGCAACAACGTCGACGTGCTGGCGCCCGGCGCGTTCATCTCCATGGTGATCCCGCTGGCCGTGTTCTTCGCTTTCCAGCGGCAGTTCGTGTCCGGGGTGATGGCGGGCGCGGTGAAGTAACACCCTTTCGAGGGGCGGGCCTTACGGGGCTCGCCCCTTTGCCGTCCCGAGCGTCCCCCACATGCCGTACGCACCGTAACCAATTCACTCCATCGGCCGTTCCCGGTCAGACCCCTCGCGCCGACCGACGACCCATGGATGTCCCTTGCCCAGGTTCAGTGTCATCGTCCCCGCGTACCAGGCCCAGGCGTATCTCTCCCCGTGCCTGGACTCGGTGCTCGAGCAGTCGTATCCCGATCTGGAACTGATCGCCGTGGACGACTGCTCACCGGATGCCTGCGGCGCGATCATCGACGAGTACGCGGCCCGGGACGCGCGCGTGAAGGCCGTGCACCTGACGGAGAGCCGGGGGCTCGGCGGCGCCCGCAACGCGGGGATGGCCGAGGCGGGCGGCGACTATCTGGTCTTCCTGGACGGCGACGACACGCTCGCCCCGGACGCGCTGTGGGCGATCGCCGACCGGATCAAGGAGGCCGGGGATCCGGACGTCCTGGTCCACGACCACGCGCGCGTGCACTGGGACGGCCGGACCGAGCGCGACGAGCTCTCCGCGCAACTCACCGAGCAGGGCCCGGCGCCGTTCCGGCTGGAGGACCGGCCGGGGCTGCTGCGGGTGCCGACGGCGGCCTGGAACAAGGTCTGCCGGCGGGAGTTCGTCACGGCGCACGGCCTCACGTTCCCGCCGGGCTCCTACGCGGACACCCCCTGGACCTTCCCGGTGCTGATGGCGGCGGAGTCGATCGCGACCCTGGACCGGGTGTGCGTGCACCACCGGCAGCACCGGCCGGGCAGCATCCTCGGCGGCAGCGGCGAGCAGCACTTCGATCTCTTCGAGCAGTACGACCGGGTCTTCGCCTACGTCGCCGGGCGGCCCGAACTGGCGCGGTGGCGGCCGGAGTTGTTCCGCCGCATGGTCGACCAGTTCGCGGTGGTGTTCGCCCTGCGGGGCCGGCTGCCGCGCGGCAGCCGGGGCGAGTTCCTGCGCCGGGCCCGCGTCCAGTACCGGCGCCACCGGGCCCCCGGCGCCCGGGTGCGGCCGCGTCACGCCCTGGTCCGCTTCGGTCTGCACCGCACGTTCCGCGCGCTCCAGCTGGCCTCGGCCGCGCTCCGGCGCACGCTGAAGGCGGCGGTGAAGCTGGCCCGCGCCGTGCGCGCCGGTGCGCTGCGCCTGCACTACCGCCTCCAGCTGCGGCTGCCGGTGCGCGCCGACCGCGCGGTGTTCACCGCCGAGGCGGGCGGTGGCGACCCCGGCGCGCTGGAGGAGGCGTTCCGTACCCACGCCCCGCACATCCGCACCGCGTGGATCAACCGCCCCGGGCACGAGCACACGGTGCCGCCCGGCCCGCGCCGCGTCCGGCCCGGCAGCGCCGCCTACTGGACGGCGCTGGCCCGCGCGAAGTACCTGGTCGGCGACGAGGTGCTGGACGCGCGGCTGCGCAGGCGGCGCGGGCAGGTGGTGATCCGGACCGGGCGGGGCACCCCGCTGGGGCACATGGGCCTGGACCTGCTGGAGCGTCCGGCGGCGGCCCGGGACACCGACTTCGCGGCGCTGCTGCGGGGCGTCGACCAGTGGGACCACGTCCTGTCCGGCAACCGGCACTCCACGCTCGTCTGGGAGCGCGTCCTGCCGGGCCGGTACCGCACGCTGGAGTACGGCGCCCCGCGCAACGACGTCTTCCAGCGGGCGACCTCGGCGGACGTGACCCGGCTGCGCGAGTCGCTGGGCATCCCGCGCGGCACGGTCGCGATCCTGTACGCGCCGGCCCACCGCGACCACCGGCGCACCCAGCTCCCGCTGCTGGACCTGGAGCGGATCGTGCGCCGCCTCGGCCCGCGCTTCGTGATCCTGGCCCGTACCCCGTACGACCCGGGCGCCGGGGGCGGCCGGGTCGTCGACGTCCGCGACCACCCGAGCGCGCAGTCCCTCTGTCTGGCCTCGGACGTGCTGCTCACCGACTACTCGTCGCTGATGTTCGACTACGCGGGCCTGGACCGGCCGATCGTCGTGCACACCGAGGACTGGGCCGCGTACGAGGCGGCCCGGGGCGCCTACGTCGACCTGCGCGCCTTCCCGCCGGGCGCGGTCGCGCGCAACGAGGACGAGCTGATCGACATCTTCGCGACCGGCCACTGGCGCGGCTCGCGCTCGGCCCAGCTGCGGGCGGCGTTCCGGGAGCGGTTCTGCCCGTACGACGACGGGCGCGCCGCCGAACGGGTCGTACGGCATGTGGTGCTGGGCGAGCCCGTGGAGGCGCTGCCGCCGGTGGTGCCGCTCGCGGAGCGCCGTCCGGTGCCGGCGGAGGGGGCGCACTCCCCGTCGGCCGGCGTGCCGCAGCCGTCCGGCAGGCGGCGGGGCGGGGCGGGGCGGTTACTCGATGACGAGGTCGACGTCGATGTTGCCGCGGGTGGCGTTGGAGTAGGGGCAGACCTGGTGGGCGGTCTCCACCAGCTTGCGGCCGGTCTCCTGGTCCACGGTGTCGGGCAGCTCTACGCGCAGCGTCACCTTCAGCCCGAAGCCCTCGCCCTGCTTGCCGATGCCGACCTCGGCGGTCACGGCGGCGTCGCTGACGTCGACCTTCGCCTGCCGGCCGACGAGGCCGAGGGCGCTGCCGAAGCAGGCGGCGTAACCGGCGGCGAAGAGCTGCTCGGGGTTGGTGCCCTCGCCGTTGCCGCCCAGCTCCACCGGCGGGGCCAGCTTGAGGTCGATCTTGCCGTCGGAGGAGACGGCACGACCGTCACGGCCGTGGGTGGCGGTGGCTACGGCGGTGTAGAGCGCGTCCATGAAGACCATCCCTTTACGAAGTCGGGTGTTCCGGCGGCCCCTGTCCCGGCCGCCTTACGACCACAAGTAGAGCACACAATTAAATTGTGCACAACCAAATGGCCCGCAAGAGCTACCCTGGACCCATGACCGCCACGACCCGCACCGCCGCCGACACGGACTGGCTCCGCCTGGACCGCCAGATCTGCTTCTCCCTGCATGCCGCGTCCCGCGCCTTCAACGGCGTCTACCGCGTCGTCCTCAAGGACCTCGGGCTCACCTATCCGCAGTACCTGGTGATGCTGGTGCTGTGGGAACAGGGCGACCTGCCCGTCAAGAGGCTCGGCGAACACCTGCGGCTCGACTCCGGCACACTGTCCCCGCTGGTCAAGCGGCTGGAGGCGGCCGGCCTGGTGCGCCGGGAGCGCAGCGCCGAGGACGAGCGCTCGGTACGGGTCCGGCTCACCGAGGAGGGCGTCGCGCTGCGCGAGCGAGCCCTGGAGGTACCGCGCCGCATCGTCGAGGCGACCGGCTTCGACCCGGCGGAGATCGCCGACCTGCGCGACCGTCTGGACCAGCTCACGGGCGCCCTGGACGCGGCGGTGGTGGTGGCGGCCGCGCGGGACGCGGGTTAGCGGGCGGCACCACCGTCAACAGCGGGACCTTTTTGCATTCATGACGGCATATCAGCCGGATTACACCTTGTGCGCCGTTTACAGTCCCATGCGATGAACCGTCTCCGTGTCAACACCGGCCCGGTCCTCGGGGTCAGCGCCTTGTGGCTGACCACCCGCGCCCTGATGCTGTGGCTCCTCACCCACAGCGACTCCCCGCTGCTGGGCGCCGGCACGCTGGCGCTCGAGGTGTGGCAGCTGTACGGCCGCTGGTACGGCGTCCTCGCGCACGGCGCCTTCCCGGCGCACGACACGCTCTGGCAGTACCCGCCGGGCGCCAGCGCGGTACTGCTGACGCCGGCTCTGCTGCCCTGGCTGACGTACTTCCAGGCGTTCGTGCTGCTCACACTGGCCGTGGACGCGCTGGTCACAGCGGCGCTGGTCCGCGCGGGCACGCGGCCCGGGCGCAGCCTGCTCGGCGCGGCCCTGTGGACGGGCGGTCTGCCGCTGCTGCTCCAGCTCCCGCTCGTCCGGTACGACGTGCAGGTCACCGCCCTGGCCGTGCTCGCCCTGCTGGCGACGGCGCGTTCCCCGCGCGCGGGCGGGGCGCTCGCGGCGCTCGGCGCGCTGGTGAAGGCGTGGCCGGCGCTCGTGCTGCTGGGCACACCCCGGGGACCGGTGACGCGCGGGGCGTGGCGGTGGGCGGCGGCCGCCGGGGCCGTCACGCTGGGGCTGCTGGCCGTGTTGTTCCGCAACCCCCTGTCCTTCCTGCGGCAGCAGCGCGGGCGCGGGGTGCAGATCGAGTCGCTGGGCGGTACGGCGCTGAACCTGGCGCGGCACGCCGGCTGGCCCGGCCGGGCACGCATGCAGTACGGCTCCGCCGAGCTGGTCGGCCCGCACGTGCACGCCGTCGCCCTGGGCTGCCTGGTGCTGACGGCGGCCTGCTGCGCGCTGCTGGTGGTGTGGCGGGTGCGGGCGCGGCGCTGGACCGAGGCGACGCCGTTCGACGCGGCGCTGAGCGCGGTGCTGCTGTTCACGGTGACCAGCCGGGTCATCAGCCCGCAGTACATGATCTGGCTGATCGGTCTCGCCGCCGTGTGCCTGACCTCGCGGCACACCAGCCAGCGTCCGGTCGCGGCGCTGATCGTGGCGGCGAGCGCGCTGAGCACCCTGGTGTTCCCGATGAACTACGGCGAGGTGATGGACGGCACCTGGACCGGCTGTCTGCTGATGCTGGCCCGCAACGGGGTCCTGGCGGCGGCTGCGGTACTGTCGTTCATCCGCTTGTGGCGGGCGGCACGGGCGGTGGAGCCGGTGGGAAAGAGCCTGCGGACGCGGGAACCCCGGTCCGGTTCCGAGCGTTTTCCGGACCGAGCCGTAAGCCTTTCCTAGCCAGGTATTATCAAGAAATTTGTCTCCGCTCCCGGCCCGTGGATCCCATGCGACCTGACCCGCACAACACGCCTGACCGACCCGACGCGCCCGAGGCACCAGCCCCGGGTGACACAACCGATGCCGCCGGTGGTGACGCGCCGGCCGGCCCGGCGCGGGTCGCCGTCGTCGTCATCGGCTACAACGACGCCGCCCATGTGGGCGAGGCCGTGCGCTCGGCGCTCGCCCAGGGGCCCGCGGTCGCCGAGGTCGTCGCCGTGGACGACTGCTCCGGCGACGGCAGCGCCGAGCTGCTCGACCGGCTGGCCGCTGATGAACCCCGGCTGCGGGTGCTGCGCCGGACGGAGAACAGCGGCGGCTGCGGCAGCCCGCGCAACGACGGCATCGACGCGGTGACGGCCCCGTACGTGATGTTCCTGGACAGCGACGACGTGCTGCCGCCCGGTGCGGTGGACGCGCTGCTGGCGGCGGCCACGGGGGCGCGCGCCGAGGTCGCGGCCGGGCTGTGCGTGCGCCGGGAGCTGCCCTCGGGGCGCGAGACACCCTGGCAGGCGCCCCTTTACACGGCGCACACGGTCCTCGCGCGCCCCACCGAGCGCCCCCGGCTGGTCCACGACACGCTGTGCGTCAACAAGCTGTACCGCACCGACTTCCTGCGTGAGCACGGCATCCGCTTCCCCGAGGGCCGTTTCCACTACGAGGACATCGTCTTCACCTCGCGCGTGCTGGCCGCCGGCCCGCGCATGGCGCTCGTCCCGGACCGCGTGTACGTGTGGCACGTGCGCCGGTCCGCCGAACGGCTGTCGATCTCGCTGGACCGGGAGCGCATCGGGAACTGGCAGGCGCGTACGCAGGCGTGCGCGATGGCGTACGACATCCTGCTGAGCGCCGGGCAGAAGGAGCTGGCGCGGGCGGCGCGGGCGAAGTTCCTCGACCACGACGTGCGGATGTACGTGCGCGAGCTGGGCTTGCGCAACGCGGACTACCGGCGCGCGTGGTGGACGCACACCCAGGAGTACCTCGCGCGCTACGACGCCGCCGACTGGGAGCTGGACCCGGGCGCGCCGGGCCGTGTGCTCGCGCGGGTGATCCTGGAGTCGCCCGAGCCGCGCGATCTGCCCCGGCTGCGGGAGCTGGCCGCGCGCCCGGCGCGTCTGCTGCCGCCGTACGCCCGGGACGCCGACGGAGTCCCCGTCTGGTCCGCCGACCTCCCCGAGGTCACCCTGGCGCCGTTCCTGACCCGCCCCACCGGGGACCTCCCGATCGCGGTGGACGCGGAACTGGACGTACGCGCGCGTGGCTCGCGTCTGCGCCTGCGGCTGCACGAGCTGTACGGCCGGGTGGCCGAGGCGGGGCCGCGCGAGGTGGACGTGGTGTGGACGGCCCGCGAGGACGAGGAGCACGCGCGGGGGCGTACGACGGTCCCGCTCACGCCCTCCGGCGCGGACACGGACGCGGCCGGCTGGACGGCCGAGGTGCCCGTCGACCTGGCCGCGCTCGGCGCGGGCACCTGGGATCTGCGGCTGACCGTGCACTTCGCGGACGGCGCGCAGCGGGAGATCACGGCGCACGCCCTGACGGGCGCCGGCCGGCTGGGCCGGCGCGCCGTCCCGAGCCTCGGGCACGGCGTGCTGCTGATCCAGCCGTACGCGACGCACTCCGGCGCGCTGGCGCTGCGGGTGGCGAGCGGCGTGAGCGGGGCGGTGCGGGTGGTCCGCGGGCGCCTGAATCGTCTGCGGCGCTAGTACCGCTTCGCGGCTGCCGCGCACCTGCTGCTTCACTGAAAGACGCCCGCTGCTCCACCGAGCTGTTCCGCGGGCCAGCTGACAAAGAGGACGGCCTTTCCATGACCTGGCTGATCACCGGCGGTGCCGGATACATCGGGGCACACGTCGTACGAGCGATGACCGAGGCGGGCGAACGCACGGTCGTCTACGACGACCTGTCCACGGGCATCGCCGCGCGTGTGCCGGCGGAGGTCCCGCTGGTGGAGGGCTCCACGCTGGACGCGGACCTGCTGGCCCGCACCCTCGCCGAGCACGAGATCACCGGGGTCGTGCACCTCGCGGCGAAGAAGCAGGTCGGCGAGTCGGTGGACCTCCCGCTGCACTACTACCGGGAGAACGTGGAGGGCCTGCGGGTCCTGCTGGAGGCGGTGACGGCGGCACAGGTCCCGTCCTTCCTCTTCTCCTCCTCGGCGGCGGTCTACGGCATGCCGGACGTCGACCTGGTGACGGAGGAGACCCCCTGCGTCCCGATGTCCCCGTACGGCGAGACGAAGCTGGCCGGCGAGTGGCTGGTCCGCGCGACGGGCAAGGCGACGGGCCTGTCCACGGCCTCCCTGCGCTACTTCAACGTGGCGGGCGCGGCCACCCCGGAACTCGCCGACACCGGCGTGTTCAACCTGATCCCGATGGTCTTCGAGAAGCTCACCGAGGGCGCGCCGCCGCGCATCTTCGGCGACGACTACCCCACGCCCGACGGCACCTGCGTCCGTGACTACATCCACGTGGTCGACCTGGCCGAGGCGCACGTCGCCGTCGCCCGCGCCCTGCGCGAGGCCCCCGGCACGGACCTGACCGTGAACATCGGCCGCGGCGAGGGCGTGTCCGTGCGCGAGATGATCGACCGCATCAACGCGGTCACCGGCTACGACCGCGCCCCGACGGTCACCCCGCGCCGCCCCGGTGACCCCGCCCGCGTCGTCGCGTCGGCGGAGCGCATCGCCAAGGAACTGGGCTGGCAGGCGAAGTACGACGTCCAGGACATGATCACCTCGGCCTGGGAGGGCTGGGTCCACCACCACCCCGAGGCGGCGAGGTCATAGCCTCCCGGGCATGACCGGTCCCGCTGAACGCGCCCTGGGCGCCGTACTCGGCTCCGCCGTGGGCGACGCCCTCGGAGCCCCCTTCGAGTTCGGCCCCGAGGGCGCCTTCTCCGCCCGCTTCCCGCACCCCGGCCACGGAGCCGAGATGTGCGGGGGCGGCGGCTGGGACCCGGGCGAGGCGACGGACGACACCCAGATGGCCGTCCTGACCGCCGAGTCCCTGGTGGAGTGCGGCGGCCTGGACCTCCCGGACGTCTTCCACCGCTTCCAGCGCTGGGCGGCCGCCGATCCCAAGGACATCGGCCTCCAGACGGAGGCGGTCCTGACCGGCGGCGACCCGTGGGACACGGCCGCCGCGCTGCACTTCCAGGTGAACCAACGGGCGGCCGGAAACGGCGCGTTGATGAGGGCGGCCCCTTCGGCGGTCCACTTCGCCCGCCACGGCCGTGCGGCCACGATGGACGCCGCCCGCCGTCTCTCCGCCCTCACCCACGGCGACGGCGCGGCGTGGGAGGGCACGGCGGCCCTGCACGAGCTGATCCGCGTCGCCCTGACCGGCGCGGACCCCCTCACCGCCGTACCGGAGACCCTGACCGCACTCCAGCCCGACCACCGGCAGCGGTACGCCGTGGTCCTCTCGCCCGACTGGCATCCGGACCGAGCGACGGAGTTCAACGGTGCGGTGTGGCCGTGCCTGGGCTCGGCGGTCTGGGCGCTACGGACCACGGGCTCGTACGAGGAAGCGGTCCGCGCGGCGATCGACCTCGGCGGCGACACGGACACGGTGGCGGCGGTCACGGGGGCGCTGGCGGGCGCGGTGTACGGCCTGAGCGCGATACCGACCCGCTGGACCGAGCCGCTCCACGTGCCGCTGCCGGGGTTCGGCGGACGCGTGCTGCGGGCGCGGGACCTGGCCGAACTGACAAAGAGGCTTACAACGCCTTCAACGCCCCCGCCGTAGCCCGAGCCAGATTCTCCAGGTACCCCTTCGGCAGCTTGGGGGACCGGATCACCACCGCGCGCCAGTACAGCGGGCCGGAGATCAGGTCCAGGGCGAGGTCGGGGTCGACCTCCTGCCGTACCTCGCCCCTCGCCTCCGCCGCCGCCACGATCTTGCTGGCCACGCCCTCCTGGCCGTCCCGCAGGGCCTTCTGGAAGGCCTCGGCGATGTCGGGGTTGCGGGCTGCCTCGGCCTGGAGGTCGGGGATGATCTGGGACGCGACCGGGTGGCGCAGGGCGCGGGACGTGACCTCGTACAACAGGCGCAGGTCGCCCTCCAGGGAGCCCGTGTCGGGGACCGGGAGGCCGAGGACCGCCATCGCCGAGACCACGTCCAGGACCAGGTGCAGCTTGGAGCGCCACCGGCGGTACACCGCGGTCTTGCCGACGCCCGCCCGGCGCGCGATGCCCTCGATGGACATACGCGCGTAGCCCACCGCCGCGAGCTCCTCGAAGACCGCCGCCCGGATGGCCTCGGTCACGTCCTCCCGGAGCACGGCGGCTCCCGCGGGAGTCCTGCGGCGGTCACGCTTCGGGATCTCGTCGGCGTTCGTCGTCATGACTCACAGCATAGGTCCGTCACGACGATACGGTTGCGTTCCGACGTCGATTGGTTCTACGCTCGCGAGGCGACGATACGGTTCCGTCCCGACGTAAGAGAACGTGAAGAGAAGCGTAAGGAAACACTCAAGCGTCGGACAGCGGACCCCATCGGCGCGCCCCGGCGGCCAGCCGGACGCGGCATCCCCCCTCCCCCGAGCGAAAGCAGCGGATGTGAGCCAGGTCCTCCACACACCGCCCCCCACCCAGGCCCCGGACGACGATCTCTCGGCCCTGGCCGCCCGGCACGGCCTGTCGGTCAGCGGTGCCCGCCCGACCCTGCCCCAGTACGTCCGCCAGCTGTGGGCCCGGCGCCACTTCATCACCGCCTTCGCGACCGCCAAGCTCACCGCGCAGTACAGCGAGGCGAAGCTCGGCCAGGTCTGGCAGGTCATGACCCCGCTGCTGAACGCGGCGGTCTACTACTTCATCTTCGGTGTGCTGCTCGGCACCAAGAAGGGCGTCCCGGACTACATCCCGTTCCTGGTCACGGGCGTGTTCGTGTGGACGTTCACGCAGAGCTCGATCCAGGTCGGCACCCGGGCGATCTCCGGCAACCTCGGCCTGGTGCGCGCCCTGCACTTCCCGCGCGCCGCCCTGCCGATCTCCTTCTGCATCCAGCAGCTCCAGCAGCTGCTGTTCTCGATGGCCGCGCTGGTCGTCATCCTGCTCAGCCTGGGCGTGCCGATCTCCTTCTCCTGGCTGCTGGTGATCCCGGCGCTGGTCCTGCAGTTCGTGTTCAACGCGGGCATGTCGCTGATCATGGCGCGGATGGGCGCCAAGACCCCGGACATCGCCCAGCTGATGCCGTTCATCCTGCGCACCTGGATGTACGTGTCCGGCGTGATGTGGAGCATCCACTCGCTCACCAAGAAGGACCACCTGCCGCACATCGTCACGGTCCTGCTGGAGACCAACCCGGCCGCCGTCTACATCGACCTCATGCGGTACGCCCTGATCGACAGCTTCCACGCCAAGCAGCTGCCCCCGCACGTGTGGCCGACGGCGATCGGCTGGGCCCTGGTCGTCGGCATCGGCGGCTTCATCTACTTCTGGAAGGCAGAGGAGAAGTACGGCCGTGGCTGAGCAGACTCCCGAGAACCGCGAGAACCCCCGGGTCGACGCAGAGACCCCCGACGAGCGCATGATGCGCGAGAGGCTCGAGCGCCTCGCCGTCACCGAGAAGATCCCCACCGTCGTCTGCGACGGCGTCGACATCGTCTACCGGGTCAACGGCACCGGCTCCGGCCGCGGCTCCGCCACCGCCGCCCTCAACCGCATCCTGCGCCGCAAGCAGGCCGAGAAGGCGGCGGGCGTACGCCGGGTGCACGCGGTGAAGAACGTGTCGTTCGTCGCCTACAAGGGCGAGGCGATCGGCCTGATCGGCACCAACGGCTCCGGCAAGTCCACGCTGCTCAAGGCCGTCGCCGGCCTGCTGCCGGTGGAGAACGGCCACATCTACACCCACGGTCAGCCCTCCCTGCTCGGCGTCAACGCGGCCCTGATGAACGACCTCACCGGCGAGCGCAACGTCTACCTCGGCGGTCTCGCCATGGGCATGTCCCGCGAGCAGGTCAGGGAGCGGTATCAGGACATCGTCGACTTCTCCGGTATCAACGAGAAGGGTGACTTCATCACCCTGCCGATGCGCACCTACTCCTCCGGTATGGCCGCCCGGCTGCGCTTCTCCATCGCCGCCGCCAAGGACCACGACGTGCTGCTGATCGACGAGGCCCTGGCCACCGGCGACCGCAGGTTCCAGATGCGCTCGGAGGAGCGCATCCGCGAGCTGCGTGAGACGGCGGGCACGGTCTTCCTGGTCAGCCACAACAACAAGTCGATCCGCGACACCTGCGAGCGGACCCTGTGGCTGGAGCGCGGCGAGCTGCGCATGGACGGGCCGACCGAGGACGTCATGAAGGAGTACGAGGCCTTCACCGGCGACAAGGGCACCAAGAAGAAGGCGGCCTGACCGCCCCAGTAAGCGGCCGGACCGGCCACGTGAGAAAATCACAAGAACGATAGTAAGAAGGCGGCCGGAAAGTTACGGGGGACGGAACCCCAGACCACGGAAGCTAGGCTTCCCTTCTGAGCCCCGTGCGGGCCGCCCCTTACCACACCCTGGTTATCCTTTTCATACGCTTAGTGACAGTATGTTAGAAGGTGGCCAAACCAACGATCCAAAGGAGTCCCCCGCGATGCCCCAACTCAGCGTCATCGTCTACGGACCGAACGCACAGGGGCACCTGACAGAGCTGCTGGACTCCGTGGAAGCCCATCCCCTCACCGACGCCGAGATCATCGTCGCCGCCGTCGGCGACTGGGCGCGGGAGACGGCCGAGGGCCACGCCCCCGAGACGATCGTCGTCCCCCTGCCGGAGGGCACCGGTGACGCGGCGGCCCGCGCGGCCGGCGCCGCCCGCGCCTCCGGCCGCTGGCTGCACTTCGTCCACGCCAAGGACGGCCTGCCGGCCGGCGCCCCGCGCCAGCTCGCCGAGCGCACCGCCGAACTCGATGCCGAGACCGGCGCCTCGGACACCCCTGTCGACGTGCTCCTCTTCGACCATGTCGTCACCACCTGGCAGACCGCCGCCCGCGCCTCCCGCGACGGCCGTCTCCTCGCCGCCGTCGGCCGCGAAGCCCTCGCCCTGAACGAGTCGGCGGACCTGCTGCGCCTCACCCCCGTCCTCGGCAACCGCGCGCTGCGCGCCGACTTCTGGCGGGCGCACGAGGAGCAGCTCACCACCGACGACGAGCCGCGCGCCGCGCACATGATCCTGCTGCACGCCGGCCGGGTCGCCTGCCTGAACCAGGCGGCGTACGAGAGCCGCGAGCTGCGCCCCGAGAGCCTGCCGCCGCTCGACCCCGAGGACCGCTTCGCGCTCATCGAGCGCTACGAGTCGCTGCTCGCGCTCACCAAGGACCACCGCGCCACCCGCACGGTGCTGTACGACCTGATGATGCGCGACCTGGTGCGCACCTTCGCCGGTGAGAACCTGCCCGACGCGGTCGCGCGCGAGTTCTTCCGCCGCGCCTCCCTCGCCGCGGTCCGCTGGCGCCCCGAGCACCACGAGCGCCCGGCGGGCGTGGAGGGCGTACGGCACGCCCTGCTGGAGGAGGGCGCGTACACCAAGTACCGCGCGTTCCAGGCCGCCAACCGCACCCGCCGCGCCGCCAAGAAGGCCGTGAAGGAGCGGAAGAAGGAGCTCGGCGCCAAGCTGCGCGACCAGCAGTACCAGCGCGCCCTGAGCCGCCCGGTCAACCCGAACCTGGCCGTGTTCGCCGCCTACTGGGAGCGCGGCGTGGCCTGCAACCCGGCCGCGATCGCCGCCAAGATGGCCGAGCTGGCCCCGCACATCCACCCGGTGTGGGTGGTGGCGAAGAACAACACGGCCCTGCTGCCGCCCGGCACGGACTACGTGGTCCCCGGCACCCGCCGCTACTGGGAGACCCTGGCGACCGCCAAGTACCTGGTCAACAACGTCAACTACCCCAACGCGGTGGTCAAGCGCCCCGACGCGGTCCACCTGCAGACCCACCACGGCACCCCGCTCAAGCGCATGGGCCTGGACCAGATGGAGCACCCGGCCGCCGCCAAGGGCCTGGACTTCAACGCCCTGCTGGGCCGCATCGACAAGTGGGACTACAGCGTCAGCGCCAACAGCCACTCGACCCGCATGTGGGAGCGCGCCTACCCGGCCCGCTTCACCTCGCTGGACTACGGCTACCCGCGCAACGACGTCTTCTACACGGCCACGGCCGACGACGTCCGCGCCGCCCGCGCGCGTCTCGGCATCGCCCCCGGCAAGACGGCCGTGCTGTACGCCCCCACCCACCGCGACTACGAGGCCGGCTTCACCCCGCGCCTGGACCTCGCCGAACTCGCCGACCGGCTCGGCGAGGACACGGTCCTGCTGGTGCGCGCCCACTACTTCTACGGCGGCGCCGCCTCCCCGCTGACCGGCCTGCGCCGCTCCGGCCGGATCATCGACGTCTCCTCCTACGACCCCGTCGAGGAGCTGTGCCTGGCCGCCGACGCGCTGGTCACGGACTACTCGTCGATCATGTTCGACTACGCCAACCTGAACCGCCCGATCGTCATCTACGCCGACGACTGGGAGACGTACCGGACCACCCGGGGCGTCTACTTCGACCTGATGGAAGAACACCCCGGCCAGGTCGCGCGCACCCAGGAGGAGCTGACGGAGATCTTCGTCTCCGGCGCCTGGCGCGACGAGAGCGCGGCGAAGGCACGGGCCGCGTTCCGCCGCCGGTTCTGCGAGTACGACGACGGCCGCGCCGCCGAACGGGTCGTACGCCGGGTGTTCCTCGGCGAGCCGGAGGAGTCCCTGCCCCCGGTGCTCCCGCTCGAGGACCGCACCCCCGCCCCGACCCCCGAGGAGGCCTCCGCATGACGACCACGACCACGACATCGAGCTCGACCCCTGACGTCACGGTCACGGTCATCGTCTTCAACGACGCGGAGCGCCTGCCCCGGGCGGTGGAGTCGCTGCGTGCGCAGACGCACGCGAACATCGAGATCATCATCAGCGACGACCACTCCACCGACGACACGCCCACGGTGGCGCGCCGGCTGGAGGCGCAGGACGAGCGCGTCCGCTACCTGCGCCTGCCGGAGAACAGCGGCGGCTGCAGCGCCCCCCGCAACCGGGCCATCGAGATCGCCCGGGCGCCGTATCTGATGTTCCTCGACAGCGACGACGAACTGCCGCCCCGCGCAGTGGAGTTGCTGCTCGCCGCGCACCGCGAGCGCGAGGTGGACTTCACCATGGGCGCGGTCCGCCGGGTCCGGGTGGACAACGGCAAGCGCTCGACGTGGATGCCGCACGTGGTGAGCGAGAAGCGCACGGTCGAGGGCATCGAGAAGGACCCGCGCCTGCTGTTCGAGCACCTGTCGACGAGCAAGATGTACGCGCGGACCTTCCTGGACCGGCACGACCTCCGCTTCCCGGAGGGCATCCACTACGAGGACCAGCTGTTCTCGGCCCAGGCATACTGCCTGGCGAAGGCGTTCACGATCATCCCGGACCCGGTGTACGTCTGGTACATCGACCCGTACGCGGCGGCCGCCTCGGCGTCCATCTCCAACCAGCGGCACAAGGTCCAGAACGTCCGTGACCGCGTCTACGTCCAGACGCTGATCGACGAGTTCCTGGTGGTGAGCGGGCACGCGGGGCTGCGCGAGGACAAGGACTTCAAGTTCCTCAAGCACGACTTCCGGATGTACGCGGGCGACCTGCCCTACCGCGACGAGGAGTGGATGAGCTCCTTCGCCGAGATCATGAACCCGTACCTGGACACGCTGGCCGACGGCGCGTACGTCCGGCTGCCGCGCCCGGAGCGGGTCGTGCTGGAGCTGCTGCGGGACGGCCGCCTGGCCGACGCCCAGCTCGCGGCGCGCGGCCTCGGCAACGGGGTGGCGCCGCGCCAGGTGACCGCCGACGCGTCGGGGGTCCCGTACTGGGGTGACGCGGTCCCCTCCTCGGACCGCTCCCGCCGCGAACTGGACCTGTCCGACCTGGAGCTGGACACGCGTCCGTTCCCGAGCGCGCAGTTCCGCCACGAGATCACCGGAATGGAGCGGGGCCGGGGCGCGACCCTGACCCTGTCGATCCGCACGTACGACCCGGGCCTGCGCCTCCCGGTGGGCCCGCAGCGGGCGAGCCTCCTGCTGTCCCCCGGCAACAAGAGGATGACGGTGCCGTTCCGCCTGGACCCGGTCAGCCCGGGCCTCTTCGAGGGCACGGTCCACCTGGACCTGGCGACCGCCCCGCTCCCCTTCCAGGGCTTCGAGGGCCTCCGCCACCCCCAGATCCGCCTCCAGCAGCAGGGCCTGGCGCACTCGGGCATCCTGCTGGCCCCCCTGGACTTCCCGACGATCACGGCCCGCGTCGACTACCGCTCCGGCGCGACCCCGCACGACGTGACGATAGAGCCGGAGGGCCGCAACCCCGGCCGCCTGCAGATCCGCTGGCGCCCGGTGGGCGTGACGGCCAAGGTGATCCGCCCGGTGATCCGGAAGGTCGCACGCCCGAAGGTCCGCAAGGCGGCGAAGCTGCTGTCGAGCGTGCTGCGGTGACGTCGTAGCGCCGAATGTGCCGGAAGGGGCGCGGGGAACTTCCCCGCGCCCCTTCCGGCATTGAGACGTGTGTGGCTCAGCGCACCACGCGGAACAGGACCTGGTGGGCCGGGCCCGTGGTCACCTTCCGCAGACCCGGGCCGGCCAGTCGCTTCGGTCCCACGACCCACCGCACCCCGTACTCCCGCGCAATCCCCTGCCGCTCGGCAGCGGACGTCCCGGCGGCGAAGTACCGGTCCACCGCCGCGTTCCGGCTCTTCTCGTCCTTCAGGAAGAAGTCCGGATACCCGGGGGCCACGGTGTACGGCCCGTAGGCCGGGATCTGCCGCGCCGGGGTCGTCCTGGCCATCACCACGTCGCCGTACTTCACCCAGGGCGTGATCCAGTGGTAGCCCACCCACGGCGTGTGGTACTTGTCCGCGACGACCGACGGCAACGCGCTCTTCGGGATCACGTACCCGAGCGTCCCCACCTGCGTCCACGCCCCCGCGGCCAGCGCGACGCCGAGCACGCACGCCCACCCGGTCTGCACCGCCCGCCGCCCCGCCGCCACGGCCTCCAGCGCGGCCGCCAGCTGGGCCGGGATCAGCGCGGCGGGCATGGCGCGGCCCCATGAGTAGTGGCCGCTCAGGCCGCCCGCGGCGAACATCAGCGCGCCCAGGACGAAGAACAGCACCAGCGGGTCCCAGCGGTCCCGGCGGAAGCGCAGCACCAGTGCGGCGACGCCCAGCAGGACGAATCCGAAGCGCTCGGCCAGGTTCTCGTACAGCGGCTTGTGTATGGCCTCCAGGTTCCCGCCCGCGGAGAACAGCGAGAAGAAGTCGTAGTACGGCCACAGGCCCAGCAGCAGCATGCCGAGGGCCAGCGCGGCACCCAGCCGCAGCAGCACCGCACGGCCCGGCCGCGCCGCGATCACCATCGCCAGCGCTCCGAGAGACGCCACGACGCCCGTGAACTGGTGGCAGAGGAGGATCAGGCCCCACATCAGGCCCAGCGCCGGCCAACGCCTCCACGCGGCCGGCTCCGGCTCGCGCACCGTGCGCGTGAGCCACGCCCAGAAGTGGAAAGTCAGGCCGAGCGCGAGCACGCTCGGGTACGCCACCGTCAGCGCGAGGGAGTTCAGGCCCAGGAAGCCGGACCAGTTGAACAGCACCGGGCCCCAGAGGAAGACCAAGGCGAGCAGCGCGAGGGCGGGCGCCGCACGATGAGCGCTGAGGGTACGGACGTACCGCCACACCCCCGTGACCAGCAGCCCCAGTCCGACGATCGCACCGAGGCGCAGCACGACGAACACCGACAGACCGGTCAGCTTGGCCACCACGCCCAGCACCAGCATCCACGGCGAGTAGTACGGGCTCGGCGTGTCCGCGTCGACCAGCGGGTTGCCGGGGTGCATCAGGTTGTGACGCAGGCGCTCGATGGTGGCCGCGTGCATGCCGAGGTCGCCCGCCCAGGGCAGACGGACGATCACGAGGAGCAGCAGGACCACGACGAGCGCGGCGACAGCCTGCGGCAGTGCCCGGCCGGCCCGCGCGGTGGTGGTGGGCTGCGGCGGCACCGTGCGGCTCACCCCCGGCTCGGTGTCAGACGGTGCGGTGTGCATCCTGCGACCTTAGCCCAAACATCGCACTGATTTTCCTGAGGGGCGGCAGCAACGAGACGCCCCGGGCCGTTGTGTGCCCGGGGCGTCTCGTTGCTTCCATGGCTACCGTGCGGGTCCTACGAATGCGTGCGCAGCAGCGTCCGCATCGTCCGCATCGCCACCGACAGGTTGGCGAGGTCGAAGGTCTCCGAACCGCGGATCTCCTCCAGGGTGGTGCGCGCCCGGCTCAGGATGGGCGCGTTCTTCTGCTCCCACGCCGTGAAGCGCTGCTCGGGCGTCGACGTGCCGTTGCCGGCCGCGAGGACGTCCGCGGTGAGCGCCGAGTGCGCCGCGTACAGGTCCTCGCGGATGGAGGCGCGGGCCATGGACTGCCAGCGGTCGGCGCGGGGCAGCTCGATGATGCGGTCCATCAGCTGGGTGATGTTCAGCCGGTCGGCGAGGTCGTAGTAGACCTCGGCGACGTCGAGCGGCTCCTTGCCCGTGCGGTCGGCCACCGAGACGATGTCGAGCGCCGGGAAGGCGGAGGAGAATCCGGCCACGCGCGTGGCGAGCTCGTCCGGGACACCGGCCGCGGACAGCTCGTCGTACACGTGCTGGTACCACTCCAGGTCAGCGCCGCGCAGCAGCTTCGGCAGCTCCTGCCAGACCCGCTCGACCCGCTCGGCGAAGAACTCGACCGTCTCGGCGAGCTCGAGCGGCTGCGGCCGGTTGTTGAGCAGCCAGCGCGTGCCGCGCTCGACCAGCCGGCGCGAGTGCAGCCGGATCCGGGTCTGGACGTCCGCGTCGACCTTGTTGTCCAGGTCCTCCACCGCGTCCCACACCGGTGCCGAGCAGAAGATCGTGCGGGCCGCGGTCTGCGCCCGGACGATCTCCTCCAGGGAGGCGCCGGTCTCCTCGCGCAGCCGGTGCAGATACGTCGTACCGCCCGTGTTGACCGTGTCGTTGACCAGCACGGTCGTGGTGATCTCGCGGCGCAGCGGGTGGTTGTCGATCGCCTCGGCGAAACGCTCCCGCAGCGCCGTCGGGAAGTAGGCGTGCAGCAGGCTGCGCAGGTACGGGTCGTCCGGCAGCGAGGTCGCCAGCAGCTCCTCGGCGACCGTGATCTTCGTGTACGCCAGGACGACGGCCGTTTCCGGACCGGTCAGGCCCTGGCCCTGGCCGAGGCGCTCGCGGATCTGGCGGTCGGCCGGCAGGAACTCCAGCGCCCGGTCCAGGTGGCCCTCGCGCACCAGGTGGCGCATGAAGCGCTGCTGGGCGTGGAGCATGTCCTTGGCCTGGAACAGCGCGTTGGCCAGGGCGGTGTTCTGCGCGTAGTTGTTGCGCAGCACCAGCGCGCCGACCTCGTCGGTCATCTCGGCGAGGACCTTGTTGCGCTGCTTGACGGTCATGTCGCCGTCGGCGACCAGGCCGTTCAGCAGGATCTTGATGTTCACCTCGTGGTCGGAGGTGTCCACACCGGCGCTGTTGTCGATCGCGTCGGTGTTGATCTTGCCGCCGTGCATGGCGAACTCGATCCGGCCGAGCTGGGTCAGACCGAGGTTGCCGCCCTCGCCGACGACCTTGACCCTGAGGGCCCTGCCGTCGACACGGATGGCGTCGTTGGCCTTGTCGCCGACATCGGCGTTGGACTCCGCCGACGACTTTACGTACGTGCCGATACCGCCGTTCCACAGCAGGTCGACCGGCGCGTGCAGGATCGTCTTCATCAGGTCGGCCGGGGTCATCTTGATGACCTTGTCCTCGATGCCGAGGGCCTCGCGGATGTGGGCGTTGACCGGGATCGACTTGGCGCTGCGCGGGAAGATCCCGCCGCCCGCCGACAGCAGCTCGGTGTTGTAGTCCGCCCAGGAGGAGCGGGGCAGCTCGAACAGGCGGCGGCGCTCGGCGTACGAGGTGGCCGCGTCCGGGGTGGGGTCGATGAAGATGTGCCGGTGGTCGAAGGCGGCGACCAGGCGGATGTGCTCGGAGAGCAGCATGCCGTTGCCGAACACGTCACCGGACATGTCACCGATGCCGACGACCGTGAAGTCCTCGCTCTGCGTGTCCACGCCCAGCTCACGGAAGTGCCGCTTCACGGACTCCCAGGCGCCGCGCGCGGTGATGCCCATGCCCTTGTGGTCGTAACCGGCCGAGCCACCGGAGGCGAAGGCGTCACCGAGCCAGAAGTTGTACTTGTTCGCGACCTCGTTGGCGATGTCCGAGAAGGTCGCGGTGCCCTTGTCGGCGGCGACCACCAGGTAGGTGTCGTCGCCGTCGTGCCGGACCACGTCCTGCGGGGGCACGACCTCGCCGGCGACCATGTTGTCGGTGATGTCGAGCAGCGCCGAGATGAAGGTCTTGTAGCTGGCGATGCCCTCGGCCAGCCACGCGTCACGGTCCACGCTCGGGTCCGGCAGCTGCTTGGCGACGAAGCCGCCCTTGGCGCCGACCGGCACGATGACGGTGTTCTTCACCATCTGCGCCTTGACCAGGCCGAGGATCTCGGTGCGGAAGTCCTCACGCCGGTCGGACCAGCGCAGGCCGCCGCGCGCGACCTTGCCGAAGCGCAGGTGCACACCCTCGACCCGCGGCGAGTACACCCAGATCTCGAACGCCGGGCGCGGCGCGGGCAGGTCGGGGATGGCCTGCGGGTCGAACTTCATGGACACGTAGTCGTGCGGCGAGCCGTCGATCGTCTCCTGGAAGAAGTTCGTCCGCAGGGTCGCCTTGATGACGGTCAGGAAGGACCTGAGGATCCGGTCCTCGTCCAGGCTGGCCACCTGGTCCAGGGCCGCGTCCAGCTCCTCCAGCAGCGCGTCCGTGATCTCCAGCCCGGCCTTCTGCCGGTCCGGGGACATCCGCGCCTCGAAGAGGGAGATGAGCAGGCGGGTGGTGTGGACGTTGTTGCGGAGGGTGTCCTCCATGTAGTCCTGCGAGAAGGTCGAACCGGCCTGCCGCAGGTACTTGGCGTAGGCGCGCAGCACCATCGCCTCCCGCCAGGACAGCCCGGCGCTCAGCACGAGCGCGTTGAAGCCGTCGTTCTCGGCCTTGCCGGTCCAGGTCGCGGCGAACGCCTCCTGGAAGCGCTCGCGGGCGTCGTCACCGAGGTGCTCCCCGGCGCCCGCCTTGGGCATGCGCAGACCGAAGTCGTAGATCCAGGCGGTCGTACGGTCCGAGCAGCGCAGCTCGTACGGCCGCTCGTCGGTGACCTCGACGCCGAGGCGGCTGAGGACCGGCAGCACGTGCGAGAGGGAGACCGTGCCGCCCTTCTGGTAGATCTTGAACCGGCGCTCCTCGGGACCCGCGCCCACCGGCTCGTACAGGCTCAGGCTGAAGGTCTTGTCCTCGCCGAGCTGCTCCAGGTGGACCAGGTCGGCGACCGCGGCGCGCGGGGTGTGGTCGGCCTTGTAGCCCTCGGGGAAGGCGTTGCCGTAGCGGCGCAGCACCTCGGCCGCGCGCTCCTCGCCGCACTCGGCGGTCAGTGCCTCGGCGAACGCGTCGGCCCAGGAACGGGCGGCCTCGACCAGGCGGACCTCGATGCGCTCCTTGTCGCTGTCCGACAGCTCGGGCAGCACGGTGCCCGGCGGGACGCGGACGACGAAATGCAGCCGGGACAGGATCGACTCGGTGTTCCAGGCGGTGAAGTCGACGCTGACGCCGCCGAGCTCCTCCTTCAGGATGTCGATGATCCGCAGCCGGACGCCGGTGGTGTAGCGGTCGCGCGGGAGGTAGACGAGGGCCGAGTAGTAGCGCCCGTACTCGTCCTGGCGCAGGTACAGCCGCAGCCGGCGGCGCTCCTGCAGGTAGAGAACGCTCGTGACGATGGACTGCAGTTCGGCGACGGGCGTCTGGAACAGCTCGTCGCGCGGGTAGGTCTCGAGGATCTGCAGCAGGTCACGGCCGTCGTGGCTGTTCGGCGAGAACCCGGCGCGGTGCAGCACCTCGTCGACCTTGCGGCGGATGACGGGGACACGGCGGACGGACTCGGTGTAGGCGGCGGAGGAGAACAGCCCGAGGAACCGCCGCTCCCCGACGACATTGCCGTCCGCGTCGAACTTCTTGACGCCGACGTAGTCCAGGTACGACGGCCGGTGCACGGTGGCCCGGCTGTTCGCCTTGGTCAGCACGAGCAGCTTGTGCTCGCGGGCCTTGGCGCGGGCGTCGGCCGTCAGCCGCTCGAAGGAGGGGCTGACCGGGTGCTGGTCGTCCTCGGCGTGCTGCGGGTCGGAACGCAGGATGCCGAGACCGGTGCCGGGGACGGCGGCGAGCGTGTCGTCCTCGCGCAGCTGGTACTCGCGGTAGCCGAGGAAGGTGAAGTGGTCGTCGGACAGCCAGCGCAGCAGCTCGCGGGCCTCTTCGATCTCGCCCCTGGCCAGGTCGCTCGGGGCGGCCTCCTCGGGCAGACCGTCGGCGATCCGGGTAGCCGTGCTGCGCATCTTCTCCCAGTCCTCGACGGCCTCGCGGACGTCGGACAGCACGCGCAGCAGATCGGCGGTGATCTGCTTCAGGTCGGCTCGGTCGGTCTCGCGGTCGATCTCGACGTGGATCCAGGACTCGATGTGCGCGTCGTGCGGAAGATCGCCGGACGGCGGAGTGGGGAGAACCTCGATCAGCTTGCCGGTCAGATCCCGCCGGACGACGAACTGCGGGTGGATGACGACATGGATGCCCCGCCCCTGCCGGGTCAGCTCATTGGTGACGGAGTCGACGAGGAAGGGCATGTCGTCGGTGACGACCTCCACCACGGTGTGGCTGCAGGTCCACCCGTTCTCCTCCACGGTCGGGGTGTGGACCCGGACGTTCGCCGTGCCCTGAGGGCGGTTCTCGGCGAGACGGTAGTGCGAGACCGCGGCACCGAAGGCGTCGACCGGGTCGCGGTCGGCGAGGTCTTCCGGGGCGGTGTGCAGGTAGTAGCGCTGGAGGAACGCGCGCACGGACTCGCTGTCCGGGGTGTCCGGGGAGCCCTTGCCCGCGGTCCCGGTCGGTAGGTGCCCCCCGACCGGGCTGTTCTCAGCTACCCGGGCGGCCCTCTCGAGCAGCTCGGCCTTGGCTTCGTCCAGCTTGGTCTGCATTGTCCTCTGGCTCCTGTCGCGCGCCGTTGCGTGACGTAGAAGGAAGTACGGTCTCTTTCCCTCCGGCTCGACGCCACAGCCCGGGGTGTCCGGACTGCTCAGACGCTATGCCGCGAGGTGAGATGAGCGGGGGGATTTGGGCCATTGTCGACGCGCCCGCCAGCTGTGACGCTGCTCTCAGCGCGTCCGTGCCCAGGGGTGTCCTCGGCGTCCCGGGAGCCCCTGCGGCCCCGCCCCGCCCGCGAAGACCAGCGACCGCCGCCCGGCCACGGAGGTGTTCCGTGCAACCCGGGCGCAGGGCAGGGACACGATCGCCCCCGCGAGATATCGCGCTGATCACGCCACAAGGCTATCGCTCCTCACCCGGGGCCCGTCATGAGCCGTATGTGTACAAAACAGGGGGTGGAAGTTTGACGTTCTGCACAGGGGTGGGGTGGGGGTGGGTGACGTATTCGGAGCCGGGTCCTGGTCCCCGGTGAGGCGCGGGGCGGGTCCGGGTAGGTGTCAGTGTCAGGTCTGTCGGGGTGCGGCCGTGAGACTCCCGGCCGCACTCTGAGAGCACACCCTGCCTGCCCGGAGGAGCCGACATGCCCGCGAAGATCCTGATCGTCACCGGCGACGCAGCGGAGTCCCTGGAAGTCCTCTACCCGTATCAGCGCCTGCTCGAGGAAGGCTACGAGGTCCACATCGCGGCCCCCTCCCGCAAGACCCTGCGCTTCGTCGTGCACGACTTCGAGCCCGGCTACGACACCTACACCGAGAAGCCCGGCTACACCTGGCCCGCCGACCTGGCCTTCGCCGACGTCGACCCCGGCGCGTACGCGGCCCTCGTCATCCCCGGCGGCCGGGCCCCGGAGTATCTGCGCAACGACCCGGAACTCCGCAAAATCCTCAAGGCCTTCTTCGACGCCGACAAGCCGGTCGCCCAGATCTGCCACGGTCCCCTGCTCACCGCGGCGATCGACACCCTGCGCGGCCGCCGCGTCACGGCGTACCCCGCCCTCGAACCGGACATGCAGGCGTCCGGCGCGGACTTCCAGGACACCGAAGCGGTGGTGGACGGCACCCTGGTCTCTTCCCGGGCCTGGCCGGACCACCCGGCATGGATGCGCGAATTCCTGAAGGTACTGAGGGCTACGGCACCGGCGGTGTGAGGACTCAGCTGCGAGAAGCGCGGTCGGCCTGCCGTAACCGCGGGGACGGCGGGCCACCGTGACTGCGGCCCAACCCCGCCCAGCCCCCACCAGCGTCGGCTACGCCGCTATTCGCTGGGCCTCCCGCACCGCATCCGCCAACGTGTCCACCACCGGCACCCCGACTTCCTCGAGACTGGCCCGGCTGTGCGACCCCCCGGTGTACAGCACAGCCCGCGCCCCCACCTTCCGCGCCGCGACCGCGTCGTCCGCCGCGTCCCCGATCACCACGGTCCGCGCGGCCTCCACGCCCTCCCCCAGCGCCTCCAGATGCCGCACCATGTGCTCGGCCTTGCTCCCCCCGGACGGCCCCGTACGCCCGTCGACCCGCAGGAAATGCGCCTCGATGCCGAACCCCCGCACGAGCGGAACCAGTTCCTCATGCCCGTACATGCTCAGCAGCGACTGACTGTGCCCCGCGGTCCGCCACCCGGCGAGCAGCTCCGCCGCCCCCTCGGTCAGCCCGCACAGCCCCCGCTGCGCGGCATAGTGCCGATGGAACACCCCGTCCATCAGCTCCCACTCGGCCTCGGTCGGCAACCGCCCGAGCAGCCGCTCATAGAACTTCGGCACCGGCACGCAGTACAGCTCCCGGTACTCCTCCAGCGTGATCGGCGCGAGCCCCAGCTCGGCGAAGGCCGCGTTCGTCGCCCCGATGATCGCGTCATTGTCGTGGAACAGCGTCCCGTTCCAGTCCCAGACGATGTGCGCGCTTCCGTGCATCCCCATGCCGAAAACCGTACCCGCCCCCACTGACAACCAGCCCGGCCGCACACCCCGGTCAGAGGTCAGACGGCCGGCCCGACCAGGTGGGGAATCTCCTGCGTGGCGTACCACAGCAGCTCGTGGTCGTCCGCCCCGTCCACGACGAACTGCGCGTCCTCGTCGCCACCGTCGGCCGCCTCCAACGCCTCCGCCGCCGCGGCCACATCCTGCTCGGCGTCATCGGCGTCGACATGCACCGCGGCCGCCTTCGCGAGCGGCACGCTCGACGTCACGGTCACCTCGCCCAGCGCCGCCGGATCGAGCCCGCGGTCCGGATCGACACGCGCGGCACCGTCCGGCACGTCCACGGCGACCACGACCCGGCGCCGTACCGCACCCGGATCGGCCGCGATCCGCCGCAGCGAGGCCAGCGCGGCCCGGCTGAGCGCGGCGTACTCCAGCTCCTCGACGTCCTCGGAGACGTACCACTCGCGCAGCGCGGGCGTGACGGCGTACGCGACGAAGGGGCCGCTCCCCAGCTCACCCGTCTTGTGCGCCTCGGCGAGCGCGGGGAGGGTCAGGGGGACGTACACGCGCATGCTGGCCGCTCTTTCCTGATCAAAGCATCGAGGGCCTTCAGGATACGTGTGGGGTCCCCTTTCGAGTCCCCACCCACGCCCCTGAAGCCGTGGACACCAGGCCGGGAATTCACCCGGTGCACCCGCGGAATCCCGGGGTTCCGGGCACCCCGGGTCCCCCGGATAGGTGAACCTTTCCGTCTCTCCCCGGCCGGTGCCGCCGTCCTTGCCACCCGGCTCGCCGCCCCGTACAAGATCCCCACCAGCGAGTTACCGCCCGGTATCAACCGGGCCAGCCGAACGGGGACCCCATGAACAAGGTCATGAGCCGTACCGCCCAGCCCCGCCCGCGCCACCGCCCGCCGACCCGCCACGACACCCGCCGCCCGGGCGGCGCCCCGCCCCGCAAGCCACCGACGAGGAGCAGCCGCGACACCCCGCCCACCTCCAGGACGGCCGCCAAGCCCCGCACCGCCCCGGATGCCACTCAGCCCCCGGTCCGGCCCACCGACGTCTTCACGGACCGTCTCCTGGCCGTCCTGAGCGGTCAGCGCCCCGTCCACTGGATGCTCCGCCACACCGCCGGCCGCGCCTACGACGACCTCACCCGCCTCGCCGAACGCCGGCCCCTGCGCACCCGAGGCTCCCGCCCCGTCATCCACGACATCGGCTACTACGTCCCCTGCGACGGCGCCCTGGAGGTCTTCGCCCGCATCGCCGCGGGCGACCAGCTCCGAGCCCTGGCGTTCCGCCTGGAACTGGGCCAGGACCTCCGCTGGCGCTGCACAGCGGTAGAAGCCACAGCCCGCCCCCAACCGACCGCATAAGGGCAACGCAAAGGGCCGGGCCCCAAAAGGAACCCGGCCCCGCTCGGTTCAGCAGCCGAACGACCGCGAACGCCCGTTACTTCTTCCGGCGCCGTCCGCCGCCCTTGGCCTGACGCCGCCGCTCGGCCCGCGTCAGCCCGTCGGCCTCCGACCGCACCGGCTCGTCGTCCTCCAGGTCACGCTCGACGATGCCACCCTCACCGTCCACCGTCGGCGCGGAGAAGTGCAGATCCCGCCGCTGCGGAACATCCAGCCCCTTGGCACGGATCTCGGGACGAGCGCCCGCCTGCGCCGGCACCGTCTCCTGGACACCCTCGGCGGCCGCCTCGGCGGCCTCGACCGGGACCTCCTCGACCTGCTGCTCGACCTGGACCTCCAGGTTGAACAGATAGCCGACGGACTCCTCCTTGATGCCCTCCATCATCGCGGTGAACATGTCGAAGCCCTCGCGCTGGTACTCGACCAGCGGGTCCTTCTGCGCCATCGCGCGCAGGCCGATGCCCTCCTGGAGGTAGTCCATCTCGTAGAGGTGCTCGCGCCACTTGCGGTCGAGGACCGACAGCACGACCCGGCGCTCCAGCTCCCGCATGATCTCGGAGCCGAGCTGTGTCTCACGGCTCTCGTACTGCTCGTAGATGTCTTCCTTGATGGACTCGGAGATGAACTCGGCGGTCAGACCGGCCCGGTCACCGGCGGCCTCCTCCAGCTCCTCGATGTCCACCTTCACCGGGTAGAGCTGCTTGAAGGCGCCCCACAGCCGGTCCAGGTCCCAGTCCTCGGGGAAGCCCTCGGCGGTCTCCGCGGCGACGTACGCGTCGATCGTGTCGTTCATGAAGTGCTGGACCTGCTCGTGCAGATCCTCGCCCTCCAGCACGCGACGGCGCTCGCCGTAGATGACCTCGCGCTGCCGGTTGAGCACCTCGTCGTACTTCAGAACGTTCTTACGGGTCTCGAAGTTCTGCTGCTCGACCTGCGACTGCGCGGACGCGATCGCGCGCGTGACCATCTTGTTCTCGATCGGCACGTCGTCCGGCACGTTGGCCATGGACATCACACGCTCGACCATCTGGGCCTTGAACAGACGCATCAGGTCGTCGCCGAGGGAGAGGTAGAAGCGGGACTCGCCCGGGTCGCCCTGACGGCCGGAACGACCGCGCAGCTGGTTGTCGATACGGCGCGACTCGTGCCGCTCGGTGCCCAGCACGTACAGCCCGCCGAGCTCCTCGACCTCGTCCTTCTCGGCCTTGACCGCCTGCTCGGCCCGCTCCAGGGCGGCGGGCAGGAACTGGGCCCACTCCTCGATGTGCTCCTCGGGGTCGAGGCCGCGCTGGCGCAGCTCCGCCTCGGCGAGGTCCTCGGGGTTGCCGCCGAGCTTGATGTCCGTACCACGGCCGGCCATGTTGGTGGCCACCGTGACCGCACCCTTGCGACCCGCCTGCGCGACGATCGTGGCCTCGCGCTCGTGGTGCTTGGCGTTGAGCACCTCGTGCTGGATGCCGCGCTTGGAGAGCTGCTGCGAGAGGTACTCCGACTTCTCGACGGAGGTCGTGCCGACGAGGATCGGCTGGCCCTTCTCGTGCTTCTCGGCGATGTCGTCGACGACCGCCTCGAACTTGGCGACCTCGGTGCGGTAGATCAGGTCCGACTGGTCCTTGCGGATCATCGGCTTGTTGGTCGGGATCGGGACGACGCCGAGCTTGTAGATCTGGTGGAACTCGGCGGCCTCGGTCATCGCCGTACCGGTCATGCCGGAGAGCTTGGTGTAGAGGCGGAAGAAGTTCTGCAGGGTGATCGTGGCGAGCGTCTGGTTCTCGTCCTTGATGTCCACCCCTTCCTTCGCCTCGATCGCCTGGTGCATGCCCTCGTTGTAGCGGCGGCCGGCGAGGATACGGCCCGTGTGCTCGTCGACGATCATGACCTCGCCGTCGATGACGACGTAGTCCTTGTCGCGCTTGAACAGTTCCTTGGCCTTGATGGCGTTGTTGAGGTAGCCGACCAGCGGGGTGTTCACCGACTCGTAGAGGTTGTCGATGCCCAGCCAGTCCTCGACCTTGCTGACGCCTGACTCGTGGATGGCGACCGTGCGCTTCTTCTCGTCGACGTCGTAGTCGCCGGTCTCCTCGACGCCCTTGAGCGGGTTGCCGGCCTCGCCCCTCTTCAGGCGCAGGACCAGCTTGGCGAAGTCGCCGTACCACTTGGTGGCCTGGTCGGCCGGGCCGGAGATGATCAGCGGCGTACGGGCCTCGTCGACCAGGATGGAGTCGACCTCGTCGACGATGGCGAAGTTGTGGCCGCGCTGGACCAGCTCGTCCTTCGACCACGCCATGTTGTCACGCAGGTAGTCGAAGCCGAACTCGTTGTTCGTGCCGTAGGTGATGTCGCACGCGTACTGCTCGCGGCGCTGGGCCGGCGTCATGTTGGCGAGGATGCAGCCGACGCTCAGGCCCAGGAACTTGTGGACGCGGCCCATCATCTCGGAGTCGCGCTCGGCCAGGTAGTCGTTGACCGTGATGAGGTGCACGCCGTCACCGGACAGCGCGTTCAGATACGCGGGCAGCGTGCCCACGAGGGTCTTGCCCTCACCGGTCTTCATCTCGGCCACGTAGCCGAGGTGCAGGGCGGCGCCGCCCATCATCTGCACGTCGTAGTGGCGCTGGCCGAGCACGCGCTTGGCCGCCTCGCGGACGGTGGCGAACGCCTCGGGGAGCAGGTCGTCCAGGCTCTCACCGTCGGCGTACCGCTGCTTGTACTCCTCGGTGAGGGCCCGCAGCTCGGCGTCGGAGAGGTCGACGAAGTCCTCTTCGATGGAGTTGACCTGGTCCGCGATGCGGTGCAGCTTGCGCAGGATCTTGCCTTCGCCTGCACGCATGATCTTCGAGAGGACGGACACGGGGGTTTGTCTCCTTGCCGGTCGGGCCTGGGACGGTCGGTTTCCATTTGACTTACTGAGCAACGGCCATCGTATGCGAGGACCCGGCTGGGCCGGGAGGCCTGGCGGCCCGACGGCTGCTTCATCCAGGACAACGGACGTGGCACAGGGATAGTGCCGCATCCGCGCAAGGATTTGCGCGAAATGTGATCACGCGCTCACGCACGGCGAAAACCGATGGCCCGCGCGCGTGCCGCCGAGCACAATCGGCCGATGGAACCCGTCACACTCACCACGGACCGCCTGATCCTGCGCACGGTCGGCGCGCCCGACACGCAGGCGGTGTACGAGGCCGCCCAGGATCCCGGCATCCAGCGCTGGACCACCATCCCGTCCCCTTATCTGCCCGAGCACGCGAGCGGCTTCACGGAGCAGCTGGTCCCGGACGGCTGGGCGCAGGGTTCGATGTTCACCTTCGGCGTCTTCCTGCCGGGCGGGGAGCTCGCCGGCATGCTCGGTCTCACCATGCGCTCGCTCGGCGTGGCAGAGGTCGGTTTCTGGGCGACGGCGGAGCACCGCGGGCGTGGCTACGTCACCGAGGCCACGCTCACCGCCTGCCGGTGGATCTTCACCGAGGTGGGCGTCGACCGGGTCGAATGGCGTGCCGAGGTCGGCAACCACCCCTCCCGCGCGGTGGCCGAACGCGCGGGTTTCACCATCGAGGGCACCCTGCGCTCCGCGATCAACAACAAGGGGGTGCGCCGGGACTGCTGGGTCGGCTCCCTGCTCCCCTCGGACCTGAGCCTCCCGTCCACGGCGCCGTACCTGCCCGCCCGCAGCTGACCCACGCCGGGCAAAAGACCAGGTCAGCGCGGATTGTCAGTGGCGGCCTCTAGGGTCCGGGGCATGACGACCCTTCCGCGCCCGACCACCACCCTCACCGCGGACGACGCCCGCCGTATCGCCCTGCGGGCCCAGGGCTTCCTCGGCGCGCCCGACCGGCGGGCGGGTGTCCGCGGGGTGCTGCGCCACCTCGGCGCGGTCCAGCTCGACACGATCTCGGTCCTCGCCCGCTCCCACGAACTCGTGCCCTACGCCCGGCTCGGCGCGGTCGGCCGCAAGACGGTCGAAGCCGCTTACTGGAACGACACTCATTCGTTCGAGTACTGGTCGCACGCGGCGTGCATCCTGCCGATCGAGGAGTGGCCGCACTTCGCGTTCCGCCGCCGCGCCTACCGCCACCGCCCGCACTGGAACCACGAGCTGCCCGACGGCACCTACGACCAGGTCATCAAGCAGCTGCGCGCGGAGGGCCCGCTGACCTCCACGGAACTGGGCGGCGCGAAGAAGACGAGCGACTGGTGGGACTGGTCGGGCACCAAGGTCGCCGTGGAGCGCGCGCTGATGTACGGCGAGGTGGTGTGCGTCCAGCGACGCGGCTGGAAGCGCGTGTACGACCTCGCCGAGCGCGCTGTCCCGGACGCGCTGCTGCACGACGAGCTGGACGACACCGAGTGCCTGCGCCGCCTGGTCCGGCTGGCCGGCGAGTCCCTGGGCGTGGGCACGCGCGCGGACATCGCCGACTACCACCGCCTCAAGGGCGAGCAGGTCGACGCGGTGATCGCCGACTCGGGGCTGGTACCCGTCGAGGTCGAGGGCTGGGGCAGACCCGCCTGGGCCGACCCGGCGGCCCTGGCGACGCCACCGCGCGGCCGGCACCGTACGACACTGCTGTCGCCGTTCGACTCACTGATCTGGGAGCGGGCGCGCACGGAACGGATCTTCGGCTTCACCCACCGCCTGGAGGCGTACGTCCCCAAGCCGAAGCGTGTGTACGGCTATTTCGCCATGCCTGTGCTGGCGGGCGGCCGGCTGGTCGGACGGGTGGACCCGGCCCGCGAGGGCCGCACGCTGGTGGCCAGGCAGGTCACCCTGGACGATGCGAAGGCGGTCCCGGCGGTCGCCCAGGCCCTGATCGAGGCGGCCGGCTGGGTGAACTGCGCGGACGTCCGCGTCGAGCGCGTCGACGCGCCCGAACTGCGCGAGCCCCTGGCGCGGGAGCTCGCCCGCACCCTCGCCTAGCCCACCCGATCCGCTGCGGGATCCGCTACCGGATCTCGAGGATCTTCTCCCGCATCGCGTAGACCACGGCTTCCATCCTGGAGTGCAGCTGGAGCTTCTCCAGGATGTTGCGGACGTGGTTCTTCACGGTGTTCTCGGAGATGAACAGCTCCTTGGCGATGTCCCGGTTGTTCATCCCCGTGGCGACGAGTTTGAGGACTTCCAGCTCCCGGTCGGTCAGCCGCGGCGCGGGCACCAGCCGGCGTTCGTCGGTGCGCTGGATCATCGACTTGAACTCGGTGAGGAGCTTGGAGGCCATGGACGGGCTGATCTGCGACTGCCCGTCGGCCACCGCGCGAATGGCGGTCGCCACCTCGTCCGTGGAGATCTCCTTGAGGAGGTATCCGGTCGCCCCCGCCTTGATCGCGTCGTAGAGGTCGGCCTCCTCGTCGCTGATCGTCAGCATGATGATCTTCGCGCTGGGGGCCACCTCCTTGATCGAGGTGCAGGCCTCGATCCCGCCCCGCTTGGGCATGCGGACGTCCATCAGCACGATGTCGGGCAGCAGGTCGGCGGCCTTCTCGACGGCCTCGGCGCCGTCGCCCGCCTCGCCGACGACCTGGATGTCCTCCTCGGCCGCGAGCACGATCTCCAGGCCGCGCCGGAAGAGGGCGTGGTCGTCCACGACCAGGACTCTGATCGGCTCCTCACGTGACGAGCCCGCACCGGGTCCTGCGCCGATGACACCGTCGTCGGCGTCTTCGTCCCGCATCGGTCCGAAGGTGTCCGCCATCGTTCCTCCCCCTGAAGGCTGTGGCCTGTTGTCCCGCGCCATCGCCAACCCAAGGCAACGGCCCACCGGTTGGGCCGGTCCGGCCATGATTTCATGCCCGGGCGACGCCGAGGTGACGTGCGGGGCGTGAAGTGGTCGCACACCGGTGCCCCTGGGGGCGCACACGCGCTGCCAGGGGCACCGGTTCCGCTTCTTCCGGGTGGATCAGCCGCCCAGCGTGCCCCCCGCCGCCGGGGGCGCCTCAGCGACCATCTGGTCCTGGTCGAGATGGATCACGCCGTAGTCGTAGGCGTGACGCCGGTAGACGACGCTCGGCTGCTTCGTCTCCGCGTCGACGAACAGGTAGAAGTCGTGCCCGACCAGTTCCATCTCGTAGAGGGCCTGGTCGAGGCTCATCGGTGCGGCTACGTGTGTCTTCTCGCGGACGACCAGGGGGCCCTCCCCCTTGATCTCCAGCGAGCCGATCTTCTTCGTCGGTACTCCGTCCGCCTCTTCCTCATGGACGGGCAGGCCGTTGCCGTTCAGCGTCGCCACGCCCGGGACGTGGTCGGGGACCTCGGCCGCCGAGATCCGGCGCGTACCGCGCCGTGAGAAACGCTTGTCGTGCTGCTTGCGCAGCCGGGCGTCCAGCTTCTCCGCCGCCAGGTCGAGTGCCGCGTACGGGTCGCTGGCCGCCGCTTCCGCCCGGATCACCGGACCGCGGGAGCGGAGGGTGATCTCCACTCGGTCACAGCGGTCGGCCTGTCGGGGGTTGGGCTCCTTGGACACCTCGACGTCGAGGCTGATCACCTTGCCATCGAGCTTCTGGATCTTCTCCAGGTTCAGCTTCTCGGCCACGTGCTTGCGGAACCGCTCGGGCACCTCGGTCTTGCGGCCTTTGACGACGATGTCCACGCAGAACTCCGTTCCCGGATCGCTCCGCTCGGTCGGCGGAGCATCTCCCTTTTGCACCAGGTCCGGTGAACCCCGGACCTCGGACTCGGTGACTTCACCTCCTCCTCCCCCATGGGCAAGATCTTCACCCCCTGAGCGCGGGTGATTGCGGAAACCGCGCCGCGGCATTCGGATATGAGAGGTGTGGCCTGCGCCTTTCCTCACAACCGAACATATCTCGCCCGGACGGATGTCGTCACCCTCTACTGCGGCGTACCTCCGTTCAGGTGAATTTCCCCTGTCACTACCTGCAACGATGCAGGTTGGCGGTCAGTTCCTGTTTATTTCGAAAGAATCCCGAGGCGCGGCGACCACCGCCGCACGGAACGCGCACCCGGGGGCGTTCGACGCCGTCTTTTCCGGTGCACCATGCACCCACTTCCCGTCGTCCGGCCGCGTTCCGCTCCGTCGTTCTTCCCTTCCTTCCCGAGTTACGGTCGAGTACACGGAGGTTCTCACTCCGCGTCCCCTCTCTCGGCGCAACAGAGCCACCTCCCGTAAGGCCCGCGCCGCCTCCGCGAGGCTGGCGCCCGTCGTGATCAGGTCGTCGACGAGCACGACCTGCCCCGCGTCGAGCAGCCGGTCACCGCCCGCCATCACCTCCAGCGCGCCAGAGAGGTTCTCCAGGCGTCGCCGCGCGTCGAGTCCGGCCTGGTCCGCCACCGGCCGCCGCTGGCGCAGGACGGCCGCCACCCGGGCCGGCGTCCCGGCGCGCCGCAGCTCCCCGGCCGCCGCGAGCGCCATCCGCCGTACCGGATCGTGCCCCCGTGCCCGCACGGCCCACCGGGCGGAGGGCACGGGGACGAGCACCACGGTCCCGCCACTCCAGGACCCAACTGCCCCGCCGTCGGCTCCCGACCCCGGACCGGCACCGATACCGATCCCGGCACCCGCGCCACTCCCGGTGAGCCCCGCCTGCACGGCCCTCGCCAAGGCCGCGCCCAGCACTCCCGCGAGGGACAGGGCGCCCCGCTCCTTGTGGGCGAGCAGCAGCTCCCTCACCTCCTGTGCGTACGGAGCCGCCGCATGCACCACCGGCAGCCCGGCCGGCTCCGGCACCGGCCGCACCCGCCTCGGCACCCGCCCGTCCAACGCGACCCGGCATCGCGGGCAGAGCGCCGTACGAGGCGCTCCACAGCCCGCGCAGTCGGCCGGAAGCACCAGGTCGGTGAGGTCCCGCCACCACCCCCGCATGCCCACCACTGTGCCAAGCCCGAAGGCACCCGGCCACCCCTGTGGACAACGCCCTGTGGACAACTCGGGGGACCGCACAACGCCCGTCACTCACACGGAGGAACGCGGCCCCACGAGGGAAGGGGCAGACGGGCAGGCATGGCCCCGCTCAGCCCGGATAGACCGGTGCCGTTCCGTCCTTGTCCACCTTCTGCCACTGCGCCCCGGACGGCAGCCGTACGACCCCGTCGTCCTCCGAGTAGGCCACCAGCGGGACCCGCTCGTCCTCGGACGCGGCGATCGCCTTGACGCCGGTGAGAGCGCCCGGCGCCGGACCGTCGAGCGTGGAGCCGTCGACCTGGACGTACCGCATCTGCAGCACGCCGCCCTGCTCCCTGCCGACCGCGAGCAGCCTGCTGTCACCGGCCCACGACAGGGCGCTGACCTGCTCCAGGTCCGGTGCGGCCGAGCGAAGTTCGACCACCGAGGTGCCCTCCCCGGTGCCGTCGTCACGCTGGATCCGGCCGATGAGCAGGGACTGCTTGCCGTCCTTCTCCACGACCAGCGCGATCCGTACCCCGTCGGCCGCCACCCGGGCGTCCTTGATCTGCCCGGACAGCTCCGGGACCGCGACCTCCTGCCGTTTGGCGGCGCCCTGTGCCACGACGTACAGCCGGGAACGGTGCGGGTCCCGGTCGGCCACCCACAGGTCGCCGCGGGCGTCCCAGCTCGGCGTCGTCAGCCGGTCGGCCGGGGTCGGGCCCGCGCTGGTCAGCAGCGCGTTCCCGAGCAGACTGCCCGAGGCCAGCGACGTCACGTACAGCGACTTGCCCGAGTCGCCGACCCCGGCCGCACTGTGCTCGTCCCGCGACACCGCCACCGACTCCAGGCCCTTGTCGCCCTCGCCGAACGCACCCGGCACCGGCAGGGCACTGGTACCCGTGCTCCCCGTCGGCATCCGCACCAACCGGTGCCTGCCGTCGAGGAAGTACAGGTACTCGGGGCTCTTGGCCGACCCGTGCCAGGCGACGGACTCGGCGCGCTCCTCACTCAGATCGCACAGCCGCCTGCCGCCGACGCCCTCCAGCGCGACGGACTCCAGCGTCGGTACGAGGTTCCTCAGGGTGAACAGCACCTGCGTCGCCATCTCGGTGCACTTGCCCGGCGCGACCTGGGATTCCTTGAGGTTCAACGGCACTGTCAGCTTGTTCTGATCGTCCGGAGCCAGCCCCGACACGTCCTTCTGCAGGGCCGTACCGGTCGGAAAACTGGACCTGACGACCGGGCCGAGCCAGCTGGTGGGGCCGTCCAGCAGCGAGCGGACCATCTGCGTCATCGGGTCCACCTTGCTGCGCACGAACACCGGATCGGCCACCGCCACCGGCTGTCCCGTCGCCCCGACCGTCGTGTCGGAGGCGAAGTAGTACTTGTCGACGGACGTGTAGTTGCGCTGGAAGTCCGACTTGCCCATGACGACGCCGTCGGGCAGCCCGTCGATGCGCCACTGCCCCGTCTTGGCGTTCCGCGCGAGGTGCACCTTCTTGCTGTAGGAGCCGTCGGCGGGCTGGTAGGCCTGATGCGCGTCCACGGTCGCGACCCGGGTGCCGGCCAGCACACAGGTGACGCTGCTGGCCGGATCGGGCTTGGCGCCCGCGCGGCAGTCGGGCTCGATGCTCGGCCCGTTCGCGAGGACCGTGGTCGACCGCTCCGGCCGCCACGCGCGCGCGGCGTCGTCCGTCAGGTACTTGCGAGCCGTGTCGTAGTCCGGGTCGTCGCTGGTCAGCGCCTCCAGGAAGCCCTGCATGATCTCGGCCGGCCCGGCGCCCTCGGCCGGCGGCATGGCGAACACCCGTACCCCGGTGTCCTGCCGCGGTGTGGACTCCACGTTCCGCAGGTCTCCGCTGTCGGGCATCGAGGCGCACCCCGCCAGGAGAACGGCCCCCAAGGCGGTGTACGCCACCGCGCGCCCGGGCCGCAGCCGGACGCCCCCCTTGCGGTCAGCGCCCACGAAATGCCTCCCCTGGCTCGGTCGAGTCCTGCGGTGCGCCGCCCGTGTCCGGCCGGGCCACGCCCGGGTCGGCCGCCGAGCCTGCGGCGGTCCCGTCGTCCAGGCGCCGCGGGCCGCCGGTGGACCGGGGCACCACGCGCGCGCCGTTGCCGTTGCCGGGCAGGGCGGCCGGGTCGGCGGCCGGAGTGACACCGGCCAGTCGCGGCGCACGCGGCGGCAGCGAGGGCGCGGCAGGGCCACCCTGCTGCACGGGAACGGTAGCCCGCTTCTCCCCACTCCCGCCGGGCAGGCCGGCCTCGTCGAGGCCGCGGTTACGGCGCGAGTCCTTGGGCTCCAGCGGTATCGGCGAGCCCCGCAGCGGTTCGTCGGCGGTCCTCGGCAACGTCAGCCGGAACTGCGAGCCGCCGCCCGGCTCGCCCCAGGCCTGCAGCCAGCCGCCGTGCAGCCGCGCGTCCTCCAGGGCGATGGACAGCCCGAGGCCCGTACCACCCGTGGTACGCGCGCGTGCCGGGTCCGCGCGCCAGAAGCGGCTGAACACGCGCGTGGCCTCGCCCGGCTTGAGCCCGACGCCGTAGTCGCGCACCGCGACGGCGACCGCGCCGCCCGCCGTGGCGAGCTTGACGACGACGTCCTTGCCCTCGCCGTGCTCGACGGCGTTGACCACGAGGTTGCGCAGCACGCGCTCCACGCGGCGGGCATCGGCCTCGGCGACGACGGGCTGCTGATCGCCGACCACGCGTATGTGCGTGCCCTTGCGCTCGGCGAGCGGCTCGGTGCCACTGACCACGCGCCGGACGACCTCCCTGAGGTCTATCGGCTCGGCCTCCAGCGCCGCCGCACCCGCGTCGAACCGGCTGATCTCCAGCAGATCCGCGAGCAGCGACTCGAACCGGTCCAGCTGGTCGGCGAGCAGTTCCGCCGAACGCGCGGTCACCGGGTCGAAGTCCTCGCGCGCCTCATGGATGACATCGGCGGCCATCCGGACGGTCGTCAGCGGGGTGCGCAGCTCGTGCGAGACGTCCGACACGAACCGGCGCTGCATCCGCGACAGGTCCTCCATCTGCTGGATCTTCACCTGGAGGTTCTGCGCCATCTTGTTGAAGGCCTCGCCGAGGCGCGCGATGTCGTCCTCGCCGGTGACCTTCATCCGCTCCTGCAGCCGCCCGGCGGAGAGCCGCTCGGCGATCCCGGCCGCCATCCGCACCGGCGTGACGACCTGGCGCACCACCAGCCAGGCGATGGCGCCGAGCAGGACGACGACGAACAGCCCGGCGGTCGCGAGGGTGCCCTTGACCAGGCTCAGGGACTTCTCCTCCTGCGTGAGCGGGAAGAGGTAGTACAGCTCGTACGGCCGCCCGTTGGGGTCGTTGACCTGCTTGCCGATGACCAGCGCGGGCTGCGCCTCCTTGCCGTTGGAGTAGACGATCCGGGTGTAGCTCTGCGCGGCCGTCGTACCGCTGTTGACCCGCTCCCGCAGGTCCGCGGGCACGCTGGAGGTCGGATTGACGTTCCCGGAGCCGCGCGGGCTGCGGCCGCCGCCGCTGTCGTCGCCGACGGGCAGCGTCACCACGTCGAAGGCGCCCGCGCCACCGCTGGACAGCGACTCCACGAGATCGCTCATCCACGGGATGATGTTCTGCGACTGCCGTCCGTCCGCGGTCGAGGTGCCGTCACCCGTGCCCGTGGCCGGGTTCGTCCCCGTGGCGGTCCCGCTCGCCGCCTCGTCCGCCTTCTGCTTGGCCACCGCGAACCCGCCGGTGGCCTGGCTCTGCGAGGCCTTCACCTTCGCGTCCAGCAGGCCGTTGCGCACCTGCCCGATCACGACGAAGCCCAGCAGCAGCACGACGCCCAGCGACATCAGCAGGGTCGTCGCGACGACCCTCAGCTGGATGTTGCGCCGCCACAGCCGCATCACCGGCAACAGCGGACGGCGCACCCAGCGCAGGAACAGCCTGAGGACCGGGCTGCCCTGGACCCCGCCCTGGAGCAGCCCGCCCTCGAAGAGACTCCTGAACCGCGCACCGGCACTCCGGCCGACAGGCCGCCCCGGACGGGCCCCGGACCGGCCGGGAGCCGAAGCGGCGCTGTCCCCGGACATGTCAGCTCGGTCCGGCCTTGTATCCGACGCCACGGACTGTCACCACGATCTCCGGCCGCTCCGGGTCCTTCTCGACCTTGGAACGCAGCCGCTGGACATGCACATTGACGAGCCGCGTGTCGGCGGCGTGCCGGTAGCCCCACACCTGCTCGAGCAGCACCTCACGGGTGAACACCTGCCACGGCTTGCGCGCGAGCGCGACCAGCAGATCGAACTCCAGCGGGGTCAGCGCGATCGACTGCCCGTCCCGCTTCACCGAGTGCCCGGCCACGTCGATGACCAGGTCACCGATGGTGAGCTGCTCCGGCGCGGGCTCTTCCGACCGCCGCAGCCGCGCCCGGATCCGGGCGACCAGCTCCTTCGGCTTGAACGGCTTCACGATGTAGTCGTCGGCGCCCGACTCCAGGCCCACAACGACATCCACGGTGTCGCTCTTGGCCGTGAGCATCACGATCGGCACCCCGGACTCCGCCCGGATCAGCCGGCACACCTCGATGCCGTCCCGCCCGGGCAGCATCAGGTCGAGCAGCACCAGGTCGGGCTTGGTCTCCCGGAAAGCGGCCAGCGCCTTGTCGCCGTCGGCTACGAAAGACGGCTCAAAACCTTCACCACGCAGCACAATGCCGAGCATCTCGGCCAGTGCGGTGTCGTCGTCGACGACAAGGACTCGTCCCTTCATAAACGACATCATCCCATTAGCTAATCGTTACCTGGCGTGACCTCGCACACAGCTCCCCCAGAGCCTCTGCGGTCACGGGTGAAACGGCTCCCTCCTCGGTGACGATCGCCGTCACCAGCTCGGGCGGCGTCACGTCGAACGCCGGGTTGTACGCCTGGGTCCCCAGGGGTGCCACCGGAATCCCACCTCCTGCTCCCGTCACCGGCACCTGGGGTGCTGTGACCTCGGTCACCTCAAAGCCGGGGCGCTGCTCGACCTCGATGGACGCCCCGTCGGGGGTGTCCGGATCGACCGTCGTCACCGGCGCCACCACGATGAACGGCACATGGTGGTACCGCGCCAGCACAGCGAGCGGATAGCTCCCCACCTTGTTCGCCACTGAACCGTCGGCCGCGATCCGGTCCGCCCCGATCAGCACCGCGTCCACCTCGCCCGCCGCGAACAGGGAACCCGCCGCGTTGTCCGTGAGCAAGGTGTACGCCATGCCGCTGCGAGCCGCTTCGTACGCCGTCAGGCGAGCACCTTGCAGCAACGGACGCGTTTCGTCCACCCACAGCCGCCGCAACCGCCCCTCCCGGTGCGCCGCGAGGGCCACCGCGAAGGCCGTACCTTCCCCGCCCGACACCAGCGAACCGCTGTTGCAGTGCGTCAGGATCCGGTGCCCACCGCCGGGCAGCAGCTCGTTCAGCAGCGCCAGCCCGTGCGCCGCCATCCGGGCGCTGGCCTCGGCGTCCTCGCGGTGCAGCGCCCGCGCGGCGGTCAGCGCCGCCGCGGCCGCCACGGCGGGATCGCCGGTCTTCGCCAGCGCCGCCTCGTACGCGGCCTGCGCCCGGCGCACACCGACGGACAGATTCACCGCGGTGGGCCGGGCACCCGCGAGCGCCCGCGCCGCCTCGGCCACGTCGAATCCCCGTACGGCGGCGAGCGCGACGCCGTACGCCCCGGCGATCCCCAGCAACGGCGCTCCCCGCACGGCGAGCGAACGGATCGCCTCCACCAGCGCCGATGCGTCCGTGCACACCAGCTCGGCCTCCTCGGCCGGGAGCCGTGTCTGATCGAGAAGGACCAGTACCGGGCCTTCGGGTGGTTCCTCCCATCGGATCGCGGGTATTCCGGTCGGCCGTTTGTCCCTGTCGGTTCGCTCCTGCTGATCAGCCATGCGGTCAGTCTGCCCCGGATCCCGCGGACAATTGAAGGCGTCCAGCGCCCACCGCGGCAGGTCCCTGGACGACCACCCCATGGCACGATGGCTGCCAACCTGCCGCCGCGACAGCGGACCGGCACCGAGAAGGAGTTTCGATGACAGACACTCCGGGCTGGGCCTCGCCCGGATCCGCCCCGTCGTCCGAGGGGCGGGAACCCGGCGCGTCCGGCCCCACCGAGCCCGCCGACCGCCCTGGCGGCACCGAGCCCGCGCCGCAGCCGGGCACCGATCCGCAGGGCCCAGGCACGAAGTGGTCCAAGGAGCAGCCGCCACCCGGCCAGTGGTCCGCGCCCACCGGTGCCCCCGGCCCGCACCAGGCCCCGCCGCCCCCACCGCCCGGCCCTGGCTGGGGCGGACAGCAGCCCGGCACTCCCGGCCCCGGCGGATACGGAAGCGGGTACGCAGGCCCTCCCGGCGGCTACGCAGGCCCGCCCGCCGGCTACAGCGGTTACGGCGCCCCCGGCGGCTACGGAGCCTGGGGCGGCGGCTGGGGCGGCCCCCCGCCCGCGGCCAAGCCCGGTGTCATCCCGCTCCGCCCGCTCGGCGTCGGTGAGATCCTCGACGGCGCCGTCTCCACCATGCGCACCTACTGGCGCACGGTGCTCGGCATCTCGCTGGCCGTCGCCCTGGTCATGAACGTCAGCATGGTCCTCCTGCAGGGCTTCATCCTGAACGACACCACCGTCCAGACCACGCTCAGCAACCCCAACACCACGCCCTCCGAGGCGCTCCACGCCCTGCGCGACACCATGATCGGCGCCGGCGCTCTCTCGATGATCCGCACGGCCGCCATCCTCATCGCGACCGCCCTGCTCACCACCATCACCAGCCGGGCCGTTCTCGGCCGACCGGTCACCACCCGGGAGAGCTGGCGCGACGCCCGGCCGCAGATCCTGAAGCTGCTCGGTCTGCTCATCCTGCTGGCCCTGATCTTCGTCGGCGTGATCGTCGCCGGAGCACTGCCCGGCCTGCTCGTCCTGATCGCCGGGGGCGGCGACAACGCCGGAACGGCGCTGCTCTCCCTGGGCTTCCTCGGCGGAACCATCGTCGGCGTGTGGCTGATGATCCGCTACTACCTGGCCGCTCCTGCCCTGATGCTGGAGCGGCAGGGCATCGTGAAGTCCCTGAAGCGCTCGGCCAAGCTCGTGCGCGGCTCCTGGTGGCGCATCTTCGGCATCATGCTGCTCACCCTCCTCATCACCGTCATCGTCTCGGCGGTCGTCACCATCCCCTTCACCCTCATCGGAGCCGCCGCGAGCGGTGACGGCATGAACGACCTGCTCGGCACCAGCGGTGGACACATCGGTTGGACGACCCTGATCATCCGCGGAATCGGCGCGCTGGTCGGCGCCACGCTCACCCTCCCCATCAGCGCCGGCGTCACCGTGCTCCTCTACATCGACCAGCGCATCCGCCGCGAGGCCCTCGACCTCGAACTGGCCCGCGCCGCCGGTGTCCAGGGCTACGGCACCGGCGCCCCCGGTCCCGTCCCGGGGAGCTGATGCGGTGAGCATCGCGGGGGGAGTTCTCACGGCGGCGGGCCCGTCCGGCGTCGGCGGCACGGTCGTACGCGGCCTGCTGCGCGCGTCGCACACTGGCGTCCTCGTGGCAGGCGGCTCGGGAGAAACGCCGCCTGTGACCATCCCGCGCGATCCTGCGCGGGAAGCAGCCCGGCGTGAACTGTCCAAGCGGATGTACCACCAGGACGACCCCGGCCTGTTCCAGCGCGCCCTGAACGCGTTCTGGGAGTGGCTCGACCGGCTGTTCAACTCGGCGGCCTCGGCGACACCCGGCGGCACGCTCGGCCTGGTCGTCGTGACCCTGTTCGTCGTCGCCGTCCTGGCCGCCCTGTGGTGGCGGCTGGGCACCCCGCGCCGCCAACCCGCCTCCGCCGCCGTCCTGTTCGACGACCGCCCCCGCAGCGCCGCCGAACACCGCGCGGCCAGCGAGGCGCACGCGGCCCAGGGCCACTGGAACCAGGCCGTCCAGGAACGCATGCGGGCCATCGTCCGCGCCCTGGAGGAACGGGCCCTGCTCGACCTCCGCCCCGGCCGCACCGCCGACGAAGCAGCCGCCGAAGCCGGCGGCACCCTCCCCGCGCACAGGGACCGGCTCGCTTCCTCGGCACGGGAGTTCGACGACGTGACGTACGGCGGGCGCAGCGCGAGCGAGCAGTCGTACCGGCGCATCGCCGAACTCGACCGCGACCTGGAACGCACCAGGCCGGCCCTCGCCGACAGCACCAGCAGCACGGCCCACAACACCCGCCAGGGGGCCGCCCAGTGACCATCGAGGCCGGCCTGCCTGCGACCTCCACCGCCCCCACCGCCCGCCAGCTGTGGACCCGCGCGCGAGGCATCACTCTCGCCGTCGTCCTGCTCCTCGCGGCGGCCGTCGCCACGGCCGCCGTACGCTCCACCGACCGACACGGCGAACTCGACCCGCGCTCCGCCGACCCCTACGGCAGCCGTGCCGTCGCCCAACTCCTCGCCGACCACGGTGTCTCCACGCGCGTGGCCACCACACTCGACGAGGCGCGCGCCGCCGCCGGCCCGGACACCACCCTCCTGGTCGCCGTCCCCGACCTGCTGACGACCCGTCAACAGGACCGACTGCACAAGGCCACCGCGGCCTCCGGCGGGCGCACCGTCCTGGTCGCGGCCGGGAGCTGGTCCGTCGAACGGCTCGTCCCCGGAGTCATCGCGGACCCCGCCACCAGCAGCCGCAGCACACTCGCCCCCGACTGCGCCCTCCCCGAGGCCCTGCGCGCGGGCAGCGCCGACACCGGCGGCATCCGCTACACCACCACCCACCTCGACGCCGACGCCTGCTACCCCAGCCACCGCCTCGCCACCCTGCTGCGCGTCCCCGCGGCATCCGGGGGCGGCGACACCGTCGTGCTCGGCGCGCCCGACATCCTCTTCAACAACCGTCTCGGCAAGCAGGGCAACGCCTCGCTCGCCCTCCAACTCCTCGGCTCCCGCCCCCATCTGGTCTGGTACCTCCCCTCGCTCGCGGACACCTCGGCCACCCATAACGGCGACCAGAAGAACTTCCTCGACCTGCTTCCCTCGGGCTGGCTCTGGGGCACACTCCAGCTGTTCATCGCAGCCGCCCTCGCCGCCTTCTGGCGAGCACGCCGCTTCGGGCCCCTCGTGCCCGAACGACTCCCCGTCGCGATTCGCGCCTCCGAGACCGACGAAGGCCGCGCCCGCCTCTACCGAAAGGCCAACGCCCGCGACCGCGCGGCCGCCGCTCTTCGCTCCGCCACCCGCACCCGGCTCGCCCCCCTCGTCGGCGTCCCCGTCACCCAGGCGCACACGCCCGAGGCCCTGCTCCCCGCCCTGTCCGCCCACCTCGCCGGCGAAGGACAGACCCTGCACTCCCTCCTCTTCGGACCGCCGCCCGGCGACGACGCGGCCCTCGTCGCACTGACCGATCAACTCGACGCCCTCGAAAGAGAGGTACGCCGTCCATGATGGACCCGACCACTGACAACGCCGGGAACACCGGGGAAGCGGGCACTGCCCGTGCCTCCCTGGAAGCCCTGCGCGCCGAGATCGCCAAAGCCGTGGTCGGCCAGGACCCCGCCGTGACCGGCCTCGTCGTCGCCCTTCTCTGCCGCGGACACGTCCTACTGGAAGGAGTCCCCGGAGTCGCCAAGACATTGCTCGTCCGCGCCCTCGCATCCGCACTCGAACTCGACACCAAGCGCGTCCAGTTCACCCCCGACCTGATGCCGAGCGACGTCACCGGCTCCCTCGTCTACGACACCCGCACCGCCGAGTTCTCCTTCCAGGAAGGCCCGGTCTTCACCAACCTCCTCCTCGCGGACGAGATCAACCGCACCCCGCCCAAGACCCAGTCCTCCCTCCTCGAGGCCATGGAGGAACGCCAGGTCACGGTCGACGGCACCCCCCGCCCTCTCCCCGAACCGTTCCTGGTCGCCGCGACACAGAACCCCGTCGAGTACGAGGGCACCTATCCCCTCCCGGAAGCCCAACTGGACCGCTTCCTGCTCAAACTGACGATCCCTCTGCCCTCGCGCCAGGACGAGATCGACGTCCTCACCCGTCACGCCTCCGGCTTCAACCCGCGCGACCTGCGCGCCGCCGGCGTACGCCCCGTCGCCGGCCCCGCCGACCTCGAAGCGGCCCGCGCCGCCGTCGCCAAGACGACCGTGTCCCCCGAGATCACCGCCTACGTCGTGGACCTCTGCCGCGCCACCCGCGAGTCGCCCTCCCTCACCCTCGGCGTCTCACCGCGCGGCGCCACCGCCCTCCTGGCCACCTCGCGCGCGTGGGCGTGGCTCACGGGCCGCGACTACGTCATCCCCGACGACGTCAAGGCACTCGCCCTGCCCACCCTGCGCCACCGCGTCCAACTGCGCCCGGAGGCCGAGATGGAGGGCGTGACGGCCGACTCCGTCATCAACGCCATCCTCGCCCACGTCCCGGTCCCCCGCTGATGGCACTCACCGGACGCGCTGCCCTCCTCGCGGCCCTCGGCTCGATCCCCGTCGGCATCCTGGAACCAGGCTGGACGGGCATCCTCGCGGTCAACGGCCCCCTCGCCCTGGCCTGCGCCTGCGACTTCGCACTCGCCGCCCCCGTACGTCGCCTGGTCCTCACCCGATCCGGCGACACCTCCACACGTCTTGGCGAAACCGCGGACGTCACGCTCACGATCACCAACCCGTCCCGCCGTCCCCTGCGGGCACAGCTGCGGGACGCGTGGCCGCCGAGCAGCTGGCAGCCCGGCACCGAGATCGCGGCTTCCCGCCACCGCCTGACCATTCCCCCGGGTGAACGCCGGCGCGTCACGACCAGACTGCGCCCCACCCGCCGTGGCGACCGCCAGGCCGACCGCGTCACGATCCGCTCCTACGGCCCCCTCGGCCTGTTCTCCCGCCAGGGCGCCCACAAAGTGCCCTGGACTGTACGAATTCTGCCCCCGTTCACCAGCCGAAAGCATCTGCCGTCGAAACTCGCCCGATTGCGTGAACTCGACGGCCGCACCAGCGTGCTGACACGTGGTGAGGGAACCGAGTTCGACAGCCTGCGCGAGTACGTCCCCGGCGACGACACCCGCTCGATCGACTGGCGCGCCACCGCCCGGCAGTCCAGCGTCGCTGTCCGCACCTGGCGCCCCGAACGCGACCGGCACATCCTGCTGGTCCTGGACACCGGCCGCACCTCCGCCGGCCGCGTGGGCGACGCCCCACGCCTCGACGCCTCGATGGACGCGGCTCTGCTCCTCGCGGCCCTCGCCTCCCGCGCCGGCGACCGCGTGGCCCTCCTGGCCTACGACCGCCGGGTACGCGCCCTGGTCCAGGGTGCCTCAGCGGGAGACGTGCTGCCGTCCCTGGTGAACGCGATGGCCCCACTCGAACCGGAACTCGTCGAAACCGACGCACGCGGTCTCACCGCCACAGCACTCCGTACGGCACCTCGCCGTTCCCTGATCGTCCTGCTCACCACACTCGACGCGGCCCCGGTGGAACAAGGTCTGCTCCCGGTGCTTCCGCAGCTCACCCAGCGGCACACCGTTCTCGTCGCCTCGGTGGCCGACCCGTACATCGCGCGCATGGCCAAGGCCCGGGGCAACACGGAGGCGGTGTATGAGGCCGCAGCAGCCGCCCAGGCACAGAGCGAGCGTCAGCACACCGCGGAACAGCTCCGTCGTCATGGAGTGACGGTGGTGGACGCGACTCCGGAAGATCTGGCGCCAGCACTGGCGGACGCGTATCTGGCCCTGAAGGCGGCGGGCCGGCTCTGATACGAGCCTGCTCCGCCGTTCTTCGGGAGGGTACGCGTGCGAAAAGGTTCCCTGAAACGCAGAAAGGCCCACGCCATCCGGCGTGGGCCTTTCTCAAAATTTGTTCGGCGGCGTCCTACTCTCCCACAGGGTCCCCCCTGCAGTACCATCGGCGCTGTGAGGCTTAGCTTCCGGGTTCGGAATGTAACCGGGCGTTTCCCTCACGCTATGACCACCGAAACACTATGAAACTGTCAGCCGCACCATGTGTGGCACATGGGGCTGTTCGTGGTTTCAGAACCAACACAGTGGACGCGAGCAACTGAGGACAAGCCCTCGGCCTATTAGTACCGGTCACCTCCACCAGTTACCTGGCTTCCAGATCCGGCCTATCAAC